>CALCZA010000215.1 GCA_937906475.1 uncultured bacterium
GCAACTCGTCGGCCTCGTAGTAGCCATCGCGGTAGAACACCCACGGCCGCGCGCGGAACTCAAACCGCGTCACCGTGTCGTCGCCAATGATGTTGCCATCTTGGAAGCTGGTGAAAATGCCATCGCGACCGGCATAGGCTTCGAGCGTGCCGCGTCTCGACCCAAACGCCTCGTCACGGTAGTAGACGTGGCCATCCCAACTAACTGTGTCATCAAGGCCACGCAGTTCGTCGCTGGCATCACCGCCTTGCGTCAGCGCGCCAATCGCGCCCGCCTCGATCTGAAAGAGCGACGAGTATGGGTTCGCACCGTTGCGGCTATCCACGAGTTGCTGGAAGGATTGCGCCATCGCGGTGGCTCCGCACACAACAACAGCAGCAGCAAGAAGGGGCAGGTTTCTAGTCATCGAGGGGTCTCGGTTCGCGCAGCCTTGGGAATCAGGCCACTGAGTCTAGCAGCAACTGTCCGGGGAACGGCAGTCGCTCAGGCAGTCAGGTTCGAGGGACAGTTCGGGGGACACTTAGGCCGAACTCAATCCGCTTCGTCTTGCTTCTTCTGGTGCTCAGCCGCGACGACCACCATCGAGTGCGTCTGGTCAATTACGATCACCGAGTAGGGGTGATCCGCATACTGATTCTCGCGCTCTTCGATCTGAATAACACCCCGATGACGCAGTTCGTTGATCAACGCGCGCCGTTCCGGATGCACGAGACCACTGAAATGATGGCTCATGGGGCCTTTGAGGAACGGCGACAACCAAACTTCCGCGCTGCCGTGTCGCTCCTGGGCACGCAGGATTAGATCCACGCATTGGTTAAGGCGCTCGGCCACGTTGGCGTCTTGCGGCAGCTCATCGGTGCGCCAGGTCACCGGAATGTGGCCGACAATCGCCGCCTTGTGCTCATCCAGCTCCTCGGAGTCGACACCATTGGCCGGTAACGGCGGCTGACCGTTCTCAACCGGCGGGGCCACCGGCTCGGCAGCGGGCTTTGGCTCCGGCTTCTCGACCGAGATCAGATCGAGCGCATTCCAGAAGCGGTCGGCACCAACCCGCATGCGCAGGTCGCCACTGGTGCTATCGGGGATGGCGACAACGCGCAGTTCGCGATTCTCTTCGAGCACCTGGCGCGCGATCGGAATGAAGTCGCGGTCGCCGGACACGATCACGATCGCGTCGATGTCCGGGCGGCGGTAAAGCACGCGGCAAACATCACACGCCAACTGCACATCCGCCGAGTTCTTGCCGGCGTGGCCGACCAGCACGTATTGCGGATCAAAGCCCATCAGCGCAAGGTCATGCGCAACCTCCATCCCAGGATACGTGTCGAACGCCGCGTAAGAACGGCCGAGCACCATCGGTGCTTTGTCGATATGCAAGCGCTGCTTCAGCTGCTCGAGGATGCCAAGCGACAGCTCCCGAATGCGAAATCCGCTGAGTTCTTCGCGGCCTTTGAGTGACAGGAACAGATTCTCAAAATCGACAAAGACAGCTGCGTGCATAACAGTAGTTCGACAGTCGTATAGTTCTAAAACTTACGCGCGCGACGCTGAGGAGTCACGCACACACGGGGGCCAACGGTCAGACCGTACCATCCGCAGATGAACTAGCAGCAGACATAGTGTCACCGACTGAATCGGCACTGCCAGACCTACCATTGCGGGCGACATCAGAGCCACCATCGTCGCGTCCGATCTCGGCATCATCGTCGACGAGGTATGTGTAGGCGGCAAGCCCTTCCTCGTAGCGACGCATCATCAACGCGGACTCCTTCATATTGACATTGCCAGTGCGAACCGCCTGCTCTAAGCGCCGGCGCATGCGGCGGATGAGTTCTTGCTTGTCATATTGCACGTAGCTGAGCACTTCGGCAACCGAATCGCCTTCGATGACTCGCTCGATGCGATAACCATGATCGTCGTCCATCGCGACGTGAATCGCGTTGGTGTCGCCGAACAGATTATGAAGATCGCCAAGGATCTCCTGGTAAGCACCGACCAGGAACATGGCGATGTAGTAAGGCTTGCCAGGGGCCGTCTTATGGACCTCCAGCACGTTCTTAACGCCGCGCAGATCGATGAACTTATCGACCTTGCCATCACTGTCGCAGGTCAGGTCCGCCAGAATCGCGCGGCGCGTGGGCCGCTCGTTGAGCCGATGAATCGGCATCGTCGGGAACAGTTGCTTGACGGCCCAGTGGTCGGGCGCCGACTGGAACACCGAGAAGTTACAGTAGTAGGTGTCCGCCAGGGCGCGCTCCAGGCCTTCGAGATCTTCTGGCACGTGCTCAAGCGTCTTGACGATCTGCCTGAGACGATCGCAAATCGCCCAAAACAGCGATTCGGAAATCGCCCTGCCCTTCAGGTCGAGGTAGCCCATCCGGAACAAGCTGTTCGCTTCTTCCTTAAGCTGCAACGCGTCGTGATAGCTCTCGAGGAAGTTCTTATGCGACAGATCCTTCAAGATCTGCAGCATGTTGACGATCGTCGTATTCTCGTGCTGGTCCGCACCGACCGGAACGTCAACGCGCTGGCTAGCAACTCCAAGCACGTCAAAAACCAGAATCGCGTGATGGGCCGTCAACGCGCGCCCGGACTCACTGACGATGTCGGGGTGATCGATACCCTTCTCATCACACGCCTGCTGCGCCGCGAAAACCACGTCGTTCGCGTATTCCTGCAGCGTGTAGTTCGCCGAGCTATGGAAGTTGGTCTGCGACCCGTCGTAGTCGACGGCCAGACCGCCACCGACATCAAGAAACTTGAGACCAGCGCCAAGTTCATGCAACTCGATGTAGAAGCGCATCGCTTCCTTGAGGGCATCTTTGATGGCGCGGATCGCAGTGATCTGGCTGCCAATATGGAAGTGCAGCAACTCGAGGCAGTCGAGCATGCCGAGGCCGCGCAGTCGCTCCACGACTTGGATCAACTCGTCGGCGGTCAGTCCGAACTTGGATCGGTCTCCGCCTGATTCCTGCCACTTGCCCGCGCCGCGACTCGCCAACTTTGCACGCACGCCGATATGAGGGCGCAGACGCAACCGCTCACTGACCTCGATCACTGTTTCGAGTTCTTCGAAGCGATCGATCACGATGATCGTGTGCAGCCCCATCTTCTTGGCGAGCATCGCCGTTTCGATGTAGCTGACGTCCTTGTAGCCATTGCAGATGATCAGCCCATCCGGGTTGGTCATGTGCGCCAGCACGATCAGCAACTCGGGCTTGCTGCCAGCCTCGAGACCAAGAGCGTGAGGTTTGCCGAACTCGACAAGTTCCTCGACGACGTCGCGCTGCTGGTTGACCTTGATCGGGAAGACCGGGCGATAGCGACTTTTGTAGCCACACTCGGCGATCGCCTTAGCGAACGAGCCCGCCAGATCCTGAACTCGCCGTTCGAGAATGTCAGAGACTCGCAACAACATCGGTAATTCGATGCCGCGACTGCGCAAGTCCTCGACCAAAGCCGGCAGCGAGAACTTGGGGCCATCTGGGCCTTGTGGCTGAACCACGAGGTCCCCACCATCACTGACGGCGTAAGTGTCGCCGCCCCATGCGGACAGTTGGTAAAGCTCGGCACTGTCACGCGTAGTCCACGCGCGCAGGTCCTTCTGCGGTGTGCTCAATTCAGGAGGCTCCACGAGCGCGGCCGGTCGCAGGCTGCCACAACCATGTGGTTCGCCCTGCTCGCTCTTCACGCTGGCACGGATTGAACACCACATTGGCCGCCACAGGCAGAGTCAGAACTCAATTTTCGTGCCCTTACCGCTTCAGCGCATTCAGGCGAGTACTAGCCCAAGACGGCACGGGGCCTTACGTTCTGCCACTGTGAACAACGTCGAATCGCATCCGGACCTGCTCAAAGAACAGGACGCCGAAGTCGCAGCATGGCTACAACGAGAGGACCAGCGTCAGAGTTCGACGCTGACACTGATCGCTTCCGAGAACCATAGTTCCGCCGCCGTCCGTGAAACCGGCCAGAGCCGCATTACCGACAAATACGCCGAAGGCTACCCCTCGCGACGTTACTACGGCGGTTGTGAAGTCGCGGACGGCATCGAAGAACTCGCTCGCGCCCGCGCAATGAAGTTGTTTGGTGCCGAGGCAGCCAACGTGCAACCGCACTCCGGCACGACGGCGAACCTGGCTGCATTGATGGCGCTGGCCGGACCAAACGGCCGCATCGTCGGCATGAGCCTGAAGGACGGCGGCCACCTCAGCCACGGCCACCCGCGCAGCGCGACGGGCATCTTGTTTGAACCGAAGCAGTACGGCGTCAACAGCGACGGTCGCATCGACCTCGACGAAGTGCGCGACCTCGTGAAGGCACACAAGCCGCAGGTGCTAATTGCCGGCGGCAGCGCCTACGCGCGCAACATCGACTACCAAGCGTTCAAGGACATCGCCAAGGAGCATGATGCGTTCCTGCTCGCAGACATCGCGCACCCTGCAGGCTTGATCGCCGCGGGCCTCGTGCCTAGCCCGGTCGGGATCGCTGACGTAGTCACGATGACAACGCACAAGACACTGCGCGGTCCACGTGGCGGCATGATCCTGTCGACGAAAGATGTCGCCAAGAAGATTAACTCGGCCGTATTCCCCGGTTCGCAAGGCGGGCCGTTGGTGCAGCAGATTGCCGGCAAGGCCGTCGCCTTTGGCGAAGCCCTGCGGCCTGAGTTCCGCGCCTACCAAGAGAGCGTCCAGACGAACGCCACGCACTTAGCCGACCGCCTCATAGGCGAAGGCCTGAAAGTCGTGTCCGGTGGCACCGACAACCACATCGTTCTCGTCGATCTACAAGGCACCGGCATGACCGGAGCCGACGTCGAAGAGCGCGCACTCGCAGCGGGTCTGGCGGTTAATAAGAACGCGGTGCCCAATGACCCATTGCCGCCAATGGTGACATCCGGCCTGCGTCTCGGCACACCCGCCGTAACCACCCGAGGCTTCGGCACTGCCGAAATCGACCAACTGGTCGACATCGTCGTCGGCTTGGTTCGAGGCGAAGATCCCGGACGCTATCGCTCGATCGTGCTGGAACTGAGCGAAGCTCACCCGCTTCCCTAGCAGCCGCAAGGACTTTGGGCGGACACCACTCCGCCGCTTGAGACCACGGGCGGGGCAAGCTAGTCATTGGGCTCCCGGAGTAATCCTCACCGATAGTGGCTTCGCGGTGGTACGCGCGGCCCGTAGGATCGCCGCCGCATGATCGCATTGCTGAGCCTGACTATCGCTGCCCTAGGCACCTCCCCGCAAACCCCCACCACGGCAACTAACCCGGTTGAGCCGCAGCAAATTGCGTGGCAACGCACGCTCGAGGACGCACTGGCCGTGCAGAAGGAAACCGGCCTACCGCTGCTCGTCGTCGTCAACATGGATGGCGAAGTGTTCAACGAACGGTTCGCCGGCTCGACCTACCACGACAACGCGTTCATCGAATCCACGCGCAACTACGTGTGCGTCGTTGCATCACCCGATCGCCACACGGAACGCGACTACGACGCGCTCGGTAACCGCATCGAGTGCCCGCGCTTCAAGGGCTGCACGTGTAGCGAGCACATCAACATCGAACCGGAACTGTTCCGCAGATTCTTCAACAACAAGCGCAATGCGCCACGCCATGTCGGAGTCAGCACCGCGGGCAAGGTGCTATTCGATCGCTTCCTCGACAACCGCATGAGCGTCGCGATTAACGCGATTGCCAAGCACGAGGGCAAGGCCAACCGTAAGCACCTCGACAGCACCGACGACGTCACAGAGATGTTCCGCCGCCGCGACGCGATGGCGCGATCGCTGCTGGAGCGACGTTACCGCTCTGGCAACAAGCAGGCCCGCAGTGAACTGCTGAAGCAGGCGGCGACCGCTAAGAACAATCCCATCGACCTACTGCGCATGGGCTTGCGCGACCCCGATGAAGAATTGATCGGGCTTGCTGCCGTAGCCCTTAGCGAGGTCGGCGACAGTAGCGCGTTGATCGACATCGAAGACGCACTGGCACGCATCACCATTCCCGAAGTGCGGCAGTTGCTGGTGTCGCAATTGCGCATACTCGGCCAGAACAACTCCGACGCGGCACGCATCGCCTCGCACTTCTCAGCGAGCACAGAGCCATTCGCACAGCCATGGCGCAACGTCTGGCAGCTAAGCAAACTGACCCAAGGTCGCGAGGCAATCGAAGCCGAACTCGACCGCATCGAAGCGGGCATTCGCAAGCAACGCGACGACGACAACATGCGCCTGCAACTGGCCACGGCGCAGGCCGCCTTTGCACTCATGTTGATGCAAGAAGGCGGCGCCGGCATTGAGATGTGGCTGGCGGACGCACAACGCAACGCGGCAAAGGTGAAGAGCGAGGCTCTGCAAGCAGAAGCGAACGCACTACTAGCGATCACCACGTGGTATCGCAGCGACATCAAGGCCGCCACAAAGGCCGCGATCGAGTCGATGGCCGCCGGCAAGAGCAACCGCGAACCCGATGGCTGGCTTGCTGCCAACTACCTCGACGTATTGCTGCAGCTAACCGCACAGACCGCCTTCGGAAGAGCCCAAGGCGACGGCACCACCAGCCTGAGCCGCGAAGTGGCCCGCACGAATATCGTCATGGAACTGCTGCGCAAGAACGACGTGGGCGACGAACGCGGCATGCTCGCGGGCATCTCGCTGCTTGAGTTCGCAGGCTTACGCGCCCAAGCCCAATCGCGACTTGAGCAACTGGTAGAGCGCTTTCCCGGTTCGATCACGGCTCACGACCGTTGGCGCACGCGATTGATGGTGGACCTCGGCGCCGAACGCATGCGCCACCGCTACGCGAAGTACGTCACCGACGCAAAAGACCGCGCGACCGCACAATGGTATGCCGGCTATGCGGCACTGATCGCAGCAGAACGGCACACGCTCGACAGTCGTTCCATCGAAGCAGAGAACGCCTACAGCGATTGCATCGAGCGTTTCCTAGCAAGTGCGACGGGTAACGATGCCTACCTCGACACGGCCCATCACTACGCCGTGCTCGCGCTCGCGGGCCGCGCTGAAATCCGCCACCTTCGCAAGAACTCGAGGGGCGCCGTGAAGGACCTGGTGCAAGCCGCTGAATTGCGACCGGGCAGCCTCGACGAAGATGATGGCCTGAAGCGCAAGCCGCGCGCCATCGCCGCCCGGATCCACGCCGCGTTGACGTCCGCTGGCAAGACTGAACTGGCTGAGCAACTGACCGATATTCTGCGGTAGGCCAGCCATCGCGAGACACTGACATGAGCGACTCCCCCACTCGCGGAACCGCCCCCTCGTCATCTGCGCCACCCGTGACGTCAATATTGCTGCGAGTCGGAGCAGATCCCAACGACCTCTAATCAGCCATGCCACCCTCTATCCCGATGTCCCAACGAAGCCGCGCAAACCTGCTACTGATCAGCAACTCGACGATGCACGGCGGCGGCTACCTAGAACACTGCGCAGCCGAGATCAAAGACTTCCTAGGCGACCGCAAGCGCGTGATGTTCGTGCCGTTCGCGCTCGCCGATCACGATGGCTACGCGCAGAAGGCCGGTGAGGTGTTCGCAGCCATGGGGCACGACCTCGACTCGGTGCACAAACACACAAGCCCGGTGGCAGCCATCGACGGCGCGGATGCGGTCTTCATCGGTGGCGGCAATACGTTCCGGCTACTAGCGGCGCTCGCGCACCACGGCCTGATTCCAGCGATCCAGAGGCGCGTGCTTGCCGGCATGCCTTACATCGGTAGCAGTGCCGGAACCAACGTAGCCGCGTTGTCGATTGGCACGACCAACGACATGCCGATCATGCAACCGCCGTCGTTCACGGCGCTGCAACTGGTGCCGTTCCAGATCAACCCGCACTACCTCGACCCGGACCCGAGCAGCGCACACATGGGCGAGACTCGAGCAGAGCGCATCCAGCAATTCCACGAAGAGCACGAAGTGCCGGTGCTCGGCCTGCGCGAGGGGTGCATGCTGCGTGTCACCGGCCCCACGATGCAGTTGCGCGGCACAACCAATGCCCGGTTGTTCCGCCGAGCCCAGGAGCCCGAAGAGTTCCAGCCACCGTGTGACATATCGTTCTTGCTAGAGGACTGAACTAACTCCGTGCTGCCCAAGCTTCGCTACTCGCTGGCAAACCTGCGATTGAAGACTGGTGAAAACGCAGGGGGAATGGATCTCGAACAGTGAATGACCGAGGCTGTTAGCGATGCCACCTGCGAAGCCCGCGTGATCCACGATGTAGTCCTTGGCATCCCCCGCCCCGTCAAAGTGTTCGTCGCCCACAACCATCCATGAAAGTCTTCGTCTACCTAACTCTCGCAGCAGTCACGCTCGCGTCCTGCGCCACTCTCGACACCGACCACGCGATGTCATTTTGCGAGTCGCAGATCAACGAAGGCGTCTTGCGAGCCCACGTTGAGTTCTTAAGCAGCGATGAACTCGGTGGCCGCGGCGTCGGCACCGAAGGCGACGTGCTCGCGCGCAACTACATGGCCGCGCAACTGCGCGCCGCTGGTTGTGAGCCAGGCGCGGCCGACGGTGGCTGGCTGCAGCCGGTGCCGATTCTCGGCATCAAGTCCAACGTCACCAAATCACTGCAGGCACGCGGCCCCAAGGGCACCACCGCCTTTCAAGCGCCGACCGACTACACCGCCGTCGCCGGCAGTCCCGATGCGAACGCGGCCTGGAACGAAGCGGAGGTAGTTTTCGTCGGCTACGGCATCGACGCCCCCGAGCAGAACTGGGACGACTTCCAAGGCGTCGACGTGCGCGGCAAGGTGCTGCTGGTCATGAACAATGACCCGTCCGTCAGCGAAGAGTCCTTCGCCGGCAAGACGCGCCTCTACTACGGCCGCTGGAGCTACAAGTTCGAAGAGGCCGCCCGCCGTGGCGCTGCTGGGGTGATGATCATTCACACCAATGAGTCGGCCGGCTACCCGTTCCAGGTGATCCAATCTAGCCACGGCCGCGAGAACTTCTGGCTGCCGTTTGAAGAAGGCAAGCCGACGATCGCGGTTCGCTCGTGGTGCTCGGAGGCCGCGGCCAAGACCATGTGCAACCTCGGCGGCCACGACCTCGATGAACTGCGCGCGCGCGCCGAGAAGGGCAACCAGGCCCCGGTTCCGCTTGGCGTCACCGTCAACCTGGCGATCCAAAACGACCTGCGCGAGATGCAATCAGCGAACGTCGTCGGCGTGTTGCCAGGCACCGACCCGCAACTGAAGGACGAGTATGTCGTGCTGACGGCACACTTCGACCACCTCGGCATTGGCAAGCCACGCGGCGATGACGCGATCTACAACGGTGCCGTCGACAACGCATCCGGATGCGCGGGCATGCTGGCCCTGGCACGCGCTGCCGCGCTGCTACCCGAACGCCGCCGCAGCATGCTGTTCTTGGCCGTGACCGCCGAAGAGTCTGGCCTGCTTGGCTCGAAGTACTACGCCGAGCATCCGACCGTCGACAAGAAGCAACTGATTGCCAACGTCAACGTCGATGGCCTCAACGTTTGGGGACCGACCACGGACATCGAGTTCATCGGCTTCGGCAAGAACAGCCTCAGCGATGTCGCGTCGAAGATCGCCGCCGCGCGCGGTCGCGAGATCAAGCCCGACAGCCAACCCGACCTCGGCTTGTTCTACCGCAGTGACCACTTCAACTTTGCGCGCATTGGCGTGCCCGCTGCGTTCTTCAAGGGTGGCAAGGAGTTCTTAGACCAGCCCGCGAACCGCAAGCGCATGAAGGCGAGTTACACGACGGTGCACTACCACCAGCCGACCGATGAACTCGCGAAGTGGTGGAACTTCAAAGGTGCGGTCAGCGACATGCGGGTGTTGTTCAACCTTCTGATCGAAACGGCCAACGCAGACGAGGCGCCAACTTGGACGCCTGGCGACGAGTTCGAGAAGCTGCGGTAGTCGCAGCCCGCACCACGCGGCGGGCACCACTGGACTACAAATCCCAGTGGGCCACGCGAGCTGCCACGGCTGCGCGGCGCTCGCAACTAAGTCGTAGCCAGGAAGCTAGCGAGGCCGACGACGTGGCTTGCTGTAAGCCTCAAGCGCCGCTGCGACAAGCTTGAGTTCGCCCGCGCTGACCTTCTCGCCACTACTGCGCCGTAGCATCTCAACGAGCCAAGCGCACTCTTCGGGAGACACCGGGCCACCGATGTTGCCACCCTTGGGCTCGGCATTTGAACTAACGATCTCCTTGCCGCCCTCATCGAGGATCACGGACCACGGCAGACCGCCAGAACGCTTGCCCTTCAGACGTTCGTTCAGCGCTTTGCCACCGGTATCGCGATCGACATCGACCATCACGTCGACCCAACCCTTGTTGTAAATCGGCGCAACCACGTCTCGCCCGAGGAACTCCTCGAGCACTTTGCACCAGCCTCACCAAGGAGCGTCGAAGCGAATCAGGATCTTGCGACCGCTCTTCTTCGCTTCGGCCATCGCAGCCGCGAGTTTCTTGTCGGCACTGACCGGCTTACAGAACAGCGGCTCAAGCTTCGTGAGCGCCGCTTTGCCGGCGAGCTCGCCTTCGGTGAACCGGCCAAGTTCCTTGCCTGCCGCGTCGGTAACGACCACGCCACTACCTGCGCCTTGCCACTGCCACTTCTTAGCAGCAGCTGCACCAGTGAAGGCGATGGTTTCAAACTCGTAGAGTAACTTGCGCGACAAGGCGCGGTTGCGCTTGAGGTCCTTGGCAAAGTCTTCGCCATCGGCACTAAGCACAACGAGCACACGCTTGTTGTGCATCAACGCACGCGCCTGCGTCTTCGTGAGATCTGGTGCGGGCGCCGCCTGCTTCTGCGCGAACGCCACGCCAGTGGCGAACAACAGGGTCAGCGGCAACAGAGTGAGGGTTTTGTTCATAGCATTCTCCGAATGCCATGATGGCATCCCGCCACCCGAGAACCGCCCTCCAATCGTGTATCTCAGAGGTCACGCTTGAGCCTGCGCGGCCCCACCACAATCAAGCGACTGGCAATTCGAGCACGAAGCACGCGCCACCGCCTGGGTTGCCCTGCAGGCGAAGATTCCCCTGCAGGTCCCGCGCTAAGCCGCGGGCCAATGGCAAACCCAGACCGACACCCGGCACATCGTTACTGCTCCCCATGACCGCGCCTCGATCAAAAGGCACGAAGATGCTGTTGCGATGTTTCACCGGAATGCCCGGGCCACCGTCACACATTGTTAGTTCAAGAAGCCTGCCCTTCTGACGCACGGTCAGGTGCACCTGCGTGTCCTCCGCGCCCACTGCGTATTTGGCTGCGTTGTCCGCGATATTGAACAGAATCTGACCGACTGCTTCTTCATCGGTCTCAACGACCAGTTCGCGCGCGTCGTCATCCACGTTCACATCCAACGTCATGTTCACTTCGCCAAGACGCTGACCGAGCGCCGGAATGACTGCATCGATCAGGTTCTTGACACCAACGCGCTGGCGACGAGCGGTGAAGCGACCTTCTTCGAGCCGGGACCAAGCGAGCACGTTCTCGACGACACGGGCGAGGCGGTCGGACTCGCGTTGCAGCGTCTGCAGGTAGTGCTTTTGATCCTCGGGATCCTTGACCATGCCTTCCGCCAGCATCTCGCTGTACATCCGGAACGTCGTCAAAGGCGTTCGAAGTTCGTGCGTCACCGCCGATGCAAAGCGCGCACGCCGATCGCCAAAGCCAAGCGCGGCGCGCAGCGTGAAGCCGAGCACTAGCAAACCAAGCACCGTCACGCCCCAGGTAGTCCACAGGATCGTCGTCACGGGCAAGTCGGCGCTGATCACGGGCCCGCGGTAATGGGCCACCAGTCGAGCTGGAACCGAGGCCATCATTGACGGCTGTTCGTCGGGTGTCGGTAGCTCGCAGCGAATGACGCGGGCATCGCCGTCTTCAAACAGGTCGGGCACGAGCGCGAGCAGCTCTTGCTCCAAGCGCTGCCAATCGACGAGCACCGCCTGAATACGCGTCTCACCGGAGATTTGCACGCGACGCGCAAACACCAGTGATGCCTCAGTACCATCGATCCAGACCGGCACCATTGGGCCGACGACTTCGCCGCTACTCGCCATCCAGCTGCCAGGGTTCGCGTAGGCAGTGGAGTCGCTCGCGACGTTGTTGAGAAAGTTACGTTGCCGGTTGTCCAGTTCGTTAACGCTTTGCTGCATCTGGGCGACCTGTTGTGCAGGCGCCTTCTTCTGCTGGACTGTCTGTGGCAGGGCCGCATTGTTGACGATGTTGCATCCCAAGTGGGGCAACTTTGCGACCGCACCACCGAGCTTCTTCTGCAACGCGCCCACCGGCAGGCTTACTTCGAGTTCCTTTAACTGTTGACGAGCTCGATCCAGCACAGCCGCGGCGATGCCGTTGGCTTCGGCGAAATCGCGCTCGTTACCAACCGGCACCTGCGGACTGCATATGCCGTTGGCGCCCACTTCGAAGTGCAATGGAAACAGCGGTGACTCAGCGCCGAGCAACGGTGACTGCACCATCACCTCGTCCTTGCCGATACGACTGAAGCCGCGCGTCCAGGCGGTGGCTGCGGATGGAAAAGCGGAGTAGTCACTGGCTGGCCGCAAATTCTCACGGGCAAGCTGCGGCGACATCCAACTATCCATACGCCACAGCGCCAGGCGCAACCGTTCCTGCACCGCCGAGTCGCGACGCGCTTCGCGCTCGTCACGTTCGAGTTGCAGCAAGGCCACCGTCAACCACGAAAGCACCAACAACATGACGCCGGTAACGACGCCAAACCAAAGCGATGCTTGGGTTCGCCGTGAACTCATGCGGACTCTCCGTTCGCCACAGCCAGCATGTAGCCCTTGCCGCGAACGGTCAAAACGACCTGTGGGGCGTCCGACGGATCGGCGAGTTTGCCACGAAGATTGACGATGTGCATGTCTACGGCGCGCGTCGACGAGTCGCCTCCTGGCAGCCCCCAAACACGTTCGAGGATCTCAGTGCGCGCAATGGCGCGACCGCGGTTCTGCACCAAGTATCGCAGTAACTCGGTCTCGCGCTCCGACAGTTGCACCCGAGTCTTGTCGGGTCGCTCGATTTCGCGGCGTTCGAAATCGATTGCACGACCAGCAACGTCGACGCGAGTGACGTCGCTCGGCCGCTCCGCGCTACGGCGCAGCACCGCACCAACTCGCGCCAGCAGTTCCTTACTTGAGAACGGTTTGACCACGTAGTCATCGGCACCGATCTCGAGACCGTGAATGCGGTCCTGCTCGGCACCTCGCGCCGTGACCAAGATCACCGGCAAGTGCGGCCGCGACTTGCGAACCTCGGCCAGGATCTCGAAGCCGTCGTGGCCAGGCATCATGACATCCAGGACCGCGAGGTCGAGTTCGGCCGACAACGCGGTCTGCATGCCAACATTGCCGTCCTCACAGGCGATCACTTGATAGCCATCGAACTGTAAAGCATCGACCAGCCCGCGACGGATCGCAGGATCGTCTTCGACGACGAGCACGGTCTTCGACATGGTGATTAGCGTAGTCCGAAGCGGCGATCATTTGCGGCATCGACATGGCACTTGATGCACGAAGCCATCTTGCCAGCGCCGGTAACGCGACCATTCTTGTCGATTGTACCGTAGATCCAGCCAAGGTCGGTGCCCTCAGTACTCTTCGCCAACTTGTGCATGACGAACAAGCCTTGTGAGTCACCGGCGTGGTAATCCTGCTTGCCGTCGTGGTGCAACAGGCCCAGCGGATACCGCTTACTGGCCTCGGTCTTGCCTTGTTGCTTGCCCTTCACCTTGGCCCACGCCTCCTTGACCAACGTCTGGCCAACCTTCGCGGGCTCGTCCTTCTTGATGTATTCGAGGCCGTCGGCGTTGCGTGCGTAGAGCAGGTAGAGCTTGCCACCGTGCTGCTTGCTGGCCTCGGACGAGCGCACAAATGGCCCGGGCATGCGGCAATCAGTCGGCGCGATCTTGGGCTGACCGGTAACGAGCGAAAACCCCTCGTAGCCCTTCACCGCGTCCTTGATGATCTTCTCGAAACGCGCGTCGACGGGGTTCTTCTTAACGCTCTGCTTCGGCGACTCCACCTTCAGCGTCTCGACCGCTGGCTCAAGCCGACGCTCAAAGCCGCGCGAACGTGCCTGCTCGCGAACCGATTCAAGGATCGCATCCTCAAACAGCGTTTCGCCGCCCTTCGCCTTCTTACGACGCTCTTCCTTCACGTAGGCGTCGCGCTTGCGGCCGATCTCCGCGACCTGCTTCTGGACCTGGCCGCGCTTCGCCTGCATCTTGCCGACATGCGCCTGCAACTGCTTGGGCGTCATCTTGCGTAGTTCTTCGGGCAGGTCCTCCTTCTTGACCGCAGCGAGATCGAACTTGGGGTTTTTGACCGCGTCGCACAGATCGTTGGTCGGATTGAAGTAGAGCGCAGTCGCCTTGGTTAGGCAGCGCTGTGCGGCAGCAGCCGAGTTGAGCGTCAATGCGTTGCTGTCTTGGGCGACCTGGTTCGAGGCCCAGGCCGTACGGTTCGCGCCAAAGGTCAGGTAGGTCGTGTTGATCTGTGCACTGAGTGCCATTAGCTCCTTGTCGAACGGCGTCTCGATGACAGCGATCTGGTCTTGCTCAATCGCGACGAACTTGCCGTCGGCCATGCGCGCGACCTGACGCCAACCTTCGGCCTCGGCCTTCTGCTGGTTGCCGCAGTAGATCGTATTGACCAGGATGCCCTTGCCGATTGCCATGCTGGCCATCTGCATCGCATCGAACTCGGGATCCTGCGTCGCGGCTTCGTTGCCGGCGACGAAAATCAACTTGAGAGCCTGCGGATCGCTAGACCACTTGAGATCATCAATCGAGCGCTTGACGACACGGGCGACGTATTCGCTACCGCCGTTGGTCGACAGCGCGAACAGTTTCTGCGACACCAGATCGAGATCGGTCGTCAACCCGGACTGGATCGAGACGAAGCCGGTCTCGCTGCCGTAGGCGGGACTGCCGTAGGTCAGCAAGGCAACTCGCAGTTCGGGTTGCGGCTTGAGCGTGGCCATGTCGTTGACGATCGACCAGATATTCTGGCGAGCGGCATTGATCAAGCCGTTCATGCTGCCGCTGATGTCCAGACAGATAACGAGATCGATCGATCGCGATGACTTCATCGCGGCGACAACCGGCTTGTCAGAATCGACGGGTTTGACGCGGATCGGGACACTAGCGATCGGGGCCTGTGCCAACGCGAGGCTGGCTAGGGCGAACAGGGAACAGGTTGCGCGAATCATGAGCGGATCTCCTTCTGCACGGGTGCCTTTGGGGTCTTAATCTTCGGGGGTTGGGTCTTGCCAGGCTTCTTGATGACCGGCTTCTTGGTTTGCCTTGGTGGCAATTTGACTGGTGGCAGTTTGGTTGGTGGCAGTTTGGTTGCCGGTTCCTTGGTTGCTGGCACGAATGTCGGCCCAGCAGTCAGAGGCGGTGCGGCTGAAATCAGCACGTTCTTGCCACCAATGGCGAGCAGGATCTCGCCCTTCAGCGATAGCACGCCACTGTTGCCTTGCTTGGCCAACTCGTTGTTCAACTGGAAGTACCTCGCGCTCGCAAATTCGATGACTTCGTCGGGCTTGATGCTCTTCGCGACGACGCTGTTGCCATCGACCCAACGGTTGCCACGCAAGAAGAATGCGCGGTCACAAACCTGCAGCGCCTGACTCAGTTCCACCCGATTGAGATTGTGATCGAGATAGAGATTGCGAGGGTTCGCAACCGTCTGCGCCTTTTGGGCCCACAGGTTCTGGGCCTGATTGACGGCGCCGGCACCACTGCGAGTCACGACGGCGCGGCCTTGCAGGCTGTTCTGGCACGCCATGGACAACGACGCCCAGTCATCGAGTTTGCTGCCCTCTGTCGCGAGGAACGCGGTGTATTCGCCCAACACGCCGAAGCGCGCCGACAGGCGCAGGATTTCATCGCGCAGTTCGCGCAGACGGGGATCGGCGAACGGATCGCGGCGCGGGGCACCAAACGGAGCGCCGAGGTCACCGCCTTGCTGACGCAGTTCGTCAACCAAGAACGCAATCTGACGGCTCGCCCACAAGCGCGGCACAAACGCGTGGCGCGTCGTTGCCGACGACACCGGCATCGTAAATCCGTAGCGCTTCTCACCAGCCGGCGTGCGGCCGTGCAGTTCGAACCGCAAGTCGGCGTCACCCTTGTATTGACCGAGCACGACCAACTGACCGCCTTGGAACAAGTCGTTAATGCGGCGCGGCAGCACTTCGACGGTGCGCGCAACCGGTTGGCCATTGGCATCGACCGTGATTAGTGTCGGCTCAGCCAAGACCGGGTGATCGAGCCGCGCAAAGGTGCGCGCGACCTTCACCTCGACGTCTTCCTCAGGCAGCACGTAGGTCGTAACCGCGCGAGTTTCGTCGGCGATGCGGTCGAGCAACGGCACGTTGACGTCGTGGCCAACGCCGAAGCAGAAGACGCGACGATTACGCGGGTTACCAGTTTGAATGAGCTTAAACAGGTCGCGTTCGCTGGTCGGGCCGACCGTCGGCAAGCCGTCGGTCAAGAACAGGACCAGCGGCAACGTGCCCTTCATCGTTGGCGCACGCAGGGCCTCAAGCAGAGCATCGTGAATATTGGTGCCGCCGTGCGGGCGGATACTCGCGACGAACTCACGCGCGACCTTCATGGTATTGGCGTCTTTGGCGACCGGTTGCTTGAACGCCTGGCCGACATCGTTGCCGTAATGAATGATCTGGATGCCTTCACCATCTTCGAGACCTTCTAGCACCTGCATCGCAGCAAGCTTGGCCTGCTCTAGTTTGCGACCAGCCATGCTGCCCGATCGATCGAGCACCAGCGTCACTTCGCGGCGCAGTTCGCCGACTCGAGCCATCCTTGGTGCGTTCGCAAGTAGTAGGAAGTAGCCACCGCCAATCGTTGGATCGGGGTAGGCGAACATCGCAGCCGTCGGATGGTCCCCCTGCTCAACCGTCGTGTAGCACATTCGGAATGCGCCAGGATCGCGCTGGCTTCGCTTGGTGACGCGCAGCGTCATCTTCTCTGCACCGCGACGCTGCACGTTGAACTCGTGACTCGGTGAGTAGCAGACGCCGATCGCTGTGCGCGCCGTCAACTCAACCGTGATCGACCATGGCGCTTCACTGCTGAGCATCTCGCTGCGCGGCAACACGTAGTCGACGCGCTGGCCATCGACTTCTAGAACGTGATCGTAGGTGAGTCGGATCTTCTGGCGGCCGTTCGCGGGGACCGGAAAGACACTGCTGCGCAGACAGCAGTATCCCGAGAACTCGAGCATCGCCGGATCCTTCAGACGCGAAGTGATCTGGTCGTAGAGGCGACGTGCTTCGTCGCGCGGCAGGATCTTCGCGGTCGGCTCGCTCGCCGGGCCATCGAAGGTGAAGTTCGAAACTGCGGCTCCATCGGGGACCGGCAGCAGCAACACGGCCTCTTGCATGCGACCCGCCGGGTTGACGAGTTCGAACTCGAGAGTCGTCGTCGCCGCGCGATCATGAATTCGCACCTTGGCGCTCGCGGCTTGGATACGCACCGGCGCCATGCCGTAAGGAGCCAGCACGGAACGCGTCGGCACCACCCACTGGTGGGTCCAAGAAGAGCCCATATGGGGCGACTGGGCCCCGAGCGATGCGGTCAGTAGTACCGGCAAGAACAGCGTCATGGCCGCTGCCATCGCCAGTTTGCCCAAGTAGTCAGAGAATCGTCGGTTGCTCACAAGCCCACCTCTTTGGTGTCGGTTCAAGTTTTGGTCGTCGGCAAGCATCTGGTTCACGGGGTCCGTCCCATGTCTTGTCGACCCAATAGACGCTGCAACGCGCCCTGATTGGGTAAGGGCTCCGTAAGGCCGCTTGACGAACTAGCGAGACCGACTACTTTACCTTGCAAAGCCAAACCCCTGGACACTGATGGAACTCCGAGACGCGATCGACCAGATCACGACAATCCGCAGCCAACTGGCCGCTACCGAACACCTCAAGAGCCTGCGCGCCATTCCAGTCGCGTTGTCTGGCGTGCTTGCGATCGCTGCGGCAATCGCACAAACGCTGTGGCTTGAGAACCCGATCGACTACCCGCGCCGTTACTTGATGCTGTGGTGTGGCGCCGCCGTCATCAGTGGCGTGCTCGCGGCTGTCGTCGTTACGCGACGCACGTTCCGCTGCCCGGGCGAACTCAGCGCCGCGAATGCGTGGCTGGCCGTGCGTCAGTTCGCACCAAGCCTAGTCGTTGGCGCAATCGTGACGTGGTTCGTCGTGGATCGCATCCCGCACCTGCTTTGGATCCTGCCCGGCTTGTGGCAGTTGCTGTTTGGCCTCGGCAATCTCGCGGCGCATCGCTTGCTGCCAGCACCTGCGTTCTTCGTCGGTGTGACGTTCGTCGCGACCGGCACGTGCTGCTTGTGGTTTGGCGAACTCGCACTCGATCCATGGGCGATGGGCTTGCCGTTCGCCGCCGGCCAATTGGCACTGGCCTCCATTCTATGGTGGCACCACGAGCGCCCCCAATCATCCCTCTTGCCGAGTGCGGAGTCCCAACGATGAGCAACGAACCAGAAGACGGCGGCCGCTACGCCTACGAAGGGCTCGATCGTGTGCTGCATGAAAAGGCACGCCTCGGCATTGTCACATCACTAGCGGCACGCGCGGAAGGCCTGTTGTTCACCGACTTGAAGTCGCTGTGCAACTTGACCGACGGCAACTTGTCGCGACACCTGACGGTGCTGCAAGAAGCTGAAATCGTCGAGATCCACAAGGGCTACAAGGGCAAGCGCCCACAGACGCTTTGCCGCTTGAGCGAAGCCGGACGCACGCGCTACCTCGAATATATCGCGGTGCTTGGTGCCGTTCTCGATGACGCGGTGCAGGCATCGAAAGCCGCGCGCGTCAACAACATCCTACCGGACGGCTTTAGTCCGGCGTAGTCGCCGTAGCGAACGATCAGATTCCGATCGTCAACTGCAGGCCGTTCGCACTCGAGATGGTGAACGCCAGTGCCAGCAATGCTGACACGGCGTCCCTTATCATCACGTCTTGATCGTGGTGTTCGGTTCCTTCTTCTTGATCGCTTCGCAGATGGCCTCAGCCTTGATCTTGCTGCTGTCGAAGTGAACGGTGAAGCCATCGGGGCCCGGGGCGATTTCGATCTCGCCGACACCATCAACACCTTCCAATGAGCTGCGCACGGCAGCTACACAAGCGCCTCATATGGGCTTGCCAAGTTCGAACTTGGAGGAAGCGGCCGCGACAACCTTGGTTTCGTTGCTGGCTGGAGTGTTGCTGGCCGGAGTGTTGCCACCCTCACCAGCTTCTTTCGGGGCTTCGGCGGTGCAGCCGGCAAGGAGCAGCGCAATGGCGCCAGCTGTGATCAATCGAATCATGTTATCTCTCGAGTTGGGGGATCCCGCGGGATATCCGCGAGTGCCCAGATACTACGCGAGAGATGTGATTGGATTCAGTTCGGCTGCTTGGATACGCGAGGATCGCCGAAGTTCACGCCGGCCGGCAACCCCTGAAGCGAAGAGTGCAGCACCTGGAAGTGCGGCCGACCCTGAGCATCTGGACCGCGGAACACCAGCGTCGCCGCCGCTCCTTCCGGCACAACCCGCCCAAGCATAACAGCTAAAGACGTTTGGCTACGGACGGGCGCGTCCGCACCATCCTGATGCGGTATCAACAACACTGCACGACCACTGAAGCGCGGCAGGTGCGATTGTAATTCTGCTTCGACCGCAGCAATGTGCGCTGCATCTTCACCTGCGGCGATGCCAATCATGACCATCGGCGGGACCGACTCATCGCGCCGGCCAAGCAACGTGACCAAAGCGCCTTCGGCGGCCGGCTTCGGCGGCAACACGACAGCGGCGCGAGCACTCGATGCTGGCGTCGCTTTTGCCGAAGTCACTGTAGCTGCAGCGGGCACCTCAGAAGGCACCCCGTCTTCTGCCGTCAACTGAGGGATCACTGCCTCGGCCTTCGGCTCGGGATGCAGTTGCACGGCATCACCTGCCCCGTTGTCGAGTTTGATAGTCGAAGCGTTCTTGCTGCGCAACGCAGCGAGCAACACCGCAACGCCAGCGTGATCCACCGCGGCTCCGGGCCAAACAATCGTCGCGGTTACCGCAACCAACAGACCAGCTTCCTTGATGCGCGCAGGCATCTCGACCACGAGCATGCGCAAGTCCATCGCCTCATCACCAGTCGGCTCGATCACGAAGCGCGCTTCCTTACCTTTCTTCTTGGCCGACTCAAACAGCGGCGGATAGATCTGCATCGGCTCGACGCCATCGAGCACGACACGCGAAGCGCCTTGCTCAAGAACATAGTCCCCGACGGCTTGCGCAGCCGAGGAACTGGCAATCGTCACCGACTGCAATGCCACCGTAACACCTTCGAGTTCGCGGATCAGCGCGCGGCGCTGCTGCGCCTCATCGCGACCGTCGATGACGATCGAAACCGAAAGGCCGGCTTCGCTTTCGGAAACCGCCAGCATCGACGGCAACAAGACGTCGTGCTCGCCGCCCTCGACGATCTCCAAGCGCATCGCGCCAGCCTCTGCAACGGCCGTGCACACGTTCTGTCGGAGAGTACGCGACACAGCACCATCGCCAACGAAATCAACACGCACGGATTGGCCACGCAGCGACGAGACCTTTGCCGGCAAACAACGATCAACCGCCCGCTGCAGGTCTCGCGGCTTACCCGCCTCAGTATCGACGCGCATCGTTTGCGCTTCGCCGTCCACACCAAACGCCACGGGTTCGGGATAGAACGGCTCGCGCAAATCGCGCGCGATCGTACAACACAGGCGCCTTGGCGACAGTTTGGTCATCACGGCCTCGAGACTCTTCAGCGCTTCTGCATCGAGTGCGAAGTCCTGCGGCCAATCAATCACCACGTGCTTACCGTTCGTATCGCCGTGATGTTCAGCGCACTCACGCTCAAACGCGGACAACACCGCGGCGCGCGAACGACCGTTTGACGCCAGGCGCAATTCGACTTCATTGCCGACACGCACGCTGATCAGCGGCGGCCAGATAATGTCGGTGTCATCCTGACCGCCAACTTCAATCAGTGTCGCACCAGCGTTGCGGGCGAAATCGACACAGAAGGCCTGAACCTCAGCGGATTCACGCGCAAACTGGTAGCACACGTTCTTGCCATCGACAGCGGCCGCATGACTAGGCAGCACCAACGTCAATGCGTCGACAATAGTCGCGTCGTCATCGGTCAACGAAATCGCGATCGCGACCTTATTGCCCGAGATTGAGCACTTGATGCGGTCTTCGAGTTCGCGATCAAACAACACACGTGCGCCGATCGAGCAACTCTTGGCGCCGGCATCGCGGAACGCCATCGCCATTGCGTCACGCATCATCGCGTCAGGCTTGGCACCGCCCTTGAACTGGAACAAAAAGCGCGCGTCCCGGCCCGAATCAGTCAACTGGACCATGTGCGAGGCCATCGCCGTCGGCAGATCGACAAGTTCGCAATCACCTGTTGCCACCTGCACCCTGGTCTCACCATCGACAACAACAGACGTAATCTCGACCGCCGGCAGAGCACCTTCGAGTACGCGCTCGTCACCGAAGCCACGACTCACAACCAACAACAGCGGCTTCTGAGAACTGAACTTGTCGGCAACGAGTCCCTTGATGGCCGTGCCAATAAGCGCGTCGCCAGTGAAGCGCACCAAGACTTTCTGGTGGCGAAGCATTTCACCGAACGAGCCAGCGATGCGCGTCAGAGGAGCGTCGACTGCGTCGGCCACTTCCTTCTTGGGCATCTCCGGCACGTCGACTGTGACCTCAACATCGTAGCCTGCGTCATCGCTCGCCTTGCAGGTCGCCTTGACGAGACCTTCGTCTTCTTCCTCGATCGGTTCGAGTTGCGGAAGATCATCAAGCGCCTCCAACTCGGGCAGATCCTCGAGCGGTTCGAGTTCTGGCAATGCAGCTTCGATTTCGTCCTGAGCGGAGCGTCCTGGTCGCTTGCGGGGCAGCCCGTGGCCGTGCTTGGTCATTCGTTCGTTTCGCGGGTTTCGAGAGGTGAGGGTCCCCCAAAGTAGCGGGATACATGCCCGCGCCAAGGGCCGGCGTCAGCTTGACGGCCAAAAGCCATGACTCGTTGCAAAAACGTCTGAGCAGACACGTTGGACCGCACCCCCGCTGGCGACTGCCCCAGCCTGGCAAGCTGCTCGCGGCAACGCGTCGCTAACACCAGCGACCAAGGCTGGGTCCTTGCGCCAAAAGGCCGGAACCACGGCGCCTTCGTAGGCGAGTTGCCACCCAGCCTCGACCGAGTGCGACTTCGCGCCGGCACGGCACGCGTATTCCCCTTCAGCTTCGGTCGGCAAGCGATTGAACCCTGCGGCCTTCTCGCTGAGCCACTTGCAATATTGGCGCGCGGCAACGTGCGACATGCAGATCGCCGGTTAACCCTGCCGGCCCATGCTGCACGTCATCTCCATTTAGACCGGATTCGGCCGACCCATGCCGTCGGGCTTTTTACTTTGCGGGCGCTCTTCGCCGGTGCCCCAGACGGCGTGTCCATCCCAACGGATCTCGCACTTCCCACAAAGAACGAACCACCGGCGACCGGCACCAAATCGATCTTAACATCGCTCGTGGCTACCTTCTGGCTGTCGGCGAAATCGTACCTGTCACCTGGTTTGGCGCTATTTGGCGCATTGCCGCCACCAGCGTCGGCATCACCCTATTCAGCGGACTTAAGTTCGCCGCCACCACCGGCGAGCAACAGCAGCAGGGGATTGGAAGTAGACAGCAGCAATCGATTGACGGACACGCCTTAGCGCCTCTCGACTGAGCGCCGAGAAGAGCGCAACCGACCGATAAGGCTCCCGCATCGGGCAACGACCCTCGATATGCATGCTGCCGGGGCCTACAACGGGCCTATGTCGCAGCCGACCCTAGCATTCCGCAACCCACCTGACTGGAGCAAGCTCAAGGTGTTGAAGTGGATTATCCCCGCAGTCCTTATCCTCGTGATGGGACTGACCATGTACTACTCAGTGCCCACAGACTCGCAGGGGGTAGTCCTCCGCTTTGGGAAGTTCAGCTCGATCGAAGAGCCGGGGCTACACTTCAAGATGCCGTTCGGCATCGACGCGGTCGAAACACTGCCGGTCAAGCGACAGCTCAAGCTGGAGTTTGGGTTCGCCACGCAAGGCGCCACCAACCGCACGCAGCACAGCCCATCGCGGCGCACGTGGGACCAAGAGAAGAGCATGGTGACTGGCGACCTCAACGCGGCGCTGGTCGAGTGGGTCGTGCAATACAGCATCGATGATCCAGAGATGTTCCTGTTCGAGGTGCGTGCTCCTGAGTCGACGTTGCGTGACCTCAGCGAAGCGGTGATGCGCGAGATAATTGGCGACCGCACCGTCGACGAAGTCATCACAACCGGCCGCCAAGAGATCGAAGACCGCGCCAAGCTTCGCCTCAGCAAGCTCGCCGCCGACTACCAGTTGGGCATTGTCATTGACCAGCTACAACTCAAGAACGTCAACCCACCGAGCGCCGTGCAGGACTCGTTCAACGAGGTCAATAAGGCGCAGCAAGACCGCGAGAAGATGATCAATATCGCCAACGGTGAATACAACAAGATCATCCCGCGCGCTGAAGGTGAAGCGGAACAAAGCATCAGTGAAGCCGAGGGCTACAAGCTCAAGCGCATCAACGAAGCAGCCGGTGACGTTGCCGCCTTTAGTTCGGTGCTAGTCGAGTATCTGAAGGCGCCGGAGGTCACTCGCAAGCGTCTCTACCTCGAAGCGATGGCAGAAGTCATTCCGACCCTGTCCAACACGTGGATCGTCGATAAGGATGTCACCCAGTTATTGCCCATGGTTCAGAGCAGCACTCTAGGAGGTGGCAAGTGAAGATCCTTCCCATCATGATCGGCATCGTTGTGTTGCTGATTCTGTTCGTCCTTGGCGGTGCGCTATACACCGTGCACGAAACCGAGACCGTCATCCTGACGCAGTTCGGCCGGCCTGTGGGGGAACCGGTCACCGAACCCGGCCTGCACTTCAAAACGCCGTTCGTGCAAGAGGTCAACCGCTTGGAGAAGCGCATTCTTGAGTGGGACGGTGATCCCACCGAGATGCCGACCAAGGACAAGATGTACATCAGCGTCGACACGTTCGCACGCTGGCGCATCAGTGACCCAAGCACGTATTTCGTCAAGCTCGGCAGTGAGCGTCGCGCGCTCTCACGACTTGAGGACATCATCGGCAGTGAGGTGCGCACGGCGATCGCGGGGCACGAACTGATTGAAGTGGTCCGCAGCGACAAGGATCGCGAACTGCCGCCAAACCAGACAGCGGAAGGAACTACAGCATCCGTGCAGCAAAAGGCCACTCGCGGTCGAATGGCGTTGCAACAGGACATCCTGAATGCCGCGGCGCCGAAACTGACCGACCTTGGCATTGAGTTGCTCGACGTTCGCATCAAGCGCGTCAACTACAACCAGAACGTAGTTGGCAACATCTACCAACGCATGATCAGTGAGCGCCAACAGATCGCCCAGCGCTTCCGCAGTGAAGGCGAAGGCGAAGCCGCGCGGATCAATGGACGCCGAGGTCGCGACCTGCGCAAGGTCGAATCGGAAGCCTACAAGCGCGTGCAGGAACTGCAGGGCGAAGCCGATGCAGAGGCGAGCCGGATCTACGCCGAGGCCTACAACCAGAGTACGGAAGCGCAGGATTTCTACGGCTTCCTGAAGACGCTCGATACGTATCGCACGATCCTTGGCAAGCAGACCAGCATGATCTTGTCGACCAACAGCGAGCTGTTCGAACTACTCGAACGAAGCAAGCGATAGCACTTACCAAAGCCATGGACCGACGCAGCTTTCTCGTATCCGGCGCCGCAGCCGTAGCCGCTAGCAGCTTGGGGCAAGACCCCAAGCCTGCGGAATCACCCAAGCAGAAGAAGCCGGACGCAAAGCCGTTCCAGCTTCGTTACGCGCCGCACTTCGGCATGTTCTCCAACCACGCGAAGGCGCCTGTCGATCAGCTGCAGTTTGCAGCCGACAACGGGTTCCGCGCGTGGGAAGACAACGGCATGATCAACAAAGACGAGGCGACGCAACGTCTACTCGCGGCCAAGATGGAGAAGTGCGGCATCCAGATGGGTGTGTTCGTGGCGCACGGTGATTTCAAGCAACCGACGTTCGCGTCGGGCAAAAAGAACCACCAGGACCGCGTACTTGCGGACATCGACAAGGCGTGCACGGTTGCGGGACGGGTCAATGCGAAGTGGTGCACCGTGGTGCCAGGTGCGATTGACCCGCGCAAGGATGCCGGCTACCAATTCGCCAACACAGTCGAGTTGCTGAAGCGTTGCTGCGACAAGATTGAGAAGAACAAGAGTGAACTCGTGATGGTTCTCGAGCCGCTCAATTTCCTCAACCACCCGAGCTTGTATCTGACCAAGATGGCGCAGGGCTTTGCGCTTTGTCGCGCCGTTGGCAGTCCGCACTGCAAGATCCTCGATGACCTGTATCACCAGCAGATCACCGAGGGCAACTTGATCCACAACATGGACAGGTCGTGGTCAGAGATTGCCTACTTCCAAGTCGGCGACAACCCGGGGCGCAAAGAGCCCTACACGGGTGAGATCAACTACAACAACGTCTTCCGCCACATCCACAAAAAGGGCTTCAAGGGCATCGTCGGCATGGAGCACGGCAAGTCCGAAGGCGGCAAGGCTGGCGAACTGAAGTTGATCAAGGCGTATCGCGACGCGGACGCCTTCTAGCGAGCCTTCTGCTCCAGCAGATCGACTGGTCGCTCAAGCACGTAATCACGCCGCAGCGGCTATACCCGCTGCGGCTGGCGTAACCGGCACTGGCGTCGTAATGCCGACGCCATGGTGCTGACCGTTGCCGTGCTTAAGCACGCCCATTCGCGTCCACGAGATGCGGGAGTTGCCCCCCCGGGCAGCAGCGCATCATGCCGATCGAGTCGAGGGCAACATCGGACTCAATGGCCCCACGCGTCTCTTAGGCGACTAGCGAACGGACTTGGCCGCGAGATACTGAGGCGGGAAATTGTGCTGCGACACACCACGCCGCACCGCCTCGCGCTGCACCATGTACGGATCGGCAAGGAAGCCACGCGCAATCGCGCACAAGTCCGCGCGACCCGCAGCAATGATCGTGTTGGCGTGATCGAGTCCTTGGATCGCACCGACGGCCATGACCGGCACATTCGCTTCGTAGCGAATGCGTTCGGCGAATGGCAGTTGATACATGCGGCCATACTGCGGCTTGGACTCGGGCACGTTGCCGGCGGAAGAGACATCAATGACGTCAACGCCCGCTTGGCACAACCACTTCGACACCTGAACGGCTTCGGTGACGGTGAAGCCACGGTCTTCGTCGTCGAACCAATCCGTCGCCGAAATGCGCGCAAACAGTGGCTTACCGGCCGGCCAAACCGCGCGAACGGCACGCGCGACTTCGAGCGGGTAGCGCGCACGGTTCTCGAGCGAACCGCCGTATTCATCGGTGCGTGGGTTGGATAGCGGTGACAAGAAGCTCGACAGCAAATAGCCGTGCGCCATGTGCAACTCGACAATATCGAAGCCAGCACGCAGGCAGCGCTCGGCGCTTGCTACGAAGGCGTCGCGGATGCGGTCGAGGTCGGCGCGATCCATCTGCTTCGGCGCCGGCCAGTCCGCGCCGAACGGCAGATCCGATGGGCCAATGGACTGCCAACCACCATCCCGCAACGGCGCGTCGCCTTCCCATGGGCGGCTACATGACGCCTTGCGGCCGGCGTGCGCCAACTGCATGCCAATCTTGGCCGCGGAGTGCCCGTGCACGAAGTCGACGACGCGGCGCCATGCCGCTTCTTGGTCATCGTTCCACATCCCCGCGCAGCCTGAGGTGATGCAGCCGTCGGCAGTGACGTTCGTCATCTCAGTGAAAACGAGACCTGCTCCGCCAACGGCACGGCTGCCGAGATGCACCAGATGCCACTCATCCGGAACACCGTCAGTTGCTGAGTACTGACACATCGGCGACACGACGACTCGGTTGGGTAGCGTCACATCCCCCACCTGAAACGGCAGGAAGGCCGGCGGCGGCACGTTGTCGTCGGTTACGCAGTTCTCATGGGCCACCACCCGATCGACGCGGGCAACCAATTCTGGATCGCGCGTCTCGAGGTTATCGTGGGTGATGCGCTTGCTGCGCGTCATCAAGTTGAACACGAAGCGCTGCGGAGTCTGACCGATGTAGCGCTCGCTGTTCTCAAACCACTCGAGACTGGTTTGCGCGGCGCGCTGCGTCTTGAGCACATCGATACGACGCGCATCTTCGTAGGTTTCCAAGGCACGTGGCACCGAGTCGAGGTTGACGCAAATCGCATCGGCGAGCGCGATCGAATCTTCCATCGCCAACTTAGTGCCGGACCCGATCGAGAAGTGAGCGGTGTGCGCCGAGTCCCCCAACAGAACGACGTTTTCATGCCGCCAGGAGCCACAGCGAATCGTCGGGAACGTGCGCCAGACTGATCGATTAATCAGCAACTCTTCGCCTTCGAGGTGCTCGGCGAACAGCCGATGACAGAATGCGGCGGACTCTGCTTCGCTCAATTTGTCGAGACCAGCCTTCTTCCAGGTTTCTTCGCGGCACTCGACAATCCACGTGCCACGCCCCTCATCAAACGGATACGCATGCACCTGGAACAGACCCCACTCCGTCTCTTTGAAGACGAAGGTGAATGCGGTCATTTTCTTGGTCGTGCCAAACCACGCGAACTTGCACTTGCGCCAATCGAGGTCTGGTTGGAACGAGTCGGAGTAGTGATCGCGCACCGCTGAGTTGACACCGTCCGAAGCGACCACCAGATCGTGACTGGCGACGAGCTCGTCGATGTTCTCAACGAGATGCTCGAAGTGCATACGCACTCCGAGTTCGCGGCATCGTTCCTGCAACAGCAGTAGCAACTTTTTGCGCGCCAGGCCGCAGAAACCGTGCCCTGTGCTGATGACTTTCTCGCCACCGTAGAACGTATCGATATCCGTCCAATACACGAAGTTCTCGCGTATGCGTCGCATGCTCTCGGGGTCGGCCTCTTCGAAGTTGCCGAGCGTCTCGTCAGAGAACACGACACCCCAACCAAACGTGTCGTCGGATTTATTCTGCTCGTAGATGTCTATCTCAGCCGACGGCTGACGGTTCTTAAGCAGGATGGCGAAGTAGAGCGAGGCCGGGCCACCACCAATGCAGGCGATCTTCATGGGGCAGCAATGCTAGAGGCCACGCCATCGTGTGACCAACTCTCTGCTGCGGCGGCTTTTCCGCAGTTCTCAGGCGGATTGCTACGCTGCGCAGCGGCAACCGGCGGCAATTCCCGGCCGGTCAAGCGGCCAAGCAACTGCAAATAGCCACCAAACTCGCCCTCCCAGACATAGCCCTGCGTGAACCGGCGCGCACGCCCCGACATCTGGTCGCCAAACTCAGGATCCTCGTGCAAGCGCACCAAGTAATCGGCGAAGTCCTGATGGTCGCCATCGGCAAACATCAGGACTTCGCCATCGTTCACCAGCGACTCCATGACCGACGCGCGCACGACGACCACCGGCACGCCCATCGCGAGGAAGCTGGGGACCTTGAGGGACAGCCCCATGCCAATGTGCGCACCCATCCGCGGCGACTAGACGCCGACCGGCGTGCGACTCATCGCAGGAGGCACTTCTTGCAGCGCCAATGGCATATACTATTCGCCGTTATTAGCTCACTAATGCCCCCCCGGAGCATCGCCAAGCAAACAGCAGCATTGAGTTTAGACGGCTGATTCGAGACGGAAATCGTGGCGGATTAAGGGGCATCCAGTCGTCCTTGCTATGTCCCATCCCCACGTGTGGCCGGGGCAAACCGGGAAGATCACAATGAACTTCAATCATGCGGTACATTAAGTAATGCGTGAGACAGGATAAATCGCTCTACTGGCCTCTCAAACTATCACCCTTGGGGTCGAAAATCCGGTGGCTCCGTATGCGCACTGTCCGGACAGACCAGAACTAATAGACTAAGACGCGCAACCACCCGTGGCTCGCTCCACTCGCCGACTGGCCACCACTGCGGCCGAGATACTCTGCATTCTGGCTGCGCTGAGTTGCGCCGGGCTGTGGACAGGTAGCGGCGCGGGTTCGACCAGCAGCATCCTTGAGGCGCTGGGGCTTTGGGCGATTTTTAGCGTCTTCTGGATCCTGATAGGGCGACGCATTGGCGTCAACTTCGTCCCGCCAAGCCGCAACCTCATGATCTCGCTGAGGCGTACTGTGGAAGCCTGGGCAGCAACGTGGGCCATCGCCGGCATACTGACGATCACCACGCTGCAGCCAAGCAACCTAAGCATCTGGCTCGTGCTGTTCACAGGCCTCGGCTTCCTGACCTTCGCGCGACTGTTGCAGGCGTTCTCGCCGGCTGGCATTCCAGTAATTCGCCTGCGGGCCGTCGTCATCGGTTGCTGCCCCAGTGCGCACAGCCTCTCCTCGTCAAAAGACGCCACCGGAGCAATCGACTTCGTCGGGTTCATCCCGTTCGCCGGTGAGAAGCCGCAGAACATGCCGCACTTAACTCGCCTGGGTGACATGAGCACCTTGGCCGAGACCCTGCGACGAAACGAGATAGACATCGCATTCGTGAGTCCATCGAACGACGCGATCACCGGTGAGGTCCACCAATCGATCGAGACGTGTGAAGGCCTGGGACTCCAAACGCAGTATTTTCCGGCGTTCTTGGATGCCGACGACATGCGTGTCGGCATGACCTGGAGCGCCAACCGACCAGGCCTCCAAATCCAGTTGATGGCCGACAGTTCGCTGGCCGCCATCTGCAAGCGCGCCATCGACGTGACCGGCGCCGTGATCGGCATCTTGGTATTGCTCCCAGTCATCATCGCCGGTGCGTTAGCCATCAAGCTGACGAGTCGTGGACCGATTCTTTACCGCCAAACGCGCATCGGCAAGTCAGGCCGAAGCTTTAGTTGCCTGAAGTTCCGCACGATGATAGTCGGCGCCCACGCTCAGCAAGATCAGTTGCGTTTCGCAAGCCACCAAGACGGTCCAGCATTCAAGCTTTCCGACGACCCACGAATCACGTCAATCGGCCGTATGCTGCGCAAGTTCAGCATCGATGAGTTACCGCAGTTGCTCAACGTGCTGCTCGGCGACATGAGCCTGGTCGGACCACGACCACCGACCCCGAACGAGGTCGAGAAGTACAGTTGGTGGCAGCGCCGCCGAATCTCCGTCAAGCCGGGCCTCACATGCGTGTGGCAGGTCTACGGCCGCAACCGCGTGTCCTTCAAGCGCTGGGTCGAAATGGACCTCTACTACATCGACAACTGGTCCTTGTGGTTGGACTTCAAGCTGATCGTACACACAATACGCGTCGTCTTGAGGGGCACAGGCATGTAGCCGATGCCCGGCCGCTGGGGCAGTTCGATAATCTCGACCGCCTCCGGCTAATTGATCCACTCACGCCAGACTCACTGGCGCTTCATCAATCGCTCAATCTCAGCGATGGACTTCGGAGCACCGGCCGTCAGAACCTCGGGACCGCGCTTCGTAACCAAGATGTCGTCCTCGATACGAACGCCAATGCCACGGAGTTCCTTTGGCACGCGCGTATCACGCTTGGTGAAGTAGAGCCCCGGCTCGACCGTCAACACGGAGCCAACTAGCATGGGGTCCGCAACGCCATCTAGCGATTGGTAGCCACCGACATCGTGCACATCCCGCCCCAACCAGTGGCTCGTGCCGTGCATATACCAAGGCTTGAACGCTGCGGCCTTGACGAGTTTCGCGACGTTGCCCTTGAGAACACCAAGCCCAACCAAGCCACCCGTCAGCGATCGGTGACAGGCCTTATGCGCACTGTCCCACGGAGCACCGGCCTTGCACGCTCGGATGCCCGCGGCCTGAGCGCGCAGAACCACACGGTAGACCGCCGCTTGGGCCGGAGTGAATCGCCCGCTAACCGGGAAGGTGCGCGTAACGTCCGCCGTGCAGCCAAGGAACTCCGCACCGGCATCGATCAACAGTAAGTCACCGGCACGCATCCGGCGGTCGTTGTCGTGGTAATGCAACACGCAGGCATTCGGGCCACTGGCGACGATCGATGGGTAGCCGTTCCGCGGACTCCCCCCACAGCGAAAGGCGGACTCAAGGTGTGCCTGCGATTCGTATTCATACATCCCGGGACGAGTCGCCCGCATCGCTGCGATGTGCCCCTGCCCGGTCAGTTCGGCCGCTCGGCGCATCGCAGAAAGCTCAACTGCATCTTTCACTAAGCGCTGACCGGCAAGCGCCGGCGCAGGATCTTCGAAGATCGGATGCGACGGCAACAACGTGCGACGCTGACGAGCGCGACTGCGGGCAAACGCCATCATCAACTTCTGATCGAAGTCGGAGTCGTGGCCAAGCGTGTGGAAGAGGCGCCCATCAAGCGGGGCGAGTTCTGCCAAGTCGCGCCACAGATCACCGATGGCTCGGCCCTCATCAACTCCAAACGCCTTCGTGACGCCGCGCACGCCATAGCGAGGTCCGTCCCACGTCTCGCGCTCGGGATCGCGCTCGCGAACGAACAGGATCGCATGGTGGGATTGGCTATCGATCCGCCACGCGACCAGCACCGATTGCGGCTCAGGGAAGCCCGTTACGTAGTGAAAGTCCGACCCAGGCCGATACTCGTGGTGCACATCGCCGTTGCGTGCGGCCTCCCGCGCAGTAGGCAATAGCAAGACTCCAGGACCTAGGACGTTCAACAACCGCTGCCGGCGTGAACGGTGTAGGTCGGGATCGCTTTGGGAATCACGGCTCACACCGCAAGTTTGCCGTGCATGTCGTCGCTCACCAAGCGCGATCAAGAGTTCTGCATGCCATCGGCCACGGACATTTGCACGCCCGCACCGGCGGCTAGAGCGCTACCTCGGGTTCCCCCGAGGTCGAACTTAGAAGAACGGTACTTCAACGAACACGTCGGGATCAGCCCAAGAGATCGAAACTTCGACGATCACTGGTGCGAATCCAACCGCATCGATTTCCAACACAAGCGTCGCTTCGTCTTCATCAAACTCCGGGGCCAAGACAGCGGCACCGGTCGAATCTTCGAGGAAACCAACTTCCGCATCTGCGAGCAGATACTCGTCGAACAGCACGCGGCCGGTCGAATCAGTGAGGAACCAATCAATGTACGGGCTCTCACAAGTGCACCCTGACCACTCCTGATCGGACGCAACAATGCGAACCGACACGTCCTCCCAGGCGAAGTTCGTGACCGGGTCGTAGACCTCCACAAGAACCGAAACCAGACGCGGTTGCGGCGCGATGACCGCAGTGCGAGGGTGTCCGCGGTGACAGCCAGCAAGGAGAGCAGCGAGAAGAATGATCGGTAGTTGGAAGCGCATGGGGTCGTCCTAGTGAATCGGCAAACAAGCAACCGCCGTGCCAACGACCTAATCGACACGATGGGCGTCCCAGGCGGCTTCTGAGACCCCGCAAGCTGTCGGTGTCGCGCTTGCGAGACACCGACAGTAGCCAATCGGTGACACAGAACTAACCAGCGCAAACGCCTCAGAAACGTGGCCTCCTCTCGACTCTTTCGGGAGTGACTTGCTCGGACAGATTGCGAGCAAGCAGACCCCAGATGGCCTCTGTTGCCTTGCCGTGAAGGTGGTGCCCCCACATCGCGCTCTCGCAAATCAGTGACAATTGCTGCCAAGACTGCTGCCCCTCATCAGATGAATACCGCTGCAATCGTCCTACGACCAGCCAGCGATCCCGAACTACACACCGTCAGGCACGACCTTCCTCGCGATGTTTGTCGTTATCACGCATGCGTTCCGCAATGCGCTGCTCGAAGCCACGCGATCCCGGGCGGTAGTACTTGGCGCCGCGCAACGCGTCAGGCAAGCATTGCATTGCCGCAACGCCAGCCGCCGTATCGTGCGCGTAGATGTAACCCTTGCCGTGTCCGAGATCCTTGGCAACGCCTCCGGATGCATTGCGCAGGTGCAGCGGCACGGGGTGCTGCTCACCATCGCGCACGGCCTGCATTGCGGCTGAGATCGCTTTAGTCACGGCGTTGCTCTTGGGAGCAGCAGCCAGATAGATCACAGCCTCCGTCAACGGCAACCGCCCTTCGGGCAAGCCCAAGAACTGCACCGCTTGCACCGCAGCCATTGCGACTTGCAAAGCCATTGGATCCGCCAAGCCGACATCTTCGGCCGCAACCGCTACCAAACGGCGGGCAGCATGCTGTGCATCCGCACCAGCCTCAAGCGCGCGCGCCAACCAGTAGACCGCTGCCTGCACGTCAGAGTTTCGCAGGCTCTTGTGCAACGCCGACAACAGGTCGTAGTGGTGATCGCCAGACTTATCGTGCAACAAGGTGCGGTGCTGGAAGGCCTCCACGATCATCGCCTCGTCGATGGCATCGCCGTCGACGCAAGTTGCAGCGCAAGCCTCAAGGCAAACCAACGCGCGCCGCGCATCGCCACCAGACAGCGCGGCAAGACGAGCGGCTGCATCGTCGCCAATCGTCAAACTACGCACGCCAAGGCCACGCTCGGTATCTGCCAATGCCGCACGCACAAGGCCTGCAATCTGCTCCAGTGGCAATGGCTGCAACGGCACGACGCGACACCGCGACAGCAAGGCGCCATTGATCGAGAACGAAGGGTTTTCGGTCGTCGCGCCCACCAAAACGATGTCGCCACGTTCGACGTGCGGCAAGAAGGCATCCTGCTGCGCTTTGTTGAAGCGATGGATCTCATCGACAAACAACAGCGTACCGCGACCATCACGCTGCTGACGTGCAACCGCGTCGGCGACCGCTGTCCGCACCTGCGCGACACCAGCCAACACTGCCGAGAATGGCTGGAAGTGCAAATCTGCGTGGTTCGCGATCAGCAGTCCCAGCGTCGTCTTGCCGACTCCCGGCGGGCCAAACAAGATCAGTGATCCCGCGACACCCTGCTCAATCGCAGCACGCAACGAACGACCGGCGCCGAGCAGTTTCTCTTGGCCCAAGTATTCGTCTAGCGACGCAGGACGCATGCGCTCGGCCAGCGGGGCTAGCGGCGCGCTGCGCTTCTCCGCTCCATCTTCACTCAAGTCACCGAACAACGTCATCGCGTTGCCTACCGCCTTTGCCGCTGGGCTTCGAACAACAACACCCCCGCCGCGACCGCGACGTTGAGGCTTTCAACTGGCTCGCACAACGGAACGTGCACGTGTTGGTCGGCCGCTTGCAGCCATTCACTAGACACGCCCGCCGCCTCAGCGCCGACGACTAGCATCATCGGCTTGCGAAGATCGGCCTCCGAATGAGCGAACGAACCGCCGCCGTACGCGACCACGATCTGCAAACGGTATTTGCGGGCAAAGGCGATCGCCTCCGCATCCGTCATGCCATGCCGCACCGGCAACCGGAACACCGACCCCATCGAGCCACGCACCGCCTTATCACGGAACGGGTCGGCGCCACCTTGGATCGTCAAGCAACCGGTAGCACCCGCGGCTTCGGCCGTTCGCATCACGGCACCGAGGTTGCCCGGATCACGCAGACCTGCGGCGACCACAATCAACGGCACCAACTCATCGCGCAGTAGTTGTTCGTCGTCATAGTTCGGCCGAGCCAAACGAACGGCCACAGCCTGCGGGGTATCGAGGGCACTCAAGCGCGCCAACATCTGATCCGTGCAATCGAGGAACGACTCCGCTCGTTCGGCCAACGCATTGCGCAATTCATAGTCGGCAAGTCGAGGCGACACCGCCGCCTCGATCACTTTTAAGCCACCGCGGATCGCCTCCCAAACTAGGCGCACCCCTTCCGCGAGCATGAACTCTCCCGAGGTTCCGGCGGCCGCATCGCGAAAGCGCTGCACGGCTGGGTTCTTGGCGGAAGTCAGGGAACGGGGGGGGCGAGGCATTGCCCAATGATGTCCTCCCGACTGCTCGGATGCACGCGCCGCGAATTGATGGCTACGATGCGGCGATGAAGTTCTGCAGCGATTGCGGCCATGCGCTCTCACGGCGCATACCCAGCGGCGAAGACCTGGAGCGGCTGATCTGCTCATCCTGCGAACGAGTGCACTACGTAAACCCGGTCATCGTCGTCGGCTGCCTAGTCGAACGTGACGGCGAAGTACTGCTCTGCCGGCGAGCGATCGAACCGGCTCACGGCAAGTGGACTATTCCGGCGGGCTTCCTTGAACTCAACGAATCGATGGCAGACGGCGCCCGCCGCGAGACGGCGGAGGAGGCTTTGGCATCCGTCGAGATCATCGCACCGCACAGCCAGCTCGAACTCACGCACATCGGGCAACTGCACGTGACCTATCGCGCCCGCATGCTCAGCGACGAATTCGCGCCGGGAGTCGAAAGCCTCGAGTGCGCATTCTTTCGACCCGAGGACATCCCGTGGCAAGACATGGCGTTCCCTGCCGGGATCTTTGCCCTTCGGCTGCGGTTCGAAGACCGCGATTCGCCGCACCTGCACCTCGGCGAACTGCGTTGGAATGGCGAAGGCTCGCGATTCGACCCGAGCAACTACGTAATCAACGAGCACCGCAAGATGCCAATTGCGTGACCCATCCCGCGATCTACGCTTGGCGGCATGAAGCGGAGAGTGAAGATCTCAGGGAGCCAAAGTAACTCCTTCACCCTGTCCGGCCTGGCAGCAAGGCTGACGGTTCTTCTAACAACGAGCTGTGGTGGCGGCCCAGAGGTGGCGGCGGCCGATGCCCAGATTGCCAAACTGCTGCCGGACAGCACCGTCGCCGTGATGCGCATCGCTTCGCTTGACCAACTCAACAAGCACAAGCGCACGATTACTGAGGATCTTGGCGAAGCCGATGACGGACTCGGCGCGCGCGATGCGCTAGCGATGGCCGGACTGCCCGGCGACCCTCGCCTGATCGACTCGAACCTGCCCATCGTGATGGCCGTCACCTCGAAGCGCGCGACCCCGCCAACGGTCACCGCCATTGTGCCGACGACCAACACCGAGGCATTCGTCAAGTCACTCAGCGATATGGGCATCGTTGGAACCGTCGACAACAACTACGTCGCCGTGCCGGTATTCGGCCCATACAAGCGCGCGGAAACTGCACCGACGATCATGGCGAACCTCAAGCCAGGAACGTTGTCGATCCATGCCGACGTTGAGGCGCTGGCGAAGACCTACAAGGTGATGATCAACTCGGGCATTGAGATCTTCGAGCAGCAGATCACCGCCTTCATGGAGATGGAGAACCCGAACTTAGACGGGGAAGTCATGGCACAGATCTACGGCTCCATGGGTCGCGCCATCAGCGAATCGGCAAAGACGGTCGGCCTAAGCGTCAACTACAAGAACGGCAAGCTCGCCGTCGATGTCGACATCGACGCGCTACCGGGCAGCGCAATGGCTGGCTGGAGCTCCCCCGCCATCGACTTGAGCCCACTTGCAGTGGGCATGACCGGCAAGGGGTCCATCGAGACCGTGTTCCAGATGAACATGGAAAAGATCATGCCGCGGTTCAACGACATGATTGAAGCGGTCGCCGATGTCTACCCAGAGGACTTCAAGGTGGTGATCGACGCGTTGATGAGCTCGTACGAAGCCATCTACGAGCAGATCGAGTCTGGCTTCGTGATGGAAGGAGACCTGTTTGGCGAAGACGGCGTGCGCATGACCACGCACATGATGCCCAAGGATCCGGAGAAGTTCGTCGGCATGATCACCGACCTGCTGGCCGGCGACGCCATCAAGAAGATGGGACTAATCGCCCAGGACCCGAAGACATCGGTCGATGGCGACACCAAGATCAGCGACATCAACATCGCGATCGACACGGACAAGTTGATGGGCGTCACCGGACAAACAGCACCGAGCCAACAACCAACGTCGGCTGCATTCAAAGCGATGTTTGCCGATGGCATGGCGATCCGCATCGCGCAACAAGGCGACCGCGTCGTCATGACGTTCGGCAAGGATCGCGAAGCAACGGCCAAGGCAACGCTTGAGGCATCCGAAGGATCGTGGTCCCCGGCGATGCAATCCGCACTCGAACGACTCGAAGGCTGCAACCCGGCGATCGTCGAACGCATCGACCTCGCACGCCTGATGGCTGGCGCATTCGCAAGCATGGCCAAATCCGGCACACCGGTGCCGTCAGTGCCAAAGGGTAGCAGCGCCAACATGCTGCTCTTCGCCGGCATCAACGGCAACCAATGGCGGGGCGGCCTATCGATTGACATCGCTGGCTTCGCTGAGCAAGCCATGCTGATGATCCCGCGCTAGCCATCGGCCGCGGCCAGCGCTCAGCTGGCAATGCTTGACGGCTTGGCCGCCAGTATTACCGGCAGGCCTTCAGCGCGCGCGCCACGTAGATCGGCGCGACCTTCTTGCGCCAGTAGACGTCGAGGTCGGTGTTATCCATCGTGCGCGCCGGCTTCATCGCGGCGGCACCGGCCTCAGCGATGAGTTCGTCCGTCAGCTTCTTGCCGACCAGCAGTTCTTCGGTTTTCGTCGCCGGCATCGCGTACGAACCAGCACCACCAAGGCGAACGTTCGCCTTCTCAATGGTACCGTCTGCCGCGAACCACAGGCACGCGCCGACACCGAGCACCGGGAAGTCGTAGGTGTCACGGCGGCGTAGCTTCAGGTAGCTCGCCTTCCAGTTACCGGGGGCGGGCAGCGTGATCTTGGTCAGCAACTCCTCCGGCTTCTTGGTCAGGTATTGGATGCCGTCATCCTGATAGAGATCGTCGCCCTTGATGGTGCGCATGCCATCAACGCCAGCAAGTTCGATCTCCGCTTCCATCGCGCAGATGATCGGCACCGAATCACTCGACTGCACAGCCCAGCAGCGCGGGCTACCCGGGGCGACCCAGCAAATTGCATCTGCCTTCGACTTCATGCAGAAGTCGATCGACTCGCGCCACTCGTGCGATTGGTCGTAGTAGCTACACCGCGTGTCGAGCAGCAGGTTGCCGCCGATCGTGCCCATGTTGCGCAACAACGGCGTCGAGATCTCACGCACCGCGTGAGCGAACCCGGCGTAGTGCGCCTTGAGGTGCGGATAGAACTCCAGCGTGGTCAAGGTGACCATCGCGCCGATCTGCAGGCGACCGTCCTCGAGCACTTCCATCGAGTGCAACTCAGGAACGTCACGCAGCGAGATCACTTGCGCGGGCGTCTGATGACGCCGCTTCATGTTGGGATAGAGATCCGTACCGCCGGCGACATACATCGCCTCACGACCGTACTCCTTCGCAATGCGAACGGCATCAACGGCATTCTTCGGCGTGTGGTAGGTGAACGGTGGCAAGCGCAGCATTGATCAGTCCTCCTACTTCTTGGCCTTCTTGGTTCGCTTCGGCTCATTCCAGGCGGTGCCATCACCACCCTGCCACGGCGTTTTGATTTTCAGCGATTCGCCGAAGTTGACGTCCGGGATGCCAGTTTCATCGCCCGCCGGTCCATAGCGCGGATCCTTGCCTTCGTTCTTGGCTTGGATCGCGGCAAAGACCTTCTCGAACGAAATCGGGTTCTCGTCGACGCGCACGCCAACAGCGTCGAACACGGCGTTAGCAACCGCCGGCATGATCGGGAGCAACGGCCCCTGACCAACTTCCTTGGCACCAAACGGTCCGTTCTTGTCCGGTTCCTCGACCACGTAGGTGACGCAGTCCGGCATCTCGAGCGCGCTCGGACTCTTGTATTCGAGCATCGACGGGATCTTGTGCAGGAACACGCGCTTGCCCTTATGCGAACGATCGCGGTAGGCCATCTCTTCCATCATCGCTTCGCCGAGGCCCATGTAGATCGAACCTTCAATCTGCCCCATGGCGACGGCGGCGTTCAACGCGCGACCAATATCGTGCGCCATCCACACCTTCGGAACGCTGTAGATGCCGGTCTCGGGATCGACTTCGACCTCCACAACGGTCGCTGAATAGCTGTAGCTCGGGCTCGGGCCAACGCCGCCACCGCGGAACTTCGCAGCCGACTTCGGTGGCGTATAGCTACCGACCGTGCCGATCGTGCCAACCTGGGCTTCGGCAACGCCGACCGCCTCTTGGAAGGTCATACCGGTGTCCGGATCCTCTGCATCGAAGACGCGGCCTTCGGCGAACACCACCCGAACCGCGGGGATCTCAAGCTTCTTGGCGACACCCTTAGCGACGATGTCGCGGGCGCGCTCGGCCGCTTGCATCGCAGCGTTGCCGGTCATCACCGTCACGCGCGAGCTGTAGCTACCGAGGTCCACCGGCGTCAAATCGGTATCGGCAGTGACGACCTTGATGTCGAGCGGGTTGATGCCGAGCACTTCGCCAACAATCCAACCGAGCACACTGTCACTGCCCTGACCAATATCCGTGCTGCCACAGAACACCGTGCAAAGACCGGAACGATCGAGTTGCAACTGCACGCCGGAGTGCGGCATGCCGTTCCAATAGATTGGCAGGCCAGCACCGGACAGGTAACTGCTGCACGCAATGCCGAGGCCGCGGATGCGACCTTCCTTAGTCACTTCCTTCTTGCCGCGTCGCTCATTCCAGCCAGAGCCTTCGACTACCTTCTCGATGCAGGCAGCGAGCCCCATCGAACCGATGCGCAGGTAGTTGGCTGTGACCGACTCACGCGGCGCCAGGTTATCGAGACGCAGCTTGGCCGGATCGATATTGAGATCGCATGCAACCTTGTCGAGTTGCACTTCCATGGCAAAGCGCGGCTGCACTGTGCCGTGACCGCGCTTTGGCCCGCAAGGTGCCTTGTTGGTAAAGAAGCGCGCACCGCGGAAGTGGTAGTTCTCGACCGCGTAGGTCACCGTCTGCAGGGCACCGGTGTAGAACGTGCTCGCCGTGCCATAGCTACCGTAGGCACCACCATCGAGGAAGCTGTGGAAGTCGAGGGCGGTGATGCGGCCGGTCTTGCTGACGCCGATTTTGCTGCGCATCAACACCGGGTGGCGACCGCGGTGGCACCAAAACACTTCTTCCCGCGTCAACGCGACCTTGACCGGACGACCGGTCAACATCGACATCTTCGCCGCGCAGATCTCGTGGTTGAACGGATCACTCTTACCGCCAAAGCCACCGCCGTTCGGGGTAGCAATGACGCGGATGCGGTTGGCGGGCAGCGGATGCAGCACGCGTGCGAGCGCCCGATGCAGGTAGTGCGGCGTCTGGGTCGACGACCAAATCGTCAGCTTGCCGTCCTTGTCGAAGTGCGCCAGGCTCGCGTGCTGCTCCATCGGCAGATGCGTATTGCCTTCAAACCAGAAGGTGTCCTCGCGGATGTGATCGGCACGCTTGAAGCCATCTTCTAGGTCGCCGAACTCAAGGTTCTCGAGACGGTGGACATTGCCGCGCACGCCGTAGTCGTGCAGGCGCGGTTCGTCGTTGGCCGCGGCTTCCTGGATGCTGCCAATCGTTCGCAGTTCGCGGTAGTCCACCTCAACGAGGCGGCACGCATCCCACGCAGTCTCTTCTTCGGTCGCGGCAATCGCAACGATCGGATCGCCAACGAAGCGCACGTGGTCGGGACACAGCGCGTGCTCGTCTTGGCTGACTGGCAAGATCCCGAACGGCGTCGGCATGTCCTTACCGGTCAGGATGCCCTTCACGCCCGGCAGCGCCGCTGCCTTCGAAGTATCGATGTGCGCGAGTTCCGCGTGCGCCATGGTGCTGCGCAACAACTTCATGTGCAGCATGCGCGGCATCGTCAGGTCGTCCGCGAACTGCGTCAGCCCGCTGACTTTGCTGCGTGCATCGACCTTGCGAATTGGCTTGCCAATATGCTCAAGCTCGCCCTTCTTTTTATCGTGCTGCCACGGTGCGTCATCGCGATCCTTGGGAGAGACGGTATTCGGGTTCTCAAGAGCCATAGATCGACTCCTTGCTCGGCTCGGCGTCTTCGCCACGCATGCGCGCCGCCGCCAACTCGATCGCTTCGAAGATCTTCAGGTAGCCAGTGCAACGGCACAGATTGCCGGCGAGGGCTTCCTTGATCTCGTCGCGCGTCGGCCGAACGTTATCCTTAAGGAGCGCATCGGCCGCCATCAGGATGCCCGGCGTGCAGTAACCGCACTGGGCAGCACCAAGGTCGGCCATGCAGTCCTGCAGGGGCGCCAAATCGCTGCCACAGGCCAGGCCTTCGACGGTCTGCACGTTCTTGCCGACGGCGTCGACCGCCAGTACCAGGCAACTGAGAACGGGAGTGCCGTCGACCTGCACCGTGCAGGTCCCGCACTCGCCAAGTTCACAGCCGTGCTTGGTCCCGGTCAGGGTCATCTCCTCACGGAGGACCTCTAGCAGGGTCTTATGTGGCACAAATGCCACCTCATGCGGCTCGCCGTTCACTTGGAACGTCGCGAGCACCTTGTTCGGCTCGGTCATAGGGGGCAAGCAGGATAGCGATGCCCCTACGACAGATGAAGCCCAGAATCGCAACCGGAGCGAGACGCCGAAGCTTCTCTGGCGGTGCAAAGATGTCGCGGGTGGCTCCCAGCGGCACGCCTGCCACTCCCCTTAACAAGTCTCGACAAGGCGAACGGCTACTGAACCGTGATCGACAGTGCGCTCGGGAAGACCGTGCGCAAGACCGGGAACGTCGGCGCATCCGCGGTCATGCCAGTGGCATAGAACGTCAGGCCAGCCAGCCATGGCAGCGGCGGAATCGTCAGGGTAGTCATTGCCTGCCCCGTCGCACTGAGCACGCCAACGGCACCAGGAAGGATCGGATTACCGGGGATCATCGTCAGGCTCGTCAGCCCATCGATCTGGATCGGCAGCACCACGCCGCCCGGCAGAACCGACGGCACGTTCGACAGCGACAACACAATCAGGTAGCTGAGGCCTTCATCACCGGGGATCGACATTTCGAGGCTGGTCGTGCCGCCAACGGTAGCTGGCGCCGTGAGCTTCAACTCAGGCTCGACGAGTTCAACAATCTGGTTGGCAGCGACATTGGTCAGGTACTGCACCTGGCCAAGCGGCCACGTAACGCGCACGACATCCGCCGAAACATCCGTGCCGAGGCCAAAGTGCACGCGGGTGTCCGAGTGCGAGAGGTAGCCCGTGCCGCTGCGCACCCATTGGCGCTGATGCAAACTGCTCGTGGTGACTTCGATTCGCGCGCCATAACCATCACGGTTGCTGACCGTACCACGGGTCTTGAACTTCAACCAGTTGCCACCGGCAACCGTGTTCTGCAACAGCACCACGCCTTCGGGAGAAACGATTGGCCCGGTGTCATAGCGCTGCAGAACGTCGACGCGGCCATCGTTATCAAAGTCGCCGTGCGCGTTGGTGTATTGCCACAGGAACTGGTCCATGCCGAGTGACGGCGCCACGTTTGGCCAAGCAACGTTCGACGAGGCTGGTGCGCCGGGATTGCGGTAGAAGTAGTTGGGCGCTTGCGAGTGAACAATCTGCAAGTCCTGCCAACCATCGTTGTCGTAGTCGAGGAACTTGCACGCCCAACCGACGCCACTACCAAACATGTTGTAGGTAGCGGTCGCGTTGTCGTAGGAGTTGGTAATGGGGTTCCACACCTGAAACAGGTGATCGATCGGAACGTCGGTGCAATAGAAGTCGACCCCGCCGTCGTTAAATACGTCGAGGTAGTCAACGCCCATTCCGTCGATGGCCCAGCCCGCGCCGATCTGCGCCTGGACTGCGGTAAACGTCCCATCCGCATTGTTGTGGTAGACCTCGTTGCCCCCCCATTGCACGCCTTTGTCGTTCAACACAAGAATGTCAGGCCAACCATCTTCGTCGTAGTCCATCCAGGTAGACACCAACGCCAGGCGATTACCACCAACGCCAGCGGCCGCCGTCACGTCCGAGAAGTATCCGTCGCCAGTGTTGCGATACAGTTTGTTCGCTGCCGGGAAGCCAGTAACAGCGCTCTGGCGATTGCCGATGTAGAGATCGAGCCAACCATCGCGATCGTAGTCGCCGAAGCACGCCGAGTAGTTGGACTCGACGTTGGTCATGCCGCGAGTGACACCCTGTTCGACAAAGATCCCGCCGCCCTGATTCATGAAAATCTGGCTGAGCGTGAAGTGGTTGCCAACGAACAAGTCGACGTTGCCATCATTGTCGATGTCGGCAGCCGACATGCAGATCACTTCTTGGCACATGCCCAGTCCGCAGCCGAATGTGATGTCGGTGAACTGCATGCCGCCATCATTGCGGAACAACTGGAACTGCGCGCCCGGCACACCAGAGATGGCCACATCGAGGTCGCCATCGTTATCAATGTCGACCGTCGCAATACCGGTCCCGATGAAACCACTCGCCAAGGCAACACCGTGAATGCCCAGTGGTAAAACGACAGGCTGAAAGCCTTGAGCAACCGCGGCAGCGGTAAGCATCGACACTACGAAGACACGTTGGAGACGGTGAACTTGCATGGATTCAACGAGCTAAGGAGCGGATGCGAGTCA
>CALCZA010000216.1 GCA_937906475.1 uncultured bacterium
GCCCTGCTCGCCTTTGCCCTGCTCGCCTTTGCCCTGCTGGCCGACGAGATCCTGCTTTGCAGTTGGCGGTTCGCTGACTACTGGCGGTGCCTGGGCACACAGAACTGGCGCAACAATTGCTGGCACAACAATCGCCAACACGGCCGCTGCAAGCAGCGGCATCTTTCGGAACGTCAGAAATGGGTGCATTCGGCGGACGGAGAGGGGCCGATGAATTCTACCCAACCCAGCGCACGGACCAAGCCCCCCAACGATTCTGGTGCCACCACTCGCGTCACGATCGGCCACGGCGTAGAAGCGGGCATGGCCCTCGCCACGAAACTCATCTCCCTTGCCTTCCTCGCCGTAGCAGCGAACGCACAGGCAGACGGGACGGATTTGCCGCCCGCCGGCGACCGGTTGCTGGTGTGTAACAAAGCCGAGAACACCGTCTCGATCTTTTCGGTCGCGCGGCGTGCCGAATTAGCCGTGCTCAAAACTGGGGTCGGGCCGCGCGAAATCGCCGTATCACCTGACGGCCGCACCGCTGTGGTCACCGACTACGGCAACGCCAAACCCGGGCACACCCTGACCGTCATCGATGTGGTTGCAGCGCAAGTCCGGCGCACGATCAACCTGCAACAGCCAAGTGGGTCACCCACCCCGAACAACAAGCTGCTCTTGCGCCCGCATGGCGTGCAGTTCGTCTCCGATCATCGAGTGATCGTCACTAGCGAAGCGTCGCGCAGGCTCCTGCTCGTCAACCTCGCGACCGGCCTCATCGAGCGCACGTGGAGCACGCCCCAGACAACCATGCGCATGGTCGCCGTCACGAAGGATGGCAAGCACGCGGCGGCGTCAAGCGTGGCTGATGGCACGCTGGTGTTCTTCAATCTGACTGGGATCAAGAGCGCTCCGCCATCGCTCATCAAGACTGGCGAAGGTGCTGAAGGCTTGGCCGTGCACCCGATCACTGGGAACGCATGGGTCGGCAACCGATCTGACAACACAATCTCGATCGTGTCGCGCAAGACGGGCAAGGTCGAAAAAACTCTCGACACTGGCACGGCACCGTTCCGCGTCGCGTTCACGGCTGACTATGAGCTGGTGCTGGTAACATGCGTAGAAAGCGGCGAACTGATGATCTTCGACGCAGCCGACCAGAAGCTGTTGCGCGAAGGGTCGATTCATGGCGACCGGAGCGAACAGAGTTCGTTACCACTCGGAGTCGTCAGTGGACCCGACTCACGGTTTGCCTATGTAACGTGCGCGCGTGGCGAGTTCATCGCAATCGTCGACCTGAAGACCGGCCAACTGATCGATCGCATCGATGCGCGCAAGAGCCCGGATGGCATCGCCTATGCCAGGCCGCGCGAGACTGCTACTAAACGTTGAGGAAGCCGCTGCCGGCGAGCTTCTGAGCCGTCGATACACCTCGCCGAAGTGGTCTCCGTGCCCGGCCCGATGGTGCGGCCAGCGCCAAACCCGTCGCAATCGTGCTGGATCGCCGGTCTCGACTCGATCAAAGGCAGTCACCACGGTCACGTTTACGGATTGCATCCGCCGACGGCGGAAAACCACCCATGAGCCCAATGCCGTGGGCAGGTTACGGGGCGCGCTGACGCCAAAAGCCAGGTCCGCAGCCGGTGGCGAGAAATGCCGGGCCAGACTGGCCGCAATTTCGCATCGATCCCGCGGTTGGCATCAGTAGACTGTTCGCCCGCATTTTCCGAGCACCCCTAAGCCGACCATGGACATTGTAGTCTGCATCAAGCGAGTTCCCGCGACTGACACGGCAATCAAGATTGCCGCTGACGGTAAGTCGATCGAAACCAACGGCGTATCGTTCGAAATGAACGCTTACGACGAGTTTGCCCTGGAGCAAGCGCTCCTCATTAAAGAGCAGTTGGGCGAAGGCACGGTGACCGCACTCACCATCGGCCCCAGTCTCGCGCAGAAGGTTATGCGCGACGCGCTGGCTCGCGGTGCCGACAAAGCCGTGGTGCTGACGACCGACGAGTGGATTTATGACGGTGCTCAGGTCGCGCAAGCGCTCGCCACCTACCTGCAAGCGAACCCGGCGCAAATCGTGCTCTGCGGCAAGCAAGCGGTCGACTCAGACAACAACCAACTGGCCGGCAACCTCGCCGCGCGCCTCGGCTTCGGCTGCGTGACGGAAGTCACCAAGCTCGAACTCGCCGATGGCACGTTCACGGCTGAGCGCGACATCGAAGGTGCTCGCGAAGTTGTCACCTGCAAGACGCCCGCCGTCATCAGCTGCAACAAGGGCCTCAACCAGCCGCGCTACGCGAACCTCAAGGGCATCATGAAGGCGAAGAAGAAGCCGCTCGAAGAAGCGGCGGCCGACCTTCCCGCTGCGGCGATGGAGATCGTGTCGCTCGAACTGCCGCCGGCGCGCGCCGATGGCAGGATCATAGGCGAAGGTGTTGATGCGGTGCCGGCGCTGATCGAAGCGCTGCGCAACGAAGCTAAGGCCATCTAATTTACGGAGACCATCACCATGAGCAACATCATCGTTATCGCTGAGGTTCGCGGCGGCTCCCTGAAGCGCCCGTCTCTCGAAGTAATCACTGCAGCCAAGCAACTCGCCTCCGCTAGCGGTGGCCAAGTCGTCGCGATCGCGTGTGGCAACGGCATCGACGCCGCCACAGCCGAACTCGCCGCGGGTGGCGCCGCCAAGGTCATCGCCATTGACGGCCCTTCGTTCACCGAATACTCCGGCGACGCGTGGGCTAAGGCCATCGTCGAGCAAGTCAAAGCCAACGACGGCACAGCCGTTCTGATGGCGCACACGGCCATGGGCAAGGACTTGCTGCCGCGGGTTTCTGGCCTGCTGGATACCGGGATCATCACCGACGTGATCGAAGTCAGTTGCGAAGGCGGTGCGTACGGCGCCAAGAAGCCGGTGTTCGCTGGCAAGGCCACGATGACCGTCAAGGCAACCAAGTCGCCGTTCTGCGCGACCATCCGCCCGAACAACTTCGAAGCGTCCACTGGTGGCAGCGGTGAAGTCAGCAAGGTCGACGCTCCGAGCGGTGACCTGCTGTCGGTCGTCAAGGAGATCATTGCAGCCGGTGGCGACAAGACGCCGCTCGCCGAAGCGAAGGTCGTCGTTGCGGGTGGTCGCGGCCTCAAGGAAGCCGACAACTTCAAGCTGATCGAAGACCTTGCCGCCGCGTTCGGCCCAGGTGTGGCCGCAGTTGGCGCCTCGCGCGCCGTCTGCGACGCCGGCTGGCGCCCGCACTCCGAGCAAGTTGGCCAGACCGGCAAGGTCGTCAGCCCGCCGCTCTACTTCGCGATCGGCATCAGTGGCGCGATCCAGCACCTCGCTGGCATGCGCACCGCTCGCACGATCGTCGCGATCAACAAGGACGCCGACGCGCCGATCTTTAAGGTCGCCGACTACGGGATCGTTGGCGACGCCTTCGAAGTCGTGCCGGCACTGATTAAGGCAATCGAAGAAGTCGTCGCCAACCGCTAGTCGAAGCACACACTCCATGGCACTCCAAGCTGGCATCGTCGGGCTCCCAAACGTCGGCAAATCGACGTTGTTCAACGCCATCACGCGCACTCAAAACGCGCAGGCTGCGAACTATCCATTCTGCACGATCGACCCCAACGTCGGCGTGGTCACTGTGCCAGACTCACGGCTCGAACCGCTGCGTGAGATCTCGAACACCAACGTCGTGATCCCCGCGACGATTGAGTTCGTCGACATCGCCGGCCTGGTGGCGGGTGCTTCGTCGGGTGAAGGGCTTGGCAACAAGTTCCTGAGTCACATCCGCGAGGTCGACGCGATCGTTCAGGTCGTGCGCTGCTTCGAGGACGAGGACGTGCACCACGTTTCGGGCACGGTCGACCCCGTGCGCGACATCGATGTCATCAACACCGAACTGGTGCTGGCCGACCTCGAGTCCGTGGAGAAGCGCATCAGCCGCCAAAGCAAGCAGGCCAAGCGCGGCGACAAGGAAGCGCAGCTTGAGATGCCGATTCTTGAGAAGCTTTTGCCGCTACTCAACGAGGGCAAGCCGGCCTACCTGTGCGAGATGACTAAGGAGGAGTTGGCCGTCGCTAAGCACTTCCAACTGCTGACGCAAAAGCCGGTCATCTTCGCGTGCAACGTCAAGGACGACGATCTCGCCGACGCGGACAACAACCCATTCGTGCAGCAGGTGCGAGAGTACGCGGCCAAGACCCTCAACTGCGAAGCGATCGTGATCTCGGCGCAGATTGAAAGCGACCTCGTCGACCTGTCCGAAGAAGACGCGAAGGCGTTCCTGACCGATCTTGGCGTCGATGAGAGTGGCACGGGCTTGCTGATTCGCGCCACCTACCACCTGCTCGGACTACGCACCTACTTCACGGCTGGCGAGCAAGAAGTTCGCGCCTGGACGATTCGCTCAGGGGACACCGCGCCCAAGGCTGCTGGCGTAATCCACGGTGACTTCGAGCGCGGCTTCATCAAGGCCGAGACAGTGGCCTACGACGCGCTCATCGAGTGTGGCAGTGTTGCCGTGGCTCGCGAGAAGGGCGTCTACCGGATCGAAGGCAAGGAATACGTCGTCGCGGACGGCGACGTGCTGCACTTCCGATTCAACGTCTAGACGCGCTGGCGCCTCACCGACTGCGCACGCTGCCCAAGTAGATGACGTTTGCCGTAAGCAGTGGGCTGCGGCCAATGCCGCAATCACCACCGCCACTTTCACGCCCGCGTGATGGGCATCGGAGCGAGCTGCGAAGCACCCGGAGATGCTCTGCAACGAGAATCACGGTTGGGCCGAACTAGCTACTCGCCGGCGACCACGAGCTTGCCGGCTTGCAGAATAAATAACGCACCAAGCGGCACGAACTTACGTTCTTCGACCAGCAGGCCCAATGCGCGAACCTGAGCACCTTCGGGCAGCGCCACGGCGAGCTTGATTTGCCACACAGGGTTGCGGCCCTGTCCGTCAAGGCTTGGCTTCTCATAGGTGACGACACGGGGCGCGTCGTCGCCGACCTTCGCGACCAAAGCAATCCACTGCGCCGTCGCGCGACGCAGCGAACTGCGCAGAACGCCACGAACGATCTGGGCATCGCCACCGGTGATTTGCCCCATGACATCCGTCGATGGCGCAGCGAACTGCTTCAGCACATCGGATTCGGGCAGCGACTCAAACTCCGGCAGCCACTTGCGTTCTAACAACAGTTTGAACTCCGCGGCATCACGAACAGACACGGAAGTGTCTGCGCCCGCAGCGGCCGGCACAATCATCGCAGCTTCCACTTGCTGAGTGCGCATGCGCGCCATGCGCAGACTTTCGATACCGGAGTACCAGTCTTGCACACCCAACACGGCAAACGCGCCGACAGTCACCAACAACACCGTGGTTCCAAACCGCGCGGCCAGCAAGCCGACCAAACCGATGGGCAACAAGAACGCGCCAAACGTCGCTTCGCGCAAAGTGCCGACTGGTGGGTTGAACTCGTAGCGAAATCCGTTGATCACGACGACTAGTAAGCCGAACACCACGCAACTCCACCACGGCGCGGCGGCCACACGTGCCTCGGTCGAACGGTTGCCACAGCACAGCAACAGGATCGGCAACAACCAACATGCGCCGCCGATCACCTGATCATCGATAATTGTCGACGGCAGCAGATCAAGCCACGCATGGCCCGTCGCTGCAAACAAGGCCAACGTGGTGTCCGTTGGCTCACTGATCCACGCGGCCAACAAGTCGGCGCCGGCAACGGACCAGCCATCTGCCGTGCGCATACTGTAGAACGCCGCGACATAGCCGAGCACGAGCAGCACGCCCAACCATGCCATGCGGCGCTGGCTACGGGCGGCCTTGGCGGCGCTCAACATGGCTGGAATCAACGCAGTTGCGACGATCACACCGTGCAAATGGAACCACGGCGCGATGACTGCGACAAGGATCGCGAGGATCGCCCGAGCAGCGAATCGGCCGCTCGGCTGCAGCCAACCAAGCGCGGTAACCAACAGCATTGGTACGATCAGCAAACCTAGCCGTTCGCCATGCAACCAATTGCTGCCAAACGCCGGCGAAGCGACCATCAACCCGAACACTACGAACGCGATCGGGCCCCATCCCTTGGTCGTAGGGAACGCGCGACGCATCAAGTCGCACAAACCGGCGAGGGCCAGTAGGACGAGTAGCAGATTGACCCAGACAACCGATTGCAGGGTCGCATTCGGCACCTGCAGCGCACTGAGGTGCACGACGCGAGCCGCAAAGTGCATCGGTTCGGATGCAGTTTCGGCCCAGTTGGCGAACTCCCACCGTGGCGTGACTTCGCCAAGCGCTATGCGATCCGCAACGGATTCCGGCACGCGCGCGGCAAACGACGCCCAGTAACCAGCGGCACCTATCGGGAACGCAGCGAGCAGCCACGAGATCATCCGACCCAACCTCACTTGGACACCTGCACAGTCTGAGTCATGTAAAGACGTTACCAGGGGGCGGGCAAGCGGGGAGATACGATCCGTCAGGAAGCTCTCCAGCGGCGGCATTTGGCTGCGCCAAGCCCAGCGGTCGGCTATGACTGAGCCCCATGATCGCCTGGGTTAGGATCACAACAGTGGCCATATTGCTGGCCACGCTGGGCTGCTCCGATAGCAGCCAGCAACGGGTTCGCGTCTTCGCCGCGGCTTCGCTGACCCAGTCGTTCGAAGAACTAGCGGCCGCATTTGAATCCGAACACCCGGGCGTCGAGGTGGAACTGCACTGCGCTGGCACCTCGCGCCTGGTTCTGCAACTTCGAGAGGGTGCTGACGCGGATGTGTTCGCCTCTGCTGATGATTTCCAGATGCGACGAGTGGTCGACGCAGGCCAAACGAGCGCCACGCCGGTTGGGTTCGCCGGCAACGAACTCACCATCGTCACCTCCGACGGCAACCCCCACGAAATCCACTCGCTCGCCGACTTGCAGAAGCCCGAGATCGGTGTGCTGATGTGTGGGCCAGAGGTGCCGGCAGGTCGCTATGCGCGTGAGGCTCTCAAGAAGGCCGGCGTGAACGTGCAGTCGCGATCGGATGAACCGAGCGTGCGTGCAGTTGTCAGCAAGATTCGACTTGGAGTCGCTGACGCCGGTATTGTCTACGCCACCGATGCACAGGCCGCCGCAGGCCAAGATGGCGTATTCGGTACCAAGATCCATCGCGTGGCCATTCCCGAACATCACAACGTCCGCACGCAATATCCAATTGCGCCGCTGGTGACAGGCGAGCACGGCGCTCTCGGCACGGCCTTCGTTGCGTTCGTTACCGGACCGGCTGGCCAAGCGATCCTCGCGTCCCATGGGTTTACCAAACCGTGAGTCGCACGCGCACTCCCATGCCCGCATGGCTAATGGTGCCCGCTGCGATCGCGGCGGTGCTATTCCTGCTGCCGCTGATCGGGTTGCTAACGGCTGCTCCGTGGGGCGAGATGTGGTCGTTGGTAAGCGATGCTGCGACCCTCGATGCGTTGGCGTTATCGCTGGAGTGCTCGTTAGCGTCGGCCGTGCTGTGTCTGGTGCTTGGCTTACCTCTGGCGACGTGGCTCGCACATGGTAACGATGCGCTGCGAACGACCGTGCGCGTATTTACAACGCTGCCGATGGTGCTGCCACCGATCGTAGGCGGACTCGCGTTGCTGTTGGTCTACGGCAAGAACCACCTCATCGGCGGATCGCTACATCGGTGGTTCGGGATCGAAGTGCCGTTCACTGCGGCCGGAGTGGTGCTCGCGACCACCTACGTTGCGATGCCGTTCTTCGTGCTAACGGTCGAAGCCGGGTTGCGTGGCTTTGACCGGCGCTATTCAGAAGCAGCGGCAACGCTCGGTGCCGGACCATGGCGCACGTTCCGCACGGTCACGCTGCCAATGATCGCGCCGTCGGTGCGCGCCGGCCTACTGATTGCTTGGGCGCGCGCGCTCGGCGAGTTTGGCGCCACGATCACGTTCGCCGGCAGCTTCCAAGGCCGAACGCGCACGATGCCGCTGGCCATCCACCACACCTTCGAATCCCAGCCTGCCGCCGCGATCGCACTGAGCTTGATCCTGCTCGCCGTGTCCGCCGCAGTGTTGTTCTGCCTCCGTCGACAATGGTTCCCCTCGAGATGAACATCGACGCAACCTTCACCGCGACGCGCGGCACCTTAAAGCTCGACATCAGCTTGCAAGTTGGTGACGGCGAGACTCTCGCACTGTTGGGCCCGAACGGCGCTGGCAAGTCGACCGTGCTGCGAATGCTCGCGGGCCTGCAAGACATCGAGCGCGGCCAGATTAGCCTGGCGGGCACGCTCGTCGACGGTGGCCCTGGTGCCGTGTTCGTGCCGCCTGAGCAGCGCAACGTCGGCGTGATGTTTCAGGATCACTTGCTGTTCCCACACCTTCGTTTGCTCGACAACGTTGCGTTCGGACTGACTAGCAAGGGCGTCAAGAAGAGGCTCGCGCGGACCGTCGCGCGCTACTGGCTCGATCGCATCGGCATGGGTGACTACCGCAACGCCCGCCCAGACGAACTGTCGGGTGGCCAAGCGCAGCGGGTCGCATTGGCGAGAGCACTGGCGAACAAACCGCAACTGCTGCTACTCGATGAACCGCTGGCCGCGGCAGATGCAACCGCACGATTGGAGTTGCGGCGCACGCTACAAACGCAACTGAAGTCGTTCGGCGGTTCGTGTGTGCTGGTCGCGCACGATATCGGTGATGCGTTGGCCTTGGCGGATCGCATCGCCGTGCTTGAAGAGGGGCGCATCGTTCAAACCGGAACGATCAACGAACTGGGTGCAAGACCTGCCTCGCGCTACGTCGCGGACTTGATCGGACTCAATTGTTTCCGCGGCACATGCTCAGGCAACGTGCTGACGATGGCGAACGGTGCTGAGATCATCCTCGGCACGGCGCACGATGGCCAAGCGATCGCAACGGTCCACCCACGCGCGGTGGCCCTGTTCCGCGAACGCCCTGCTGGTTCGCCACGCAACGTGTTCCAAGCGCCAGTCGTCGCCGTCGAACGCGCCCTTGATTGCATCCGCGTTCGACTGGGTGGCAACCTACCAATCGTTGCAGAGGTTACCGAATCGGCTGTCGGCGACCTTGGGCTAGATCGAGGTGGCGACGTTTGGGCGGCGGTCAAGGCGACGGAGTTCCGCGTCGCGCCGGCCTAGTTCGCAACCGACAACGTTCGCGGCTAAGAAACGCCAGGCGAACGCATCTTGGCCTCAAGCCGACCGAGCAGCATGTCCGTCGCTACCGCCAACGCCGCGGCAGGCATCGCGCCCAACAGAATCAGGTTGGTATCCGTCAGCGAGATGCCATCAAAGATCAGAACGCCGAGTCCGCCGGCACCGATGTAGGCGGCGAGCGTTGCGACCCCAATTCCAATCACAGTAGCCGTTCGGATACCGGCCATGATCGTGGGCATCGCGAGCGGCAACTGCACATGTAACAATACTTCTTGTGGACGCATACCCATGCCGCGCGCCGCATCAACCAGGTCAGGCGTCACACCACTGATGCCGGTGTAGGTGTTGCGCAGGATCGGCAACAGGGCGTAGAGGAACAGCGCCGCAATTGCGGTCCATGCGTTGAGTCCAAAGAAAGGAATCAAGAACGCGAGCAACGCCAAGCTTGGAATGGTCTGCAGCAAGCCAGCGAACCCGAGCAACCAGTGACGCAGGCGACGCCGGGACACGATCGCGATACCAGACGGCACGGCAATCAAGATGGCCAACAGCACGGCTGCCAACGTCAACCCCACGTGCTGAAGCAGCAACTGCCACACCCTGCCATACTCCGTCGACAAGAGTTCCAAGAACCCCGGCCGAGACGCGACGGCCGATCCCGGTATTGGTGGTGACTTCCTGACGCGGACATACGCACGCCGCGCAGCAGCAGCGCTGGCTGAAGTTCCTTCGATCAGGCCTTCGATTTCCAAGAACGCCGTCGCCGCATCTGCCGGCGAAATCCCTTCCGCATCAACGATGTAGTTGAGCGCTTGCGCATCGAGATCCGAGACCTGGAAAGCCAGTTTGGCTAACGCGGTCTCGATGCCGGGATGCTTGCGCAGGGTTTCGCCACGAACCACCGGCGCCGCGTTGTAGGGCGGAAAAAACTGACGGTCGTCTTCCAGCACGCGCAACTCAAACCGCAGCAACTTGCCATCGGTCGAGTAGGCGTCCATCAAATCGATCGAACCCGCCTCGATGGCTTCGTAGGCCAAAGCGTGCTCAACGGTCGTCAGGTTCGCGAAGTCCAAGCCATACGCAACCGCAAGACCTCGATAGCCATCAATGCGACTGCCGAACTCATTGCCGAAGCCGACCTGCAAATCGCGTTGGTGACGCACTAGATCCGAGATGCGGCGAACACCGAGTTCTTCGGCCGTCTTCTCGCGCATAACGAGCGCGTAGCCGTTATTGAGGCCAAACGGCTCAAGCCAATGCGCATCGTGCTCGTCCCGGAACCGGCGTCGCACCTCGAAGAACGTGCGCAGTGGATCGGTGACCTTGTCTGTTTGCCCAAGGATCGTCGCCCAGCCAGTGCCAGTGTATTCGGCGTAGATGTCGAGTTCGCCGGTCGTCAGAGCTCCCCAACAGATCATCGTTCCACCAAGGCCGGTCTTCACCTCGACCGTGAGTTCCGTGTGGGCCTCGATGGTCTGCGCCATCAACTCTGCGAGCACCGCCGATTCGGTAAACCTCTTGGCACCGATGCGAATCGTGTCCTGCGACACCAACGACGCGGCCAGCAAGCAAGTCGCTAGCAGAGCCCTCAATTGACACCTCGGCGCACGGTCTTGACGAAGTTCGCGACGAACTCCGTCGCTGGTGATTGCATCAGGTCTTCACGCGACCCCGTCTGAATCAAGTGGCCTTCATGCATCAAAGAAACTCGGTTGCCCAGCGCGAACGCTTCGTTGAGATCGTGCGTGACGAGCAGCACCGTCTTGCCAAGGCTTGAGAACAGCGACTGAAGTTCCGACAGCAATTCTCCGCGGGTCAGCGGGTCAAGAGCGCCAAACGGCTCGTCCATCAACAAGTAGTTCGGGTCCAAAGCCAACGCGCGAGCGATGCCAATGCGCTGACGTTGGCCACCCGACAGTTCCTTCGGATATCGCGCAGCGAACTTGCTCGGCGACAGATTGACCAGTTCGAGCAGCGTGTCGACGCGCTCTTTGACATCCTTGGCTCCGTGGCCTTCTAGCTCACACAACACGCCAACGTTCTTGGCGACCGTCAGATGTGGGAACAGTCCGCCACTCTGGATGACATAGCCAATGCGGCGACGCAGTTCGATGACGTCGGCCGTGCGAACGTCTTCGCCGTCGACCAGCACCTGACCAGACGTCGGTTGTTCCAATCGATTGACGAGTCTCAGCGAGGTGGTCTTGCCGCAACCGCTAGTGCCGATCAAGCAATGCACAACACCTGGTTCGATGCGCAGGTCGAGGCCGTGCAATGCCACGGTCTCTTTGCCGCTCGCGTCGGCGAACGTCTTGCGCACAGAACGGAACTCAATCACACGACACCGCTCTCAATGTGCTGCTGCGCGTGAGCGGCGCGATCCTGCCAACTTCCCAGCGGTTCGCCGACCCGCGAGGGACAAACCTCGGCAAGCGGACAGTTAGCGCAGTCGGGGTTCTTGGCGACACAGACGTAGCGACCGTGCAGCAAGATGCGGTGGCCGCTGTCGATCCACTGATCCCGATCGAACAGCGCGCACAGCGCCTTCTCGACCTTCACCGGATTCTTCTCGGGAGTCAGGCCCAACCTCTGGCTGACGCGCGTCACGTGGGTATCGACGACGATGCCCGACGCGATGCGATACACCACGCCAAGCACGAGGTTGGCGGTCTTGCGTGCGACACCAGGTAGCGTGATCAACGTTTCTAAATCGCGCGGCACCTCATCATTGTGCTCGGTGTGGATCGCCAGACTCGTGCCCTGGATCGCCTTCGCCTTATTGCGGAAGAAGCCGGTGCGATGCACAACCTCTTCGACTTCTTCGCGCGGCGCGGATGCCAAAGCCGCCGGAGTTGGCCACCTTGAGAACAACACCGGGGTGACGGTGTTAACGGTGCGGTCGGTGCTCTGCGCGCTGAGGATGGTCGCGATCAGCAGCGTCCAGCCATCGGTATGATCGAGTTCGCACTTTGGTTGGGGAATCGCCGCCGTCAATCGCTTGAGCAATTCGGCACGCGATGGCGCCGGACCCGTTGGTGCAATCGAGGGAACAGCCTTCTTGGACTTCTTCTTGGTCGCCACACACCGAACGCTACGACACCCAATGCATAGGCTCAACGACGAGGCTGCCGATGACAGCGGTCGACCCCAGACGAACCCGGCGAAGCCCCAATAGGGAGGTGCTATCGGCAGTAGCAACCGCAGCGCTAGCGCGGGCCGAACAGCGCGGTGCCGACGCGCACCATGGTCGACCCGGCGGCGATCGCCTGCTCTAGGTCGCCGGACATGCCAATACTCAGCGTGTCGAGGGCAAGTCCGGAGGCATCGCGCAAATCATCGCGCAACGAAACCACTCGATCGAACACGGGCCTAGCTTCGCCGTGCAATGGCCCCATTGCCATCAAGCCACAGACGTTCAGCGAAGCACAGTTTGACTGGATGTGATCGAGCAACGCCCGTGCATCGCTTGGTAGGCACCCGTGCTTTTGTTCTTCGTCGGTCGCGTTGACCTGCATCAGCACGTTCAGTTGACGAGCGTTGGCTGCTAGTTCGCGGTGTAGTTCGTTGGCCAACTTGACGCGATCGACGCTGTGCACGAGCGCAAGATTGGGAACGCGTACAATGTCGCGCACCTTGTTGGTCTGCACCGAACCGATGAGGTGCCATTGCAGACTTGCCTCTGCCTGTAGTTCACCCGCCTTCGCCACGAGTTCTTGAACGCGACTCTCGCCGAACGCGACCTGGCCAGCGGCCAACGCCTCGCCAACGGCATTGGCGGGATTGTATTTACTGACGGCCAGCAACTCGACGTCGCCAACGTCGCGACCGGCTGCATCACAAGCAGAAGCGATGCGCTCTCGCACCTGCGCGAAGTTGGCGGCGATGCCGCTCATTGCTCGTCCCAGTGACTCGTAAGGGTGCTCGGGAACAGCAGACGGCCGCGTCGAATCAGCTGATCCTTGCCTTCGACATCGAAGCCGGACAGCAGTGCGTCCCAGGCTTCATAGTGCTCCGTGAACCGCACCCAAGTAGACAGCGCTTCGCCAACGCGCACGTCGCCCTGGTGGCGATCGCCAAGATGACGCGCCAACGCGCGCATGTAGGCGGTCACCTCAGCACTGAACGTGGTCGACTGCACTTCTTCAGGTCGGAAGCCAAAGTCCTCGATCAAACGATCGCGATACTCGTCCGCGACCTGGCGCATCGACGCGCCGAGCAGCACGTCCTTGACACCTCGATTGATCTCTTTGGCTGTAACCATCAGTTAGTGGCGGAAGTGGCGCTGGCCGGTCATCCACATGGCCATGCCATGCTCTTCGGCGGCGGCAACGATCTCCGCGTCGCGGATGCTACCACCTGGTTGGATCACCGCAGTGGCACCTGCTTCGGCGCAGACAATCAGACCGTCAGCGAACGGGAAGAAGGCATCGCTCGCAACAACGCTGCCCAAGGACTGGTCGCCAGCTTTGTCGACAGCGAGTTTGGCGGAGTCGACACGGCTCATCTGGCCAGCGCCAACGCCAGCGATGAAGCATGCGCCATCGTCGGCCGTGCGCGCCAATACGATGGCGTTCGACTTAACGTGCTTGCAACACAGCCACGCGAACGCGAGCGCTTGTTGCTCAGCGTCGGTTGGCTGGCGCTTGGTCGCCAGGTCCTGCTTCGGCGCTTCAGGCGGGATGTCCGCAGTCTGCAGCAAGAAGCCACCGCTGACCTGACGCATGACGAATCGATCGGTCGACTTATCCGGCTTACCACCGAGTTCGAGGATGCGAACGTTCTTGCCCCACTTCGCCTTCTGCAGCTCGGCGATGGCCTCGGGCTCGATAGTCGGTGCAATCACAACCTCGAGGAAGGTCCCGGTCGCCACCACAGCGGCCGCGGTCTTCGCATCAAAGGTCCCGTTGGTGGCAAGAATGCCGCCAAACGCCGACACCGGATCACCGGACAACGCCAACTCATAGGCGCGCGGCAAGTCATCGGCGACCGCCGTGCCGCACGGGTTGTTGTGCTTGACGATGACGCAACTGGTGCGATCAAACTCAAACGCCAACTGCATCGCAGCGTCGGCATCGAGGATGTTGTTGTAGCTGAGCGCCTTGCCGCCGAGCAACTTGGCTCCGGCAAGAGTCGCGGCCTGCTCGCCAACGGTGTAGTAGGCGGCGCGCTGATGTGGGTTCTCGCCGTAGCGAAGGTCGCTGACCTTCTCACCGGCCATCGCGACGTTGCTAGCAAAGAACGGTTCGTCGGGCATCTCGCGACGTTCTCTGTCAAACCATTGGGCAATTGCCGAATCGTAGGCAGCGGTGTGCGCGTAGGCCTTGGCGGCAAGCTTGCGCAGGAAGTCCTTCGGCAGTTGGCCGTCGTTCTCCGAGAGCAGGCGCAGGATTTCCGGGTAGTCATTGGGGTCGACCACGACGGCGACGTTCGCATGGTTCTTGGCACCGCTACGGATCATCGCTGGGCCACCAATGTCGATGTTCTCGACAATGTCCTGGCGGCCAATGCCTGCCTTCGCAACCGTCTCGCGGAAGCGATAGAGGTTGACGCACAGCAGATCGATCGCGTCGATGCCGTGCTCGCCCATCGCGGCAACATGCGCTTCATCATCGCGTCGCGCGAGTAAACCGCCATGCACCTTGGGATGCAGCGTCTTGACGCGGCCATCCATCATCTCGGGGAAACCGGTGTAGTCCGCCACTTCTTGCACAGTGACGCCGGCAGCCGCGATCACGCGCTGCGTACCGCCTGTCGACAGCAACGAAAACCCAGCCTTCTCCAGACCAGCCGCGAACTCAGCAATACCTTGCTTATCCGTTACCGACAACAGCGCGCGCCTCATGCCTTTGCCTCACTCTTTCGCTTCTTCAAGTAACCCTCGATGAATGGATCGAGGTTGCCATCCAACACACCAGCGACATCCGAAGTCTCGACTAGGGTGCGCAGGTCTTTACACATCTGGTAGGGCTGCAGCACGTAGCTGCGGATCTGGTTGCCCCAACTGATCGAGCCGCGGTCGCCGTAGAACTTGGCGAGCTCTTCTTCGCGCTTCGATAACTCCAGCTGATACAGCTTGGAACGCAGCGCCTTCATTGCCGAGTCACGGTTCTTGTGCTGGCTGCGCTCGGTCTGGCACGAAACCACAATGCCGGTCGTCAAGTGTGTCAGGCGAATCGCGGAATCTGTCTTGTTGACGTGCTGGCCGCCGGCGCCCGAGGCGCGGTAGGTATCGACGCGCAGGTCTTCCTTGCGGATCTCGATCGTCAAGTCGTCTTCGATCTCCGGCACGACTTCGACCGAAGCGAACGATGTCTGGCGACGCGCATTGCCATCGAACGGCGAGATGCGCACCAATCGATGCACACCCTGCTCCGCCTTCATCCGACCGTAGGCGTACGGCCCCTTGATGATGATGGTGACGTTCTTGATGCCGGCCTCTTCCGCCTTCTGGTAGTCCATCTCGAGCACTTCGTAGTCCTTCTTGTTCGCCCACTTCACGTACATGCGAAGCATCATCTCGGCGAAGTCCGAAGCATCAACCCCACCGGCACCTGGCTGCAGCGTGACGATCGCGTTCGACATGTCGTGTGGGCCACCGAGCATCAGTTGGAACTCAAGGCCGTGCAGCCCTTCTTCCAGGATCGCCCTGCCGGCCTTCAGATCGCTCTCGACGGCCTTCGGATCGTCGGCGCCGAGATCGATCAGCACATGGCCATCCTCGACAAGCTGATGCAACCGATCGATTGGATCGACAACTTGGAAGCACAACTTCTTCTGCTGAACGACCTTCTGAGCGCGCTCGGGTTCGTCCCAGAACCCCGGCAGGGACATCTGGTTCTCGATATCCGCTAGTTCGCGGTGGCGGCGAACGTAGTCAAAGAGACACCTTGAGCGATTGGAGCCGCTCGTCGGCCTCTGTCAGAATCACCTTGTGCTCTTGCAGACCCATTTGGCCGAGCACTTGAGCGCTTTGCTCCTGGGGTTTCCAGCCCGGCGAGTGCTATGGGCTGGAAAAGTAGAATCGACGACGGGTACTGCAGGCAAAGGACCGAAGTCGACGAATCATGGCCCGCCGCAGATAGCAGGCTGGCGATTGGGCGGCCCGCGTAACGCCGGCGTGGCCATGCTCGGCGGAGTTGACGTGCGCATAAGGGCCGGTCCGCCCGTGGCTAAGCGTTCGGAGATCGGGACGCGTACGCACCCCGTGGACTTGACCGCCTAGCTCGGCGCGCACGGATAGCCTGCTTGCACGGATAGCCGAAATTGAGGCAGTGGGGCCCGCTCGAAGCGAACCTCCGGTCGCACCGCGACACCTCGAGAAACTCAGCCAAAAGCGACCTCAACCTGAGGCGCGCTAGCGTCTACATCGCTAGCGAACCGCTGCCTTGCGTCACGCCACGCTTGCGAGCGAGATCATCGGACGACTTGTAGCTCTTAAGCTTGTTGTAGAGCGTCTTAGTGTCGATCCCAAGGATACGCGCCGCGCGGGTCTTGTTGCCTCCGGTTGATGCAAGGACACGTTGGAGGTGTCGCTTCTCGACTTCAGCGAGCGGCAGCGTCAGGACCTGCTCAATGGCGCTGTCAGCGATCAATTGCTTGACGTCGGAGGATGATTCGACAAGCACGTAGTCGAACTCGGATCCTTCGAGACTGCCGCGCAGTTCGTCAATCGAAACACAACAGGAGACCATGCACCCCCAGTCAGCAGTGACTTTCGTCAAGTCCTGAGCGGAGGGATCGTGGGCTGAGTAAACGAGCAGTCTTTTGCCGAGAGTCATGTTGAGGAAGTGCTCCGCCCGCGCCGATCACGTTTGCGAGTCATTAACCGCAAACGCAGCGTGGGAAACGTTGTCAGGGGTCGTTGGGGGCGAGATGGTTGATACGAAAGGTGGGCGAACTGGTGAGGTTCCTGCCGACATTTTCTGAATGAAACTAGCGATAGTGAGTACTTATTCGCGGCCTAGACATCTCGGATGCAGCGGTTACTGAGATCTTCAAACTCAGATCTCTCCGCCGGATCTAAACCCTTGATTTCACGAGTCTTTGCGTCGGATCAGCGAAATGTGCCCCGACGCAGTTCGTAGCAGCACCCGGGTCTTTGGGCTTTTATGGATGCCGGCCATCGCGGCGCTGTAATCGCCAACCTTCCGCACTTCGATGTCGAAGTCGTTGCCAATGCGGCCAATCTCGGCGCGCGCATCGACCTCGAACTCGGTGCCCTTCGGGACGTAACACTGCACCGTTCCTTGCCCCGTGCTCAAAGTGATCTGTTTGCCGGGTTTCACAATGAAGACCTGCATGTCGCCTAGGCCCGTGCGCACGTCGAGGTCGTCCTCGTGATCGAACGCAATCACGTTGCCCTGACCGGTGTTGGCTTCAATCCCGCCCTTGCAGCCCTGAAACCGCAAGTCTCCGCGCCGAGTCTTCACCTTGGAGAACGCTTCTCGCTCCACCAAGGTGACATGGCCATTGTCGGCCACCACAACTTCGAGCGGTAACTTGGCTGGCAATCGGATGTTACCTTCAAAGGCAATCATGCCGACAACGCCTGCCGGCGCAGCCGGACACGTCACAACGAACGTCCCGGGTTCCTTGGGATCCATCGCGCCCCTGAGTTCGGTTACGACCTTCTCGATCGCGGTCAGATCGCTAGCTGAGCCAGCATCACGTCGAATCCCGCCTTTCCAGGTGACCTCGCTCTGGCTCGCACCATCCACGACGGTTGCGAGATCGAGGGTACCGTTGGTCATCTCAATGCGGATCTTCGTGACATCCGCACCTAACGACAGGGTCCCCGCGGTCGTCGTTACAGAACGGTGGGCACAGGCCCCCATCAGGCTGGCGAGCAGCAAAGCTCCGATAACATCGCGTGCGCGACCGAGATTTAGGCTCTTCATAATTGGATGACGTAGGCCGAAGATCGATTCGGGACCCGTTTTTCGTCGCAGTTGGAGTTTCCACGCTGCCCTGCCGTCCTCAAAGGTCTATCCACTGCCGATAATGCCCTTCTTGGCCGGATAACTGCTGACGCAACCAAAACCGCCTTTTCCCATGGCACAGTCCAACAACGAATACCAGCCAGACCCAATCACGATGGTGGCCTACCATCGCGCTCTGGCCGAGCACGCGGACAGCCTGAAGGCCTACGCCAGCCGCCTCCTGGGTGACTCGATCGCCGCAGAGGATGTCGCACAGGACGCCTTCTTAGCGCTCTACCGGCACCTCAACCAGGTGCCGACCGCCGCATTCCGACCGTGGCTATTCCGCGTCGCACGCAACCTCTGCCTCGACCAACTGCGACGCCGCAAATTCAAGATGAGCCTGTTCCGCGACCTTCAGAAGGACGACGACCAACCGTTCACGCCACAGGACAATCACAACTCACGACCAGACGAAATCGCCGAAACGCGCGAAGCCCAGGAAGCGATCGAGAACGCGATCAGCGAGCTACCAACCAAGTTCCGGGAGGCCTTCTTGCTCTGCGAAGTTGAGGGCATGAGCTACGAAGATGCTGCCGCCGTGATGGGTTGCCCCGTCAAAACGGTTTCGACAAGACTGTTCCGCGCCCGTCAGCGATTCACTTCGCTGGTTAGCCGTTTGATCAAGGTCTGAGCGAGAGATCCACAACAGATGAATTGCACAACCTGTCGCTACGAGCTTTCCCAGTGCCTGGACGGCCGCCTGCCATCGGGCCGCCAGACCGAAGTCATGAGCCACGCCGAGTCATGCGCGACTTGCGGATCGTTCTGGCTCGAACTGCAAGCAGCTCAAGAACTGACGCTGTCGCTGCAGGAAACCGAAATCAGCCCCAACTTCCGTGAAGGCCTTTGGGGTCGCATCAACGCCGGCGAGGGCACGCCAAGCGCGGTCTTCCAAGAACAAGTGCCGCTATGGAGCAAGGTTCGCTACGCGCTAACTGGCGCTGCTGCCGCCGCTGCTTTGCTTATTGGCGTGACGTTCTTGACGAAGGACAAGGTTGTCACGCCAAACACGACGGACGTCGCGAGCAACGATAGCGGCGCCACCTCGAACGATTCGGCGCCAGACGGTGCGATGACAGCTGACCTGGCTTCGATTAATGGTCACGGCACTCTCGAGTCACGTCGGCCCCAATACCAAATCACTCAGCCACCACTGATGGCTGCGGCCAAGCCATTGTCGACGCAAGTGCTGGCCGTCGAAACGGCACGCCAACTCGAAGAGCGCTACGCGTCAGCCGCTGTCGGCTTGCGCATGATGCAGAACCCCGAGAGCAACCGGGCGGCTTGGGTCACGCAAGTTGTCAACAGCGCGCGCGAGATGCGTGACTTCGGCGAACTCCTGATCGACCTGCGCGATCGCCAAGGCCTGGTCTTCACGGATGCCAGCATCGATGCGGACCTGCAGTTTGCGGTCGCGATGCTTAAGAACGTCAGTGCCAAGAGCACTCCCAGCGAGCAACTGATCGAACTGGTCATCGAACCGGTACTCACCAAGAGTGGTCGCTTGGCCCACGTGTCACGGTCCATCAGGTTCAAGCCAACGACCAACATCCACACTGAGCGCAGTTACCTGCAGAGCGTCAACACGATGCGCCCGGAGGTGTTCCGCAAACTGTTCGTCGTGCTAGGCACGCCGGACCAAATGCGCCCGAGCACAATATTTCTCCTCCAAGGTGACTGCGAGTTGGGCTGGGTCGCACCGATCAGCGAAATCAAGCGGCTGAAGATCAAGTAACGCGGATCCTGCAACTCGCGGGCGGTAGTTGGCTAGAGTGGGCGCCCTTCTCAGGTCCGCCCCGACCAAACTGCCAGACAGAATGCTTGCCCTGCTCCTAGCCACCGTCTGCGGCGTGTGCTCCACGCCGTATTCAGACTCCCACGATCCCGCGCCGACTGCTGTCGTCCAAAGCCCTGGCGGCAAGCCGCTGAAGGCGCTCACCGCGTGGATGAAGCTCTACAAGAAGGGCAAGATCGACTACCGCGACCAGCGGAACATCGGTAGCAAGGAGTCGGTCGCCGTCAAATACAAGGTGCGCACAGCCAGCGATGTCGGCAACCCAACGTGGTCCGGCGATCTGATTGTGATCCTTAAGGCGACCGCCGAACTCGGTACGGCAGAAGCCGCCAAGGCGATCACCGAAGTGGCTTCGGTCGGCATTGAGGACAAGGACAAATACACCTACTCGATGGCGCCCTATAGCGTCCGCGTCGCCGCGTTCGAAGCGCTCGCGACGATGACTTCGAAGCAAGCCAAAGACGCCGTCGCAATTGGTGCCCGCGGCGAATGGTCGAAGGGCCGTGCCGGCAACTCGCTGCGCGCTGCGGCACTACTTGGGCTCGGCTACCTCGGCGACCTCAGCTACGTGCCGGTCGTCGAGGCGGCACTCGCCGACGGCCACCCAGTCACCCGCATCCACGCTATCGAAGCGCTGCAGCGACTCGGTGATGAGAAGGCGATCCACGCGCTGATCAGAGTTGTCGAAAACGAAGGCGACGACGCCGTGCTGGTAACGGCGGCCAAGGGGCTTCGCTCGATCTACAGCAAGTTCATTCGCGACGCAGAAGAGAAGCGCGACCGCGAAGCCGTCCAGAAGCCGATGGCGAAGGCAGGCGACAAGCCTGCCGACAACAAGAAGCCGATCCAGCCGCCACCGAGCGCACGGCTTGCCGTTCGCGCCGCGATCAAGGCGTTGGGCCGCACCAACTGGCGCGCTGACATGGTGCTCGTTCGCCTGCTCGGCGACTTCCGTTCGTCGGAATCAGTGCCGGCGCTAATCACCGTGCTAGAGCGCTTCCGCGACAACCCTAAGGATGTCGAGAGTGGCAAGCTGTCCGGACTACTGCGCGTCAAGGTGCACGAACTGCTAGTCAGCATGACTGGCGCCGTCTATTCGTCGAAACAGCCGGATAAGTGGCGCGAACTTTGGGACAAGGAGAAGGGCAATATCAAGGTTGCGCAGAAGCGCGACACCGGCCCCAAGATCGGCGGCACTGTGGCGGCTGGCTTCGTCGGCATCCCGGTCGAAGGCACGCGCGTCGTGTTCATCCTCGACCTGTCGGGCAGCATGGATTGGCCAATGGACGATCAGGGCGGCAAGGTGAAGCGCCTCGACTATGCCAAGCGCGAACTGCTCAAGGCCATCGATGGACTGGCCCCTGACTCAATGTTCAACCTCGTCACGTTCAACGGCGATGACGAAGCGGAGATGTGGAGCAAGAAACTGGTCGACGCGAGCAAGCGCAACAAGGACCGCTTCACGAAGTTCATCGAGAAGCTACGCCCACTCGGCGGCACCAATTTGTGGAGCGGCATGGAGGCTGCTCTCGACATCAAGCTGATGAAATACGGCAGCCACTACGAGACGACCGTCGACGAGATCTTCTTGCTGTCGGATGGCGCACCGTCCGTTGGTGACGTGCAAGATCCGATCGAAATTTTGCGCCTCATTTCCGAGGTCAACCGCTTCAAGGAAGTCCGCATCAACACGGTTTTCATCAGTTCGCAAACGCCGCCAGAAGTTCAGGCCGCGCAAGACCGCATGAGCCTGGTGCCGAAAGAACTGATGCGCCGCATGGCCAAGCAGAACGGCGGCAAGTTCCGCGACGTCTAGTTGCCAACTGCCTCTAGCCGATCAGCCACACGCGCAACAACCACCTACATCTTCTTGCGGGCGGCCTTCTGCTCGCGCCGGCCGCGCCGCAACATCGGCCCGGTCACGGCAACGAGTCCACCGACGATGACCAACACCCAAGCAGCGCGGTCAGATTGCATCAGCGCCTCCTTGGACACTTCCGACATCGCGAGCGCCATGCGGGTCTGTCCGCCCTGGAACGCGAAGGTCGCGTCACCCATCGCACGCCACAGGAAGAACGTGTTGTCGATTTCCTCACGCATGTAGCGCGCGAGGGCTACCTGGCCATGCAACACGAGGCCGGAGCCAAATAGCACGCCCCCGATGAAAGTGAACAGCCAGCGCACAATGCCGATCATGTCAACATCGTCGCGGTTTGTTCGATTTCTAGACTGCCACTGAGCAGCAAGCGGCCCGTCAACGCTAGTGAATGGATCCTCCGCATAGGTGAACGATCGGTCGTTGCCATCGACGATCTGGAGCCAATCTACTGAGACCGGACAAAGGCCGGGCGTCGCGGCGCGGCGTCAGTAGGATGCGGGCCATGCTTCTGTTTGCGGATCTGCCGGACTGGGTCACCGACCACCCCATCCTCTCCCTGCTGGTGGGCTTGATAGTGCTTGTGATCGGAGCGGAAGTGTTGGTGCGCGGCGCCGTGTGGATCGCATTGACCATTGGCATGAGTCGCATGGCGGTCGGGCTGACGCTGGTGTCGATTGGCACCTCGCTGCCGGAGTTGCTGGTCACGCTCACCGCAGCCAACTCGGGCGGTGACGGGGCCAACCTGGGCCTAGCCAACGTGCTCGGCAGCAATGTCGCTAACGTGCTCCTCATCGTCGGTGTCGCAGCCACGATTCGAGGCATCCGCACCAAGACCCGCTGGCTCGAACTCGGCTACATGCTGCTGCTGTCCAGCCTCGCCTGCGTTCCGTTCTTGGCGGGAGCGCGGCTCGACCGTTGGCTGTCAGGACTGATGCTCGCGGTTCTGATCCTGTTCCTCTACCAACTACTCGCCCGCGAACGCGTCGCCGGCAAGTTGCTCAGAGAAGACACCCGCCCCAAGACATCAGCGACCGGTTGGCTCGTCAACATCGCCATGCTCGGCGCCGGCTTCCTGATGCTCATGTATGGCGCGGACTGGCTCGTCGGCGGCGCATCCCAAGTTGCCAGCGACATGGGCATGAGCAAGACCATGATCGGCGCAACCGTCGTGGCAATCGGCACGAGCATGCCCGAACTGGCAACGTCCGCAGTGGCAGCGTTGCGGGGCCAGTCGGAGATCTGCATCGGCAACGTCATCGGCAGCAACATCTTCAATATCGGTGCGGTGCTCGGTTGCGCCGGCATCCTGCAACCGTTTGCGTTCGATGCGGATCCGCTGATGCTCGTGACCATCGGCGTCGCAACCACGGCGGCTCTCGCTCTCGCGGTAACACTTCGCAAGGGTGGCGGCGTGCCTCGCAGCGTCGGCATTCTATTCTTGCTCGCCTACGGCGGCTTCATGACCTACGCCGTCATCGCTAACTCGGGCGCCTAATCGATGGACGCACTAGCGTTTGTTCGACAGCACGCACCATGGCTCACAGCCCCTGAGCTAGGGGTCTGCATCGTCGGCTCGCAAGCACTGGCGATCGCCTGTCGTGACGCCAACATCGATGGGCCGAACCCAAGTGACCTCGACCTGTCCTGGGCACTCGATCACGAAGCAGGCGCCGCGTTGCTCGAGCAGCACGGCGTGTTCGTGCCGACCACAACGGGTAGCCAAGAACGTGGCACGCTAGCCGCCAAAATTGGCGGCGAACGCATCGAGATCACGACCTTCCGCGCCGGCGACAACAGCGCAGCCATGAAGGTGCGCATCGAGTCCGACCTATCCGAACGCGACATGACGATCGGCGCGATCGCCGTGCAACTCGACAACGGCTGCATCCACGATCCGTTCGACGGCCTCAAGCACTACCGAGAACGCCGCATCGCGCCAGTCGGCGATGCCGCGCAACGAGTCACTGAACACGGCATTCGCTGGCTGCGTTACTTTCGCAAGGCGCACGAGTTTGGCTTCGTCGTCGACAACTCGATCCGGGGCTTAAGGCGCAAACTCGATCTGTCCTTGCTGCTATCGCTGCCCAAGGAAGCCGTCGCGCTCGAACTCCGCGCGATACTGACCAAGACAGCATCGCCTGGTCGCTGCTTGCTCGAACTGCACGAGGTCGGTCTGCTCGCGACGATATCGCCAGCCCTGGCTCGCCAATTCGATGGCCGGCCGGCCGGCCCACAGCGTTGGCATCCCGAAGTGTCGCAAGCGCTGCACATGGTCATGGCTCTCGATTGGGCCGTCGCCAACACCGTCCATCTTGAAGAACGAGACCGCACTGCCGTTCTGTTTGCCGTGCTGTGCCACGATCTTGGCAAGGGCGATACCAAGCCCGATGCGTTCCCTCACCACCGCGGCCACGAAGCCGCAGGCATTCCGCACATAGAACAACTCGCGGCTAACTGGCCCGGCTTGATGGACCAGCGCACCACCACACTCGCCAAGCACGTCAGCGCTCTGCATCTCGAAGTTCGCCGCTTCGACGAACTGCGCGCCGGCACTAAGGCTCGCTTCTACGACGATTACTTCCGCGGCAAGGACTACCCGATCGAACTGTTCGCAACCGCAGTCGGCGCAGACTCCGCCGGCCGTCTAGGCTTCGAACACGAAGGTCCGATCGTCCGCGACCGCGTCATCGCGGATCTGCAAGACCTACGCACAGCGTGTTCAACGGTGGATGCTGGCGCCCTGCGCGAGCAACACAAAGACGACCTCGAAGCCTTCCGCGGGGCGCTACACGAAGCCCGCGCCCGCGCGATCAAGACGAGCGGCAAGTAGTCGCCGCAACCGGCACCGCCACGCATCGCCTCCAGTCCTGCGAGCGAAAAGTCGGACCGACCAAGTTTGCTATTCTGTGTGATCCCGCAAGCCCAAGTTGCCTCGACCCGTCGCGCTAATCACTTAACAGACAGGTTGGCGACCTCCGTTTTCCCAACCTCCACCTCAACGATCTGCGGTTCGGATGGATCACCGGTGACCGCACCGATCGAACGCGCGCGCACTTCGTAGCGACCAGGTGCAACGCCAGTCAATCGATAGCTTCCACGCATCGCCAATTCGCCTCGGCTCCAGTCCGCACTACCAAGCAAGCGGTACTCAACTAACGCCATCGCCTGCTTGCCCGCCTCGTTCTTGACCGTGCCACGAATCTGACCAGCACCGGCCAACTCAATCGTGCCGCAGTCCGTCAACTGCAATTCGACCACCGCGACGCTCCCCTTCTCGGCCGGCGAGTATTTCCGACTCTCGACCTTCAGCGTGTAATCGCCAACCGGCACGTCCTTGAACTCGGCAATGCCGTCTTCATCCGTCAACACGCGCTCTTGGCCAAACGTCATGGTGCTGGTCTCCTCGCCGTTGCCATCGCTGGAGATGCCGATCATGACGACCTGGCGACGGCGCTGCGGCTGGCCAGACTTGCTTGCTTTGCCACCGCGCGTCAATCGCACCTCGGCGCGTTCGACTGGTTCGGCGTTATCCTTGCTCAACACCAGCACACGCACCGTGCCCGTGCGCAGCGTCAAATCCTGATGCACTGTGGGCGTGTTGGGCGGCACCGTCAGTTCGTAGCGCGCCTTCACGATCTGATCATCCTTGCCGTAACGCAGCACGTAGTCGCCGCTCTCAACGCCTTCGAACGTGAACGTACCGTCTTCGTTGGTGCGTTGCTGACTGCCGCCCAATCCCGGGATATCCGCATCGCCAACCGCGCTCTCAAGTTCGACCCCGCAACCGACAACCGGCCCATCGCTACCCATCACGACTCCGAAGAGACGCGCCAGGATCGGCTTCGTCAACAACACGGATACCGTCTTGCCAGCAGCGACTGCGAACGACGTTGCGGACGAGGCGATCTTGTCGTTCTCGTCGCCGGTAAACATCATCATGCCGCCAACGCCGCGCGCCTTCTTACCGCGCGACAAACTCGCCACGTATTCGCCGCCGCTAACCGGGCCAAAGCGAACCTTGCCATCCGCGTCGGTGGTCTTGGTGCCCAGCAAGCCTTGCCGGTCCATGCCCGGAAGGCCTGCAATTGCATTGGCCGTATCATCTTTTGACACTTCCAACAGCACATCCGTGCCGACACACACCGAGCCGTCGGTGTTGCTGACAACTACTTCAACGAAGCTCGGCGGCGACATCGCAACCTGTCGATCGATCGAACCGGAAGAGGGCATCACGACCCGCGTGTCGGCCGACGGTGCGTAGTCCGCATGCGTCGCGCTAACGACGGCTTCACCGCCCGGCAAACCCATGATCGTGGCCACGCCATCTTCGTCAGTCATGCCTGAGCCCAACGTACTGCTGCCGATTTGCAAGTTGTTGCCGTCATCGCTACTGGCGCGCATACGCATGCTGAAGCCAGGCGTAGCGGCTTTGGGTGCCAGCCGGATCATGACCTTCGCGCCAAGGATCGCCGTGCCTTCTACGTCGACCACCTTGATGCGCGCAACGGCACCGGCATCGGCCTGCAAACGAATGCCGCGAACCGTTTGCGCGGCCCGCACCCGCAGGCCTGCTTGATCGGTCGGGAGATGCGTCTTGCCACGAGCCCTGACGGTGACAACACCTGGCTTGACGGAGTCGAGCACGAACTTGCCTTGCTCATCAGTCTTCACCGACGGGCCCGAACCAGGAATGTCGAAGTCGAGCAGACCTTCGGCCATCTCCAGCGCGCCACCGTTCCGCTGTTGCGACTTCACGTTGACGCGCGATCCGACAATCGGTGTTCCATCCGCAGTGACCAGCACGCCGTGGATTGCACCGAGTCGCTCGACGCGAAGCTCAACGTTGCTACTACCCGTCTTGACGTTCGACTTGGCTGCCTTGGTATGGCCAGGCCCCGTCGCGCGAATCGTCGTCGTGTTGCCCTCGAGACCAGCCAAGCGGAAGTTGCCAAGCTCATCCGTCAGCGCAGCCTCATCAGTCGTGAACCGCTGGATGTCGACGCCATTGAGGATCTGCTTGCGCTGGCTTGCGACCTTCATGCCGGCAACGCCAACACCACGATCATCTATCACGCGCCCGGCGATCGCTCGGCCGGGCATCACCACGATGACCAGGTCCGTCACTTGTTGTTCGTCGGCGAGTTCAACCTTTCTTGACGTCGGCAAGAACTGACTCGACTTGGTCGTCAGTACCCAGTTGCCCGAACGCAACTTGCCAACCGAAAACGTGCCATCGTCGCGGCTCTTCGCGTTGCTCTGCCTATCGAAGCCCATCGCCCCGCGTTCGGCCGCCACCATCACTCCGGCGACCGGCTTGCCATCTTCGTCTTGCACGATGCCCGCCAACCGCGCCGAGAGCACCACGACCAAATCGCCCAGGTCTTGCTCGGCACCGGTCGACATGAAGCGTAGCCGCTCGGCGAAGACCAACTCGTCGCCAGGCAGCGAGATCGTGCCCGAACGCTTCGCCGCGATACGCGTAACGAATGTGCCGTCGGCCGCGGTGGTTACTTCCTTGCGCGTCTCATTCCTGCCACCACGCATCTCGCTAAGCTCGACGATCTGGTCCGCGCCCCAGATATCGACCGACAACGCGAGGCCACCGCGCGGGGAGCCCGCCCCGTCGACAATGCGGCCGCGCAACATGCTGCCCTTCGCCGATGCCTCGGTCGACGTGACCTCCGGCGCAGCCGTTCGGGTCAAGCCGATTTCGAGCTTCGGACCCTGCGGCTGGCCCGTGCCGCCAACCGATGCAACGTTGGCTTGGCCAGCGACGCCATCGTTTGACGAGTGCGCTGGGCCACCTGGGAGGTTTGCCGGGGCCACTTCGTCGCCACCTAGCGAGAGGAAGTAGCCGGCGACCGCCAAGGCAGCGACGAGCAGAAGAACGAGGAAGGCTTGGGGTTTCATGAGCGGGGCTACCACTGTCGGCGGCGACAACGCTACCTGCACCTTTAAAACTCCCAGTGCGCAGCATTCAGCCCAGGCCCGCTGTGGCTTACGCTTCCGACGTCATGCCGAGTTCTTCACACCACCAGAATCGCCGTCAGCAGTTTCTCGCCTCCATCGACTCGCCTGTGCTACTCATGGCCGGCGGCTGGATTTCCCGCAACTACCCGGCGAACTGGAGCGCGTTCCGAGCCGACAGCACGTTCCTGTTCTTCTTCCCAGAACCCGAGGCCAACGCGGCTGCGCTGTTCGATCCGAAGGACAAGTCGGTGACCCTATTCCTCGACGAGCGCACATCAGCCGACGCGCTGTGGCATGGCCCGACGCCAAGCTTCGCCGAGATGAAGAAGAAGCTGGGTGTCACCAAGATTGAGAACCGCGCCGACCTCGACACCATCGTCAAGAAGAAGGTTGGTAGTCGGAAGTGCCGGACGCTGGCGATTCCTGATCCGCGCGCGACTGCCGAGGCCAAGAAGATCACCGGCGACAAGGTCGACTTCTTCAACACCAAGAAGGTCGGCGACCCAAACCTCTTGCTCGCGATCGCTGAGCTACGCAACCACCGCATGCCGGAAGAGATCGCTGAGATGCGCAAGGCAGCGGTGATCACGCGCGACGCCCACAAACTCGCGATGGCGCACACGCGCGCTGGCGTGACCGAGCAAGAACTCGTCGGCCACGTCGTCGGCACGTTCTCCAAGCACAGTTGCGTCGAGGCATACGGCACGATCCTCAGTGTGCGCGGCGAAGTACTGCACAACCACGACCACAGCAACACCCTCAAGAACGGCGACCTCGTGCTGCTCGATGCCGGTGCCGAATTGCCGAGCGGTTACTGCGGCGACGTCACGCGCACGTGGCCGGTCAACGGTCGATTCTCGCCAGCACAACGCGACATCTACGACATCGTGCTCGCCGCCGAGAAGGCCTCGATCGCAATGGTCAGGCCGGGCCAGCGTTACCTCGAAATCCACCTCGAGTCGGCCCGCGTCATCGCGGACGGCATGTCGCAACTCGGGCTGATGAACGGCAAAGCCGAGGATCTCGTTGCCTGCGGCGCACACACGCTGTTCTTCCCGCACGGTGTCGGCCACTTGATCGGCATCGATGTACACGACATGGAAGGCTTCGGCGAAGTGGTCGCCTACCCAAAGGGTCGCAAGCGCAGCAAGAACTTCGGCACGGCGTTCCTTCGCAACGACATCGACCTGGCTACGGGCATGTGCGTCACGATCGAGCCAGGCATCTACTTCGTGCCGGCGATCCTGCACGACGCGACGTTCCGGGCTCAGCACAAGAGCAACGTCAACTTCGCCAAGGTCGAGCGCTTCCTGACAATGAACGGCAAGCGTGGCTTCGGCGGCGTCCGCATTGAAGATGACGTGCTGTGCAAGAAGTCAGGCCCCGACGTGCTATCCAAGGAAGTGCCGAAGGAACGCGTCGCGCTAGAAGCACTGATCGGCAGCGCCTGCTAGCAATGCTGCGCGCATTCTCACTGGCCGTTGGACAGATGTTCAGCAGCTCGATCCTCGGCGTGCTCGGCGCCTGTGCGATGCTCAGCATTGCGTGCTTCGCTGGCCTATGGTTCGGCATCGACTGGGCCATCGAGACATGGCTAGAGGGGTCCGACGGCTTCCTCGCCGAGCTTGCCTCGATGGGCGGCGGACTCATCGCCGCGCTGGTGTTGGCCTACTTTCTGTTCCCGATCGTCGCCACCGCGTTCATCTCGCTGTTTCTCGAGCGCATCGCCAAGACGGTTGAGGACCAGCACTATCCGCACTTGCCACCGGCAGAGGGTCTGCCGATCCTAGCCAGCCTCGCGGTCACGGCGCGCTTCGTGATCTTGATGATCGGCGCCAATGTGCTGCTGTTGGTGTTGCTGTTCTTTCCGCCGGTCTATGCCGTCATGTGGTTCGTCGTCAACGGCTGGTTGATGGGTCGCGAGTATCTCGAACTGGTCTCAATGCGACGCATCAGCGTTCGTGACACCGATCGACTGCGCAAGCGGCGCGGCACCGAGACGTTGATGACCGGCGTAGTTTTGGCAGTGCTGCTGCCGATCCCACTGTTCAACATGGTGCTGCCGGTGTTCGCGACCTGCGTCATGGTACACCGGTTCCACGAATGGCGCGGCAGCGAGATCGACGACCAGTGATCGCCACAATGACCTGGCGCAAACCGAGCCGTTCACTTGCTATCGTGAGGCCATGGAGAAGCCACCATTAGTTCCGCCGCCGCGCGCGATCCCGTCATCCTTGCGATGGCGTGTGCAGCTTGGCGGACTGCTGCCGACGATTGCATTCGCGCTGCTAGCCTTCGGGGGCTTCATGGCCACGGTGTTCGTTTCGAACTCCGAACTGGCAACGTGGTATCGCTTCGCAACAGAACTCGGCACGACCGAAGGCACCGCCTTACACAGCGAAAACACCAACATGCGGCTCAACTCCAGCACCGTGGTGCTCGTGGAGTTTGGCTACAGGGTCAACGGCGACGACTTTATTGGGCAATCATTCTGCCAAGGGCGAATCCCCGAAGACGACGAAACTGTTCTCGTCGAGTATGCCCTCAACAATCCAGAGACGTCGCGGATTGAAGGAATGCGTTCGGCACCGTTCCCCGCCACGACGGCCTTCATACTGATCGTCCCGTTCGCGGCGATCGTGCTGCTCGCAGTCGGCTACATCCGTGGGCGAAGGCGCGTCGAATTGATGCAGAATGGAACCTCCGCCTGGGGCTTGCTAACGAATCGCGAACCGACCAACACTCGCATAAACAACCAGCGCGTGTACAAGCTCACGTTCACCTTCCTCGACGAGGCCGGCCGCGAACAAACGGCGACCGATCGCTCACACAAGAGCGAGTTCTTCGACGATCAGATCGCGCGTCACGTGCTGAAGAGACCCGGCAGATGCTGCATCGTGCAGTTGCTGCCCGGTAGCCCCAAGATCGTCGACGAACAATGGGCACCGGTTCGCGGCATCTCGCTGGCTCGCGTCTTCATCCTGCCAATCGTCGCCATCGTGGTGATCGCGCTCGCCAGCCAAGTGACGTTCTAGCGGGTCAACCAGGCGAAGTCGGTGTTGCCACCGGTCACGATCATGGCGACACGCTTGCCGCGGACCTGATCGGCAATCGCTCGGATCGACGCCAACGTCGTTGCGCCGCTCGGCTCCACGACGAGCTTGGTGCGCTCAAGGAAGAAGCGCGCCGCAGCGACGATCGCGTCTTCCTCGCACGTGATCACCTCGACCTGATGCCGCATCAGTAGTTCGAAGTTGGGTTCGCCGAGGCCCGTCATCAAACCGTCGCCCCAAGTCTTCGGATTGGCCACAGCCGGCTGCCGCACACCGCTGGCCAACGAACGCGCCGCGTCATCGACCGCCTTGGGCTCTGCCGCCAGCATGCGCGCACCGGGTAGCAACGCGCGCACGACCACCGCCGTGCCACCACACAAGCCACCGCCGCCGACCGGCGTGATCACCACATCCAGGTCGGGCACCTGCTCAAGCAGTTCCAGCGCCGCGGTGCCTTGCCCAGCAATGACGAGCGGATTCTCGAACGGGTGCACAAGCTCGGCGCCGGTCTCCGCCTGCCACGTATCGCAGGCCTGCTGACGCTCGCTCTGCTTGCAGAACCGAACCTCAGCGCCGTATCCCTTCACTGCCAAGACCTTCACCTTGGGCGCAGTCTCCGGCATCACGACGTAGCACGGAATGCCGCGGACGCGTGCCGCGTAGGCAAGAGCCGCCGCGTGGTTGCCGCTGCTGTGCGTCACAACTCCGCCCGTCGCCACCGCCGCATCCAGCGACAGAACCGCGTTGCAGGCGCCACGCGCCTTGAAAGCTCCGACCTTCTGTAGGTTCTCGCACTTGACGAAAACCTGAGCGCCGAGTTCGGCGTCTAGTGTTGCCGAGGTCACAACCGGCGTGCGATGTACGTGGCCGCGGATACGTTCCGCGGCCGCCTGCACATCGGCCAGTTCAACAGCCACGGCTTACTGCGCCGCGACCTTGAGCTTGCCGCTCTTGCGCTCAACGTTGAAGAGTTTGTTGCCGAGAGGCACGCCCTTCAGCTTGAAGTCGGCGGCATCGCCAATCGGGTCGTCTTGGATCTCGCCGTAGCGGACTGCGAAGCCACAGCCGATGCGGAAGATGTTATCGAGCATGAACGAATTGAGGTTCATGTCGACACCGCGGTAGCGCGAGCCAATGCCGTTCTCGGGGTGGAAGTGCTCGAGGCAGTTCGGCTCGAACGAGCCGTCCAGCTCACCGCTCATCATCTTGATCGTGCGCTTGAGCAAGTCACCGGCAAGCTTCGCCGCCTTCTTGTTGCCACGCTCGGCCCAGTAGGTCAAACCTTCGAGGATGTGCGAGTTGACGACCGGCCAGGTGCGACCATTCCACGGCGAACCCTTGCGAGTGCCCTTCCAACGGCCAGAGCCATCGAAGGTCGAATCGCTCATCGCGATACTCGGCACCGGATACTTAGCCCAGAACTCTTCGCGGCTCGACAACAGGTCGAGCATGCTGTCGACCTGCTTCTGGTTCGGGATGTCCGTCGCGAGCGGGTAAAAGCCCACTGCAGCACGCACGTTGGTCTTGCGACGCGTGACCGGATCGAGATCCATGAAGAAGCCGGACTTCTCGTCCCACATCTTCTTGCGAACGGTTTCGAGGATGACTTCGACCTCCGCCTGGAAGCGGTTGGCCATCGCCTTCTCTTGGATCTCTTCCGCGACTGCGTAGAGCCACTTGACCATGCGGTAGCGGAACACCGACGCGTCGATGCCCTTCAAGCGGAACTGCTCGGTAAACTCGACCGCGCGATCAGCCTTGCTATCGATGACCGTGTAGCGGCGCGAGAACTCTTGGCCCGACTCGAAGTGGTTGACGATATCCGTCAGACCACTGCCTTCCGGGTCGCGGTTGTTGCCGAGCCACTTGACGTAGCGCTGCATCGCCATCAAGACGGTCTTCTTGGTCGCCTTGTCGTTGTGCATCTGGTCGAGCGCTTCAAAGCCACCACCCCAGTCGGCGTGGTAAAAGTCGCTCGAGTCCGTGCCGCTCATGTAGACGCGGCCGGGCACCTGACCATTGTGCAGCAGGTTGTCGAAGAAGATCTTCAAGCAACCACGCGAGTAGCTCGGGTCGTGCAGCCAACGCGATTCGCGCATCACTGCCGGCGCGCTGAAGCTGGTCGGGATATGGGACTCACCGTTGCCTTCGCAAACCGCGGCGGACGTATACAGGCCCGCACCTTGCTGCTGACGCAGCAGGTAAAGCAGTTCGAAGCGGTGCTTGACCACGCGCTCCATGCCCTTGTCTTCACACTCGAACACCGGAACGTTGGACCAGAAGGCCTTGTAGCCGTTCTCATCCTTCACGTCCGGGCGACGTGCACGGTAGGTGACGCCCTTGCCCTTGAAGGTGACGTTGGCTTCGAAGCGGTGCGCGGCGCTGCCGCCACCCTTCAACGTGATCGCGCGGAACAAACCGGCATACACGCGCGAGCCAGCGATGATTGGACTGGGCTTCTCGACGGGGCGCTTGGCGCGCGGCGTCTGCAGATGCCCCATGTCAAACCATGGCGTCTCTTCGAAGTTGCCGAGGTCACTGCCACCCTCACAGAAGTACGCCTGCAAGCAGCGCGCACCCTTACTGTCCGGGTTGGAGAAGTGGATGTCGGTCGGAACCTGAGGCGAGCCAACAGGGCCAATCGCGCGACGAATGCGGAAGCTGTCGGCCTCCATCGAGACGGGCTCGCCTTCTGGATCAGTCGTCGTCCACATCACGACGTGCAGCTCGAGCTCCTCGTTGCTGCCGTTCTTCAGCTCCAAATCGGAGACAAAGCGGTCGTCTTGGGTGATAAAGCGCGTCTCGGTGATGGTGATCTTGCCCGCCACGTGCTTCAGCACCGCCTTGCCGTCGACCATCTCGAACCCGGCGCAAACCGTGTCCATTTTGCGGCCGCCGTTCAGGAACGATAGGAAGTAGACGCCGGGCACGACCGCGCTCGAGATACACGTCTCGTCGGCGAATCCTGGCTCCGTGATGCGTCGCGGGTAGCGCGGAGCAAAGAGGCAATAGCCTCCGCCCGCCAACGCGATATTTTTCGGCAGATTGACGACGCCGCCGTCCGAGGCAGATGCCTTGGAGCCTGAGGTCTTAGCTTTCGTCGTACGCTTGGCCGAACTCTCTTTCTTAGCCGCTGCCATTGGTAAGTCTTTTATTACAAGGCGCTTATGGTGCCTAAATTGATTGACTCACCGACCTTCCGTTTACGGCGTGACCGGACAATAGTCAAACAGGCCAACGCATATTGATGGCTGCTCGCTGGCTGTCAAGCGCTTTCCGGCACCTACCAAAGGTCTGACAACCTCGGGCACGGTTTATGGGATACGGCGGTTCCGAACACAGCCGCCAACCACCCGGAAAGCGACCACCTGGAGAAGCCGCTAATGCGCACCCGTTCGGACCCGGACTAGGCACCGCCGCCTTGACGGGTCGCAACCGAGCTAGCCAGGGCCTTCGCCAACACTTTTGCATCGATTGACGGCACAACCAACGCTCGCTGTCCGGCAAGAACACCATGCAGCGGCACGACATCGGCTGAGCCCAACGCCGCGGCCGGCTGTTGATGCAGCGCATAGCCGTGCATCGTGAATAGGCATTCGATACCGCGCCAGGCGGATCACGAATCAGCCACGGCGCGCAGGCGGTCGAGAACTTGGGTCAGTTCTTCGGGCATCGGGTCTTCGAGGACGAAGCGCTCGCCAGATTTCGGATGCGCCATCTCAACTCGCTGCAGATGCAGGAACAGACGCTCCAAACCGTAGAGCTTGCGAAACGTAGCGTTGATGCGGCCTTTGCCGTGCGTCGTGTCCCCGATGACGTGCCGACCAGCGTGGTTGGCGTGCCTGCGGATCTGATGGTATCGACCGGTGAAAATGCGGCACTGCACCAAAGCACAGCGAGAGAACGCCTCGACGACCTGAAAGTCACTGCGGCACTCGCGCGCGATGCCTTTGTCGTCAGTCAGCGGCCGATCCATGGTCCAAGACGCACCAAGCTCCTTGTTGCTGCCGGGGTAGCGCATCAACGCTAGGTAGTCCTTGTGGGCATCAGGTGAGGACAGACACTTCTGCAGCGCCGCAGCGCTCTCCGATGAGAGCCCAAACATCAGGATACCGGACGTCGCACGGTCGAGGCGATGGAACGGGTAGACGTATTGCCCAACCTGATCGCGAACGATCTGCAGCGCCGCGTGGGCCTCGGGGTAGTGCTTGTCCCGATGCACCAACAACCCCGACGGCTTGCTGACCGCGATGAAATCTTCTTCCTGACGCAGCACCGGGAGGGGCGGCGGGGTCGGGGTCGGCTCGGCGGAGTCGTCAGGTGTCTCGGTCATGGGTGAGCACGCATCGGAACGATTGAGCCGCGACAGAACAACCTCGTTCGCCACAACCGCATCGCCAAGCCATACTCATAGACGTGAACGTCTGGAACTTTCTCGCCGATGCCGCCAACAACTGGCCCGAGCGTGTCGCCCTGCGTCGTGGCCAAGAGTTCTCGTATGCCGACACCGCTCGCCGCGCGCTCGACGTTGCCGCTCACCTGCGAGCGAGCGGTGTGCAACCCGGCGACCGCGTCGGTTGCTTGATGGACAATGATGTCGATCACCTGCTCGCCTACTTCGGGATCGCGGCAGCTGGCGCCATCTTGGTGTCGCTCAACACAAGGCTGACTGCCCGCGAGCAACGCGACATCCTGGCGCACTCAGGGTCGAAGTTATTGCTGCACGACCAGGCTCATGCAGCACATGCCGAGGAGATCGGCATTGCGGTGGCCACGGTTGCCGATGCCGGCCATGCGGAGTTCGTCGCGACACCCGCCGCCCACGACCAACCCGCACAGCTCTACTACACCAGCGGCACGACCGGATCGCCGAAAGGCGTCGTGCTGACTCACGAGAACGTTTGCACACACGCTCTCGCAGCCGTCAGTGAACTGGGCCTTCACGAACGTGACACGTGGGCGCACATCGCCCCGATGTTCCACCTTGCCGATGCGTGGGCAACGTTCGCGATCACCGCAGTCGGCGGCTGCCACGTGTTTTTGCCGCAGTTCACATCACAAGCAGCGCTCGATCTGCTGTGCGACGAACGCGTCACGATCACCAACCTCGTGCCGACGATGCTCAACTTGATGGTCAAGGACCCGGACGTGAAGCAGCGCAACTACTCGCTGCGCGTCATGTTGAGCGGTGGTGCACCGATCGCGCCAGATGTCGTCAAACGCATCTTGACGACGTTCTCGTGCGATTACGTGCAAACCTACGGCATGACCGAGACCAGCCCCTACCTGACGCTGAGCCTGTTGCCGCCCGAACTACTGAAGTTACCACTGGAGCAACAACTGCATTGGAAGTGCAAGACCGGCCGCGCGTTCCAAGGCGTTGAACTGCGCGTGGTGCACGAGGATGGCTCGGCAATCCCAGCTGACGGTAAGTCCGTCGGCGAGATCCGCGTGCGCGGCAAGACGGTGACGCCGGGCTACTGGCGCAACGACGAAGCAACCGCCGCCGCGTTCGATCGCGACGGCTTTTTAATGACCGGCGACCTCGCGAACATCGACTCGCACGGCTTTGTCGACATCGTCGACCGCAAGAAGGACGTCATCAAGACAGGCGGCGAGTCGGTCTACTCGATCGAAGTCGAATACGTTCTCTACGACCATCCGGCCGTGCTCGAATGCGCCGTGTTTGGCCGCGCAGACCAACAATGGGGCGAACGCGTCGTAGCCGCTGTCGTCGTACGCAACGACCAGCAAGTCACCAGCGACGAGCTAATCGCGTTCTGCCGCGAACACATCGCTAGCTACAAGACGCCCAAGCAGGTCGTGTTCTTGGATGCTCTGCCGCGCACCGGCTCTGGCAAGATTCAAAAGCGCGCGCTGCGGGAAGCCGCCGAATAGGGCCCCAATTAGCGATTATGGTCGCCGCATCACAACGATGCGGTTGGTGTTGGTGCCGCCCTTGTTGTTGTCGACACCCCAACAGTTCGCCGTCTTGGTGAAGTTCTGCGCGTTGATCATCACCAACTCCGGCACGAACCCAACCTGCGCCGCGACCGGCAACACCGCCTCTTCGAGTCGCACCTTACCTTTGCGCACTTCGCCAACTTCGAACGCGACGTAGCCACCAGGTCGCACCACGCGGTGCAATTCGACAAACGCTTCGCGCATCGCTTGCTGCCACAACTTGACCGAACGCGCCATCGTGATCGGCACATCCTTGGCCTCAATGCCACAGAACCAGCAGCGCAGCCAGTTGTCGGACGCGTATTGCACCACGTCCAAGAACGGCGGCGAGGTTACGACCAACTGCACACTGCGATCCTTCAACTCAGGCATCGAAGCCGCAGTCCCCGTCATCAAAACGGCGCGCTTCGCATGCTGCTGCTGGTTGCCCATCAACGGCCGCACGTCTTGCAGCAACGCCTGCGACTTCTTCTTGAGGATCGCCCAGACGTCCCGCTCCGGCGGCACCTGGGCGCGCTTCTCGTTGATCTTGCGCTGGCCATCCGGCGACGTTGCCTGGTTAGGCGGCAACGTGTAGACCGAGAAGAAGCCACTGGAGTGTCCGGTCAAGCGATTGACGCACACCATGCGCAACCAGTCGTCGACGGCATCCAATTCGCCTGCATCATCGCGGCGCAAGAAGTAGGCACGCATCGCGTAGAGCGCGCGCAACGTCTCCGGATGAAAAAACTCCAACAGGTCCTTGTCGAGTGGGCCGGACCACCACAAATCGAGCGCGTCAATGCGTTCGTAGATCGCGGGCAACTCTGGCGGTTGCAAGCGAGGCCGCACCAGCATCGACGACAACGGGTTGACGTCGTTGCCACACGGCACGCGCGCACGCAACGAAGCTTCGAGCGCGGTCGTACCACGCCCCATGAACGGATCGAGCACAAGGTCGCCCGGCTGGCTCAATCGCTCGATGAAGAACGCCGGCAGCGACGGCTTGAAGCACGCGCGGTAGCTGACTTCGTGCAAGCTATGGCCTTCGCGCTGCGCCGACGTCCAAAACTCGTTGGTGAACGTCTCGACGCGTTGGCCCTCGATCTCGAGTTGCTCGCACCGGGACTTGGTACCGAACACTTCAAACGTGCGCAACTCGTCCGCAAGGCTCTGAGGTTGCTGTTTGGGTTCTGACGAAGTCTCGGTCACAACTGAATCACAACCCGCGCGCGGCGGCCGTGCAACCGACATTCTTCAAGCAAACCGACGACGCGCACAAACACCTACTCATTGACCATGCGATGGCACATCAGCACATCGCGCCCAGTCGACAATGCCGATTTTCCGCCCTGCTCGAGCGCCGCAATGACGCCATCCCCCAGCAGGTCCGGAATCGCACCGGTAGCGCATACTTCTGGCCCACCCACTCTCGTCAGGCACGGCATCCGGGCGCGCTCCCTGCTCTTTGGATCGATGGTCCCGGACAAGTAGCCGCTACCCTGACACGATGTTGTTTGACTGGCTGTTCCGCCCTCGCCGGCAAGAAGCGCGTCGCGAACTGCTAGCCGAGCCGTTCCCAGAAGCGTGGCAACCATTCGTGCAGTGCTTGCCGTTCTACCGCGCCCTCGACGAGCGCGGTCAAGATCGAATCCGCGACGACCTGCGCGTGTTGGTCGCCGAGAAGGATTGGGAAGGTTGCGGCGGTCTCGAGATCAGCGATGAGATCAAGGTCACGATCGCCGCCCAAGCAAGCTTGCTACTGCTCAACATCGAGCACGAGTACTACAAGCACGTCGGATCGATCCTAGTCTACCCGAGTGCTTACAAAACGGCGCCGCGACGCGACGCAGCCGGCGTCATGCGCGAAGGCCAAGCCAACCTCGGCGAAGCCTGGCAGCGTGGTCCTGTCGTGCTTTCGTGGGATGCGACGGTGCACGGCGCCGTCGACCCCAAGGACGGCCACAACCTCGTGATGCATGAGTTCGCCCACAAGCTCGACATGCTCGATGGCCTCGCGGACGGCACGCCGCCACTTGAGAGCAAGGACCAGCTGAGCAAGTGGGTGCGCGTGATGAGCAAGGAGTATCAGAAGTTGCGCAATGCCGCCGAGCAGGGCCGTGCAACGGTGATGGACACCTACGGCGCAACCAACCCCGCCGAGTTCTTTGCGGTCGCGACCGAGTGTTTCTTCGAGAAGGCGCGCAAGCTGAGGCAGCGCCACCCTTCTCTCTACGCGTGCCTGAAGGACTACTACCATCAAGACCCCGCTGCCTGAGTAGCCATCGCTTGCCGTCGGGAATGCACGCCAACACAGCAATCGCAGCCAGGCGCTGGAACGCGCGGAGCGATCTATTCATGGTGACTCTCAAGGGCCAACTGGGATCATAGCAACGTTCCCGCATCACATCGCTGGCTTGCACACATCACCTCGGCGATGCTCCTTACATGCTGACTCGTCCCGCTGCCGGAGACTATTCCGACTACTTCCAGGGCTACGTCGACCGCGTTCCAGACGGTGACGTGCTCGCTCTGTTGCCAGCGCAATGCGAACGCATGCAAGCGTTGCTGCGCACAGCCAGCGAAGAGCAGGGCAACCATTGCTACGAACCAGGTAAGTGGTCCGTCAAACGGCTCGTGCTACACATCGCCGACGGCGAACGCATGTTCTGCTACCGCGCTATGTGCCTCGCGCGCGGCGACGAGCAACCCATGCCCGGCTTCGATGAGAACGCCTACGCCGCCAACGACGGCAGCGACAACCGCACGCTCGCGAGCATCATCGACGATTACGCGTCGGTGCGCACCGCCACCTCAACCCTGTTTGCCGGCTTCGACAACCAGGCCTGGGCAAAGCGTGGCGTCGCCAACGGCAATCCAGTCACCACCGCATCGCTACCGTGGATCATTGCTGGCCACGACCTGCACCACTGCGCCATCCTGCAAGAGCGCTACGGCCTGACGATGCCGTAAAATTGGGGTGATGGATGTGCTTCAACGGTTGAGTAACTCGCTCGCGATCGCCAGGTACTCGACCCGGATGTCGCCCTTCGCGACCGGTCGGCTGGCCAGCCGATACCAGTAGCCGGCGTTGCCATGGTCGCCTGCTTCGCGATGTAGCGCCGCGTGAACCCAACAACACTCGACCGTGTCGTCCTGAACAGCATCGTGGGCCGCGTCCCATTCGCCGCGCAGAGCCCGCCAAACCCCGAGCAATGGCCCCGAGAGACCTTTTGGCGGTGTAGCGCCATCGAGACTGGCGACAAACGGAGCCAACTGCGCATCGGACTGCATGCAGCCCATGTAAGGCCATAGCCATAGCTCGCAGCAACCGTAAGATCGCGGGCCCCCTATGACGATCCGCCGCGAAGGCCCTGTCACTGAACGTCTGCTGCAACTGCTGCGCACGCATCCCGGCCCCGATGCTGCTCGCACTGGCTCGCTCGACGCGCCCGTTGCCCCCCACTCGTCGATGTCGCGCCGCCAAGCGGTCGCGGTCTTCGAATCGGCGATCCAGTCGCGCCTGCAAGACCTGCTGTCGCGCGAACTGAAGGATAAGGGCATCAGCTACTACACCATTGGTAGCTCGGGCCACGAGGCCAATGCGATCTCTGGCGAGCTACTGCAAGCGACCGACACCGCGTTCTTGCACTACCGCAGCGGCGCGTTCATGGCTGCTCGGCTGCGCAAGGGCCACGGTGAAACACCGTTCTTTGATGCGATGCTCAGTTTCTGCGCGTCAGCCGAAGATCCAATCAGTGGTGGCCGCCACAAGGTACTCGGTTCGGCAAGCATGCATGTGCCGCCGCAAACGAGCACCATCGCTAGCCATCTACCAAAAGCGATTGGCTTCGCGATAGCCCTGCAACGCCTCGAACGCCAAGGCATCCGCCCCGCGAGCGGCGTGCCATTCGACTCGATCGTCTACTGCAGCTTCGGCGACGCTTCAATGAACCATGCAACGGCGCAGGCGGGCATTCATGCCGCCGGGGCTGCCGTGATGCACAAGCAGCCGTGCCCGCTCTTGTTCGCGTGCGAAGACAATGGTCTCGGCATCTCGGTGCGCACGCCGGATGACTACGTCACGCAGATGATGAAGGAGCGACCAGGTATTCGCTACTTCTCGTGTGACAGCCAGGACTTCCCCGGTGTCTGGGCGACGACGCAGCGCGCGATCGAATACGTGCGCACGCAGCGCAAGCCAGCGTTCTTGCATACAAAGACGGTGCGGCTGATGGGCCACGCCGGCTCCGATGTCGAGACCAACTACATGTTGCCCGAGCACATCGAGGCCAACGAAGCGCGCGACCCACTGCTCGCCTTCGCCGACCTGTTGCTTTCGACCGGCGCCATCACGCGCGACGACATGCTGGAGCTCTATGGCGACACCGATCGCCGCTTGCGCCGCGCAGCCAAGGAAGCGGCATCCCGCCGCAAGCTGACCAGTGCAGCGGAGATCATGACGCCGCTGAAGCTGCCGACGGCGGACCAATGCTCAATCCGCGTTGCGTCCAATGATCGCCGCCTCGAGGCATTCCGTGGCAAGTTGCCGGAAGACGACGTGCGCAACCGCCACCTCGCGTACCGCATCCCGCAGGCGCTGACGGACATCTTCGCCGCCTATCCGCAGGCATTGCTGTTTGGCGAAGACGTGGCTCGCAAGGGCGGCGTCTACAACGCCACCAAGGGGCTACACAGCACGTTTGGCGGTGGCAGGGTGTTCAACACGATCCTCGACGAGACCACCATCCTTGGCCTGGCACAGGGCATGGCACAAGCCGGCTGCTTGCCGTTCCCCGAGATCCAATATCTCGCCTACCTGCACAACGCGATCGATCAGATCCGCGGCGAGGCGGCGTCCCTGCAGTTTTTCAGTACCGGCCAGTGCTATCCGGACATGCCGGCGCAATTCACAAGCTACGCCAATCCGATGGTGATGCGCATGGCCGGACTGGCCTACCAGAAGGGGTTCGGAGGTCACTTCCACAACGACAACTCGGTCGGCGCCTTGCTCGACATTCCGGGCATCGTGCTCGGCGTGCCAACGCGCGCCGACGACGCCGTGACTATGCTGCGCACAATGACTGCGACGGCGCACGATCATGGCAAGGTGTGTGTGTTCTTGGAGCCGATCGCGCTCTACATGAAGAAGGACCTGCACGACGACAACGACGGTGCGTGGCAGTTCGGTTATCCGCCGCCAAACGAAGTCATGCCGTTCGGAGAAGGCCGCATCTACGACCCGTCCGATGACGATCAGTTGACGATCGTAACGTTTGGCAACGGCGTCTGGATGAGCTTGCGCGTCGCCAAGCGCCTGCGCGCACGAGGCACCAAGGTGCGGGTGTTCGACCTTCGCTGGCTGATGCCACTGCCGATCGAGCAGGTGAAGGAACACGTTCGCGCAACCGGTCGTTGCTTGATCGTCGATGAGTGTCGTGCCAGCAACGGCGGGCCCAGCCCGATGTTGATGACGGAGCTGTGCCAAGACCCCAAACTTCGCCACTGCGTGCTGCGACGCGTCGCCGCAGAAGACAGCTACGTGCCGCTCGCCGCGGCCGCAGACTTCGTACTCGTACAAGAACCCGATATTGAACGCGCCGCGCTGGCGATATGTGATCAGGAGGTCGCGCAATGGGTGACGCAATTGAAAGTGACCTAACTGGCAGCGATTCGGCCGAGGCCAAGCCAACCGCAGTGTTGTTCTGCCCAGGCCGCGGTTCCTACACCAAGGAAGAGCTCGGCTTCGTCGGGCGCACGGTGCAATCCGGACCCGTCACCGATGCACTCGCCGCTTCGGACCGAGCCCGTCGCGAACAAGGTCGACCAACACTGACCGAAGTCGACGCTGCCGAGAAGTTCCGCCCCAGCCTGCACCTCGACGGTGAGAACGCGGCCGAACTGATCTACTTCGGCACGATGGCCCACGTGCAGCAACTGCGTGAGCGCTACAACATCGTCGCCATCGCCGGCAACTCGCTTGGCTGGTATACCGCGCTGCCGGCCAGTGGCGCGCTCGATGCAACCAGCGGCTGGCGGCTAGTCGCGACCATGGCGGCGCTGCAAAAACAGGTGAAGGGCGGCCAGATCCTGATGACCACGGTCGGCGAAGACTGGCAGCCCAACATGGTGCTGCGGGTCGCCGTGCAAGCGACGCTGCAAGCGCTGCAGGATCGGGGCGAAGAGTTCTACTCCGACTACAGCATCAAACTCGGCGGCCACGACGTGCTCGCCGGGACCGAGATGGGCGTTCGTGAGTTGCTGGCGCGACTGCCCAAGGTCACCATCGGCGGGCGCGACTTCCCGTTCCGACTCGCGGGTCACGGCCCATTCCACACTTCGCTGTGCCTGCAGACCGCGCAACAAGCCGCGGAGATGCTCAGCGACCTACCGGTGCAGATGCCGAAGTGCCACCTGATCGACGGTTTCGGCAACGTGCACAGCCCGTGGTCCGCCGACCCCCGCGAACTTCTGCGCTACACGCTGCACAACCAGGTCGTCGACACGTTCGACTTCTCTGCCTGCGTACGCACCGCAATGCGCGAGTTCCAGCCCGATGTATTGCTGTGTGCCGGCCCAGGACAATCGCTACGAGCACCAGTCGGTCACTGCGTGATGCGAGAGGGCTGGCGCGGCATTCGCGACAAGGGGGCGTTGTTCGCGTCCTCACTCATCGCGACCAGCTAACGC
>CALCZA010000217.1 GCA_937906475.1 uncultured bacterium
GAAAAGACGCAGCCAATCCGAGTGAGGCCAAGCCGGGTCAAGCCAAGCCGGCCCAAGCCAAGCCGGCCCAGAAGGCCGAGCCGCATGAGATCGGCAGGTAGCTGGCGGCGAGCCGCCTGGGCTAGCGCAACTGCAAGAACCCAACCGGATCGCCGACCACAGCGGTCTCGATCAGTTCGTCCGACGCATCGATCTCGCGCCCTTCGGCCGCGGCGAGATCCAAAAACCACGACACCTCTTCGGCGGATGTCGTAATGCACGCGTCGCGGTCCAACAGCTGATATAGACCGCGGGCCAACTCGCGTGCGTCCTCACGTTCGGCAGCGAATTGCTCGAGGTCCAACTGCACCGGCGGCAAGCGACCATAGGCAACGCCGCTCAACGTCGGCCAGATATCCGGATCGGTGAACACGCTGATGCAGCCGAGGTGATCAAACGCCTGGTCGCCGGCGACCTCGCGCGCGTCGCCCGCTTCGTAGTGCAGCGCCACTTGCGGAGCGCCCTTGGCGAGCGCTTCGTTGAGCAGGTCACATTCCTCTTCGCGCAAATTCGCGGCCACAGCGGAACGCTGTAGCAACAACACCTCCGCGATCATGATGGGCAACTCCGCCACGCCAGCACCAACCCACAGCGACGTGCCTTCGGGCTTCACGAAGCGTTCGAGTCGTCGCGCCAACTGGCCGCCGAGTTCGACCACCAACTTGCGCCGGTCTTGCCAAAGCTGTTCGCCATCTTCGTGGAAGTAGAGTTCGCCCAGCTTTTGCCAGTCGGCAGCCGCGAACACCTTCTTGACGACCTTCTCGACGTCAAGCCAATCGTTCGGAGTGGGACTCACGCGCCAGTCCACAGTTCGCCGATCGCCTTCAGCCGTGGCCACGCAAAGATGCCAGTCTTGTGGCCGTCACTCCACACGAATGACAGCGCGTAGCGGCCGACCAACTCCGAGCCGAGCAGGATGAGGTCCTCGCGAATCGTCTTGGGGTCGAGCAACGGCTTACCAGTACCCTCCTCGACGCAACTGGCACACGGACACGAAAGCCGCAGATCGCGGGCCTTGTAGTCAGAGACTGTGCCGTCTTTCCACTCGATGCGGAAGTGGACCGGCGAGACGAGATCAGCCTTCTTGGGAACAGGATTGTCCATTGCTTGCGACCAACAGCTTGCGATTGACCGGAGGATGCCGGACAAGTTTACGCATGCGGTTGGGTGGTCTCATTCTGGCAGGCGGACGCAGTCGACGCATGGGTCGACCAAAAGAGTCATTGCCGATTGCCGGCACAACGATGCTCGACTGGCAGTGCCAAACCCTGCTTTCGTGCACGGAACCGGTCGTTGCCGTCGGCCGCGACCCCAGCCAACCACTGCCAAAGATTCCGGCAGAAGTCGACGTCACGGTCGACGAATTGCCCGGCGAGGGCCCACTCGCGGCGATTGTGGCCGGCCTGAAGCACCTGCGAGACCAGCACGGGTTCGGCGAACGCGACGCCGCGATGACGGTTGGATGTGATCAACCGTTCTTGACGGCGGACACGGTGCGCTGGCTGCGTGAGCGCCTGGGCGATGCCGACGTCTTGATGCCCCAGGCCAACGAGAAACTGCAACCGCTGACTGCCATCTATCGCATCGCGGCGCTCGCGCCAGCAATTAAACTGCTCGCCGCCGGCCGCCGCCGCCCACGAGATATCGCAGCGCACACCAACAGCCGAATCGTGACCGAAGATGAGTTGCGCAGCCTCGACCCGGAAATGCGCTTCTTGCGCAACCTGAACAGCCCTGCCGATTACGACGCCGTTCGCAACGAACTAGACCTCAACTCCGACGATCGACCGACCTGAGCGATCACAAACGTTGCTTGCGCTGGCCTTCATGGGCTAGGCGCTTGTCGACATGCGAATCAACAACGGAACGGGCATCGAAACCGGTGAAGAGTTGCGTTCACGCGGGCTGATTGCGATGAGATTTCCCGTGACGACGGACTGCTCGACGCAGGCGCTGGAGCCCTAACTCGTCGCCGGTTGCAACAGCCACCTAGCCAAGCCGGTCGATGCGGAGTTGCTGCACGGAGCACTAGCAATGCATCTCGCTACTGCGGAGTGACGCCCGTGCCGCTACAACGAGCGGCACGTGAGCGACCCCGAACACCCCCACCGCTGCTACCGCTGCCTGCGACCGCAGGACCTGTGCTACTGCGACCGTATGCCCAGCGTGCCCACGACGACGCGCGTGGTCATCCTGCAGCACCCGCACGAACGCACGCATCCATTCGGCACAGCACGGCTCGCGCGCATGTGCATGCCAAACGCTTCGGTGCATATTCCGACCCCTGGGTATAGCGGGACACTGGCCAAAGAAGTCGACGTGCCCGAAGACAGCGCGGTGCTATTTCCGCACCCGGACGCGGACGATCTGGCAACGGTGCCCGAAGCGGAATGGCCTTCAACTTTGATCGCCATCGACGGCACTTGGTCCCATGCCAAGCGCCTCTATCGCGAGAACACCTGGCTGCACAGCAAGCGGCACGTTCGCCTGCAACCGACCACGCCGAGCAACTACCGGATCCGCAAGGAGCCCAAGCCGGAATACATCTCAACGATCGAAGCAATCGTTGAAGCACTGCGCATCATCGAACCATCGAACCAACGTCTCGATGAGTTGCTGCGCGCGTTCGACTTGATGATCGACCAACAGATCGCGCATCGGTCCTCGCGAGTTGCCGGTCGCTTCAAGAGCACGCGCACTCGCGAATCGCGGGCGCTGTCACCGCGATTGCGCGACCCGGGCATGGTGGTCGTGTTCGCCGAAGCAGGTCGACCCGGCGGCGACGCGGCCAAAGATCGCGAACTGGTGCACTGGGTTGCCGCGCGCGTCGACAGCGACGAATCGTTCGAAGTGATCGTCAAGCCAACAGCACCGCCGACCGACGTGCACCTGCTTCACCTTGGCATCACGCACGAACAGCTCGACGCTGGTTGCACCCCGGACCAGGCGCGCCAGGCGTTCCTCGAGTTTTTGCCCGATGGCGCGCCGATCGCGGCATGGACCGACACCACGTTGCAATGGGGTGAGCGCATGCTGCCGGAATCGTTCGACCAAATCCTGCTCAAGCACAACTACTGCAACATCCGCCAACGCAGTTCGGGATTCCTAGAAGACGTCGTCAAACGCGAAGAACTGACGCCGCCCGAACTCCCGTGCGGCGGCCGCGCCGGTGCGCGATTACGCAATGCGCTCGCTGTCGCACGTTGGCTACGCACGCAGAAGCCAACACGGACGTCGTAGCGACATTACTTGCCGTCAGAACGGGGGCTTCGGTCGCGTCGTTAACGTCAAGGACAACCACCGACGCTCACTGGTCAGGCGTGCCAGCCTTTCGCCAGACCCCTCGCAAAACCAAGTCGGCAAGCGGCGATCCGCGGCACCAAGTTGCCTGCACCATCAGCAAGCCACGCGACGTGCGAAGCGTTCTACGGTACGTTGCGACGGATGCATCTCACCGTGCTCGGATCCGGCACTGCAGTTCCTGTTCCCGACCGTTTTCCGGCCGGGTATCTGGTCGAACACGACGAACACCGCGTCATGGTCGACTGTGGGCCCGGGACACTGAGGCGACTGGCGCAGGCTTCGGTCTCGCCAAAGCAACTCGACGCCGTGTTGCTGACGCACTACCACACCGATCACTGCGCTGACCTGGCGGCATTGCTGTTCGCACTGCGCTCCCCACACTTGCAACCACGCCCGCCGCTAACGATCTATGGCGCGCCTGGCCTGATACGTTTGGTTGAGAAACTGACCGAGGCTTGGCCGTGGCTTAGCCCAAAGAACTACGAGATGCACTTGGTCGAACTCGCGCCGGGCACATTCACTGCACACGGATTTGAAATCACAGCCATCCCGATCCGCCACACCGCGCAAAGCCTCGGCTACCGACTGCGAGCCGGGAATGGCCTACTGGCCTTATCAGGAGACGCGGACACCTGCGACGAACTCGTCGACCTAGCGCGAGATGCCGACGTGTTCGTTTGCGACAGCGCGGCACCGGATGCCTTGAAAATCGAAGGTCACCTGACGCCTGGATTAGCGGCAGGCTACGCCGAACGGGCCGGCGCCCGCGAACTGGTGTTGACGCACTTCTACCCTGAGTGCGAGGGCCACGATCTGGCCGCTGAAGCGCGGGCCCACTTTGGCGGCAAGATCACACTTGCCGCCGACCTAATGCGCTTGCCGGTTGGCAGCGACTAGGTGCCGAGCGACTCAGACGCGAGATAGGCTCGCAACTCTGCCTCGGTCGCCTCGGCAACTTCCTCGAAGCACTCGAGTTTCTGCGGAGACGTGCGCCCCTCGCGGCCCGCTACCTCCAGTTCGATAACCAGTTCTCGCAGGCGCGCTGCGCAAACCACCCCAGCCGCTCCCTTCAACGAGTGCGCTGACTCTTCCTGAGCAGCGGCATCGCCCTCGCGCATCGCCGTCGTCATGTTGTGGATGCTCTGCGGCAACTCTTCGAGGAACACCTCACACAGGCGCTGCACCATCTCTGACTGGCCGCCAACAAGATCCAACGCAGACTCGACAGAGAAGATTGGGTAGGCCTCGGTCACGGATTTCTCATCCTGACCCGCAAACGCACCGCGTCCTGCCAACATGTCGGAGATGGCCGAAAACAGGTCCGACTGCCGAAACGGCTTGCCGACGATTCCCTGCATGCCACACGCAAGCACGGCGTTCGCATTCTCTGTCGTGGCATCGGCAGAAACCGCGAGGATCGGCTTCTCATAGCCAGATGCTCGGATCGTGCGTGTTGCCTCGATCCCAGATATTCCTGGCATGTGGCAGTCCATCAATATCAGGTCTGGCGACGAAGTAGCGACCTGCATGATCGCTTCGGCACCGCTCGACGCGATCAGCAATTTGCAACCGGTCGTCGCAAGCATCGCTTTGCACAGCGTGCGATTGACAGGATGGTCGTCGACGACCAGCACGCTCATCTCGCTGAGATCGAGTTCGACGGAATCATGCGATGCGCCGTGAGGCGCAGCTTCGCAGACCTTGTGATTCGTCGTGAACGCGAACATCGTGCCTTCCCCGACCTTGGACTCGACCCAGATCTTGCCGCCCATGCGTTCGACAATGCCTTTGACGATTGAGAGGCCGAGACCGGTGCCGCCATATTGTCTCGTGGTGGCCGCTTCGGCCTGCTTGAAGGCTTCGAAAATCCGCGACGTAGCCTCTTCGGTCATGCCACAACCAGTATCGCGGACCCGCCACGTCGTTCGCAGGTCGGCACCCTCGCGAGCAACTTCAGCGTGAACGAGCACTTCACCAGATTCCGTGAACTTCAACGCGTTGCTGAGCAGGTTGCCCAGCACCTGGCCAATCCGGTGGGAGTCAGCATGCATCCAAACCGGACCGTCAGCACTGACTTTGCCGGTGAGCGTCAGCCCCTTCTGCTTGGCAGCCGCCGAGAATGACGAAGCAGCCGCATCAACCATCTCTTGCACGGATGACGGGCGCAGATCGAGTTCTAGCTGGCCGGACTCGATGCGCGAGAAGTCGAGCACGTCGCCGACGACACTCAACAAGTGAGCGCTAGACATCTGGCAAAGGTCCAACAAGCGCCGCTGTTCGACATCAAGACGAGTGCGCGTCAACGCGTCAATCGTGCCACCGAGCCCGTGCAGCGGCGTGCGCAGTTCATGGCTCATGTGCGCAAGAAACCCGGTCTTGGCCCGACTGGCAGCCTCCGCGACTGCCAATGCAGCACGCAAGTCGGCGGTACGGCCCTCGACCTTCACTTCCAACGCGTCGTTGTGCTCACGCAAGCTCTCGTTGGCTAGGTATAGCTCACGCGTCTTGTCCTCGATGATCTTCTCGAGTTCATGGCTGCGCACCTTCTCGCGCGCCAATCGCCGTTCCCACTTAGCTTCATCCATTCCTAAGCAGTGACCGGTTGCAGGAACTTCAGCAAGTAGGTGCAACGCGCATCACCCTTGTGAGTACAGGCGGGCTGTTCGTATTCGATCGTCACGCCGAAATGTTCACCGGCCCCGAGCAGCAAACCTTCGAGTAGCTGACACAACCCGCGCGACGACTCATAGTGCAGAGTCAACTCGCTGGGATCGCCATCGACGTTGTCGTAGAAGAGGTTTGGCGGAGTCGCGCCAACCATCAGCTTCTTCACCTCGACATGGATGATGCCGTGCACCAACAGCAGTAGCTGCCGCGGATGCGTAACTCCTTCGAGGAAGTTCGGGTAGCGCGATGTCAGTCCGCCAAATGCAAACTTTCCGAACGCATGCAGCGCGTCGCCGGGCTCAATAGACAAGCGCTTGCAGGCTGCAGTGACTAGGTCGACGAGCCACTGATCAGGATACGAGTTCGGCCCGATGAACGGCTCCTTCGCCGTGTGCGGACAGTCGTCAAGCAAGTCCTCAAAGGTGTCGGCACCAAAGGTCTCGACAACGAAGTCTTCGAAAATCGCAAAGATCACGCCTTTCATAGCGTCCCTCCCATGCGACCAATGGTTCCGGCGGTGCCTGGCATGCTCAGATCGAGACCGACCAAATCGCATGGCTGGCTGGACTCCACCGCAGCACGAATCACGTCGAGACCGTCACGCGCATTACCTGCGCCATCAACAGCCCCAAACGATTCAAGCTTGGCTGTCGGTTCATCATCAATCACGGTTCTTCGCATGCATAATCTCGTCGGCCAACATATCGGTTACATAGCCTCCCCATGATTAGTCCCGAATTGGCACGCTGCCCGCTTCAAGTGAACGGCTCGCCCACGTCGAAGAGCCCTACAGAATCATGGAAGAACAAGCACTCGCAGGCTGCCACTCGCTCTATCAGATGGCGCAATCCACGCTCGCTGTCGACATCGGCGGAACCGGGCTCAAAGCCGCTGTAATGGACCCCAATGGCGATTTCGTCTCCGAACGCATTCACATGGAGACGCCGATTGGAGCCCACCCGGATGCGATGATCGCGATGATCGCCGAGTTCGTCCGCGAGCTTTCGGGGTATACCCGTATCTCTGCGGGTTTCCCCGGCATGGTGCGTGACGGCGTGGTGTTGACCGCGCCCAATCTCGGCAACGACGCGTGGTCCGGCTACAACCTTGCTACCGCGCTGCAAGAAGCCATTGGCCGCCCCACCCGCGTGGCCAACGACGCGGACGTGCAAGGCCTCGCAGTCATTGCTGGAACCGGTATCGAGATGGTCGTCACTCTTGGCACCGGCTTTGGCACAGCGCTCTACAAGGATGGCCGAATGTGCCCCCACCTTGAGATCTCGCAGCAGCCGTTCTGCAATGGGCAGAGCTACGACGAACACGTCGGTGACGCAGCTCGGCGTGAAGCTGGCAACGGCAAGTGGCAGGCGCGGGTGCTGCGAGCGATCGAGAACATGCGCCAGCTCACGCACTTCGACCGCCTATACATTGGCGGCGGCAATGCGAAGAAACTGTCGGCTGATTTGCCGAGCGATGTAACGATCGTCGACAACCTCGCCGGGCTCAGCGGCGGCGTCGCGCTCTGGCGCGACTAGACCCAGCTACGAGCTCAGCGCACTAGAAGACAGTGCACTAAAAGACAGTGGCCTAAAAGACAGTGGCCTGCGACTCGCGACCTAGTGCGAATAGAGCAAGTGCCGCCCGCGCAACCGACAACGGTTCGCAACGACTTAGTCGCGCGAGCCCATTAGCAAGATCAGGATGTGCTTGAACAGCAGCACCACATCCGTGAACAGCAAGATCGCGCCGGTCATCGGCATGCTGGTCGGCAAGCGGTGCAAGATCTGGCTCGTGTCGTAGAGGATGTAGCCGGCGGACAGCAGCACGATCGCGGCCGAGAACCAAAGGCCCATCGAAAAGCCCATGAAGAAACCCAACAGTGACGTCACGATCAGGCCAAAGAACGCCATCACCAGGATGCCGCGCATCCACGAGAAGTCTTTGCCGGTGTAGAGCACGTACGTGGTCAAGCCACCGAACACGATCGCGGTTAGCGCACTCGCCTGGTTGATGATAGCCATGCCGCCCTGCTGACCACTGACCATCAACACGATGGGCGAGATCAACAGTCCGAGCAGCACAACCCAACCGGCATACGCGAAGGCGCCAAGTGGCCGCTGCTCAGCGACGGAGTGCACTAGGTATGAGCCTCCAATGAAGATGCCCATGTAGATGGCCCAGCCCCACCGGTTGCCATAAATGAGCCGAGCCATATCCATGGCCCAACCATTGACGAGGGGTACGTTGGCAGCCGCCCACAGGGTTACGGCGAAGCCAAGCACGCCGAGAAACAGCAGGCCGTAGACCTTCTTGAGGAAACCAGCCCGTTCGTTGGCAGCGGCAAACGCTGCGACCGGGGCATCGAGACGGGCGTATTGGTTGTTCTCGTTCATGGGTAATCTCGCGAACTCTAGATCGACAGCCTAGCGCACCGCGCTCGTGACCGAACACCGACCACAAAAAATCACCGCTCCGACCGAAACCGATCGCTCAGCAAGTAACGGAACCAGCGTCCGCAACTCCGCCAGAGCAACTAGCCCGAATTATCCGCACGAAGGACTGCCTGCGCACAGCACCATGGTGCGGCCACCATGCGCCGGATGACACGCGGGCAGTGCATCGCGAACGGAGCAAGGCTTGGTCAAGCAACTGCGAACCATGCTTCACAAACCCGCCGTGGAACTCGGCGCCGGACATGCCAAGCATGTGCATGCCACACACAATCACGCCAGGTGCAGCGGTGTCCGCCATCTACGTCGAGATGAAGCTGCGACAAGCATCGCAATCCTCGCATTGCCTTGCCGGCAAGCCTGTCAGCGCTTGCCTCGCGGCAGGCGGCAGCTACTGATGTCCCGGGCAATCCCTGGACGAAACACTGAGAGCGAATAATCTGACGGCGACGGCTAACCTGCAGGCATGGATGCTGATGACACAATTCGCTCGCTGCGAGAAGCCCTGGCTGCGAGCCCAAACAACACCGCACTACGCCAACTACTTGGCGAGACGTTGCTGGCGCACGGCCACTACGAAGCCGCGGAAACTGAGTTCAAAGCAGCCCTGAAGATCGACGGCCAGAGTCAGCCCCTGATGCTGCTGTTGGCCAAGAGCTATCGTACCCAAGGCAAGTTCTCGGCGGCTGCGATCGTATTGGAGCAACTGGTCGCGCGGGGCAATGATCGCGCCCGTGTCGATTTGGCACGCGTCCTGCTTTCGGAAGGCGATGTCGAACAGGCCGTGCGGCAATACAAGAAAGCGCTCGAAGCCGACGAGACCTTACATGACGACGAGTTGAGCGAGCGGCTCGGCGTCGGCAACGACGAGTTCGCGGCAGAAGCCGAGATCATCGACGGTCGCCTGCGCAACCTCGACGGCGAAACCAGCGACGACCCCAGCCTCGTGCCGATTCGTTCGGACATCAAGTTTCTGAATGTCGGCGGACTCGCCGACCTGAAGAAGGAAATCGCCAAGAAGATCGTGCTGCCGATGCAACAACCGGAGCTCTACAAGGCCTACGGCAAGAAGGGTGGCGGCGGCATTCTGATGTATGGGCCACCGGGCTGCGGCAAGACGTTCCTGGCCAAAGCGACCGCCGGCGAGGTCGACGCCAAATTCTTGTCCATCGGCATCCACGACGTCCTCGACATGTGGATCGGCAAGAGCGAACGCAACCTGCACGGCATCTTTGAGACCGCGCGCAAGCATCGCCCCTGCGTCTTATTTTTCGATGAAGTCGATGCACTAGGCGCAAGCCGCGGCGACATGCGAGGCAGCGCTGGTCGCAATACGATCAACCAGTTCCTCGCCGAGCTCGACGGACTGACCAGCAACAACGAAGACCTACTAGTGCTCGCGGCAACCAACGCACCGTGGCACATGGACAGTGCGTTCCGCCGCCCCGGCCGCTTTGACCGAGTAATCTTCGTGCCGCCGCCAGATCGCGAAGCTCGCGCCGAAATCCTGCGTCTACAACTCGCTGGCAAGCCGCAAGAAGACATCGACGTACAGGCAATCGCCGCAAAGACCGACCGTTACTCGGGCGCCGACCTCAGTGCGGTCATCGACCGAGCGATCGAAGCCAAGCTCGACGAAGCCATCAGCGCCGGTAAGCCAACCCCCTTGCGCACCAAAGACCTGCTCAAGGCGGCCAAGATCCAACGCCCGACGACCACTGAGTGGTTTGCAATGGCGAAGAACTACGTGCTGCATGCCAACGAAGGCGGCCTCTACGACGACTTGAAGCACTACCTGAAGCTGTAAGTTTCGTCGCCGCCCCTTCACACTGCATACGATGATCGAAGCTCACTGGGAACGCGCGAGACTGCTGTTCGAACAGCAACGGTGGGACCTCGCCGAAAAAGAACTGCGTGCCGCGCTCGCGATCGATCCAGAGTTCTCAGCTGCGTACGCGATGCTCGGCATTGTTTTGGCGCAAACTGGCAGTCTCGACGAAGCACTCGCCGAAGCGCGCCAAGCCATCACCGTCGACCCCGAGAGTGACTTCGGCTACCACGCAATCGCGGTTGTCTTTGTCGCGCGACGCGACCTTGACGAAGCAGCCAAGGCCATCGCGGCGGCTATCGATATCGACCCGGAACATGCTGGCTACCGCGGCATGCTGGCGCAGATCCGGTTCCACCAAGAACGCTGGGAGGACGCCTTGCAGGCAGCCGACACCGGTTTGGCAATCGACCCCCACGACACGGGCAGCCTCAACCTTCGCTCGCTAGCGCTAACCAAGCTCGGCCGCGGTAAAGAAGCGACCGCGTCGGTCGAGACCTCGCTCGCGCACGACCCCGAAAACCCATACACCCACCAGGCACTCGGCTTCGCGAAACTTCACCAAGGCGATGCCAAGCAAGCGCTGACGCACTTTCAAGAAGCGCTGCGACGTGACCCAACGCTCGACGGCGCACGCGAAGGCATGCTCGAGGCGCTCAAGGCGCGCAACCCGATCTACCGCATGGTACTCGGTTGGTTCTTGTGGCTCGAACGATTCGAACCGAAGCGGCGCACACAAATCCTGATCGGCATCTGGATCGGCACGATGTTTTTTCGCCGCATGCTCGACCAAGCCGGCTACGAAAATGCCGCCGTAGTCGTTGGGTTTAGCTGGCTCGGCTTCGTGCTACTAACGGCCTGCGCCGTGCCGATCTTCAACTTGCTGCTGTTGCTGCACCCGATCGGTCGCCACGCACTCGCCCGCAGTTCCCGCAACTCAGCCCTGCTGCTCGGCGCGGCGCTACTCGCCGCCATCTCCGTTTGGACTATCAGCCTCGCCGGCGATGCTCCTTGGGCCAACGGATCCAGACTATTCTCTTTGATCTACCTGCTGCCAGTTGCCGGACTTGGGCTCTTCGTCAATGGCTGGGCGCAACGCGTCATGCAGACCATCTGCGTATCGCTCCTTGGCGCCTGGATCTGGTGGGTATACGGCGCAATAGATCTCACCGCCGAAATCGAAGCGATCAAGCTGGGCCTGCTCGACACACCAGAAAACGCGGCCCGCGCCCAGCGACTAGTCGCCAGCGGCGAGGTCCTGGCCAGCTTGCGAAATGCCATGACCTGGACCGCCGTCCTAAGCACGTGGTTTGTGCTGTTTGCGCCAAAGGGCCACCAAAACCGGCGCCGTTGAGAGACACCCCCTTGATCCTTGGGGCCTACGTCGCAATCCTGCTAGCGCGAAAAGTTCGCGCACCCCTAAGAAAGCAATGTCGTCAACCGCTGAGAAGCACACTTTCCAAGCCGAAGTCAACGAGGTCCTGTCCCTCGTCGTCAACTCGCTCTACTCCCACCGCGAAGTCTTTCTGCGCGAACTGATCAGCAACTCAGCTGACGCACTCGACCAACTGAACTTCCGGGCACTGACCGAGCACGAACTGCTCGGCGACGACACGGAACTGCGCGTCGAACTGATCCGCGACGAAAAAGCTGGCACGCTGACCATCCGCGACAACGGCGTCGGCATGACTCGCGACGAGATGATCGGCAACCTCGGCACGATCGCCCGCAGCGGCAGTAAGAAGCTGATGCAGTCGCTGTCTGCAGAACAGAAGAAGGACGTGTCGCTGATCGGCCAGTTCGGCGTCGGCTTCTACTCCGCGTTCCTGGTCGCCGACTCGGTCAGCGTGACTTCGCGCAAGGCCGGCAGCGATGAGAGCTGGAACTGGACGAGTGAAGCCAAGGGTGACTTCGAAATGCGTTCCGCCGAGCGCGAAGGTCGTGGCACTGACATCGTGTTGACGCTCAAAGAAGACGCCAACGAGTACATGCAGGAGTGGCCGGTGCGCGAGGTCGTGCGCAAATACAGCGACTACGTTCGCTGGCCGATCCGCATGGAAGTCGAGCGCACCACCGGCGAAGGCGACGACCAGAAGACCGAGAAGGAATCAGTCACTCTCAACCAGGCGCGCGCCCTGTGGACGCGTTCGAAGAGCGACATCGAGGACTCGGACTACACCGAGTTCTACAAGTCGCTGTCGCATGACTGGCAACCGCCGCTCGCCTGGACGCACTTCAAGGTCGAAGGCACCCACGAGCTAGCCGGCCTGCTCTACATCCCCGAGAAGGCTCCTTTCGACGTGGTCGATCGCGGCAAGAGCGGCGTCAAGCTGTTCGTTAAGCGCATTTTCATCATGGACGACGCGCAGGAGATCGTGCCGGAATGGCTGCGCTTCATGCGTGGTGTAGTCGACAGCGAAGACCTGCCGCTCAACGTCTCGCGTGAGATCCTGCAGAAGGACGCGACCACGCGATTCATCAAAAAGCAGGTCGTCGGCAAGACGCTGACGCTGCTCGAAGAACTCGCCGCCGAAGGCGAAACCGAGCGCGTGCTCGCCGACGCGCCCGAAGGCACCGAACCGCAAAAGATCAATCGCTTCGAGACGTTCTACGCGGAGTTCGGCCGCAACCTGAAGGAAGGTGTCTACCACGAGCAAGATGCCCGCGAGCGCCTTGCCAACCTGCTGCGCTTCCACAGCACGAACGGCGAAGACAGCGCCCTGACGAGTTTTGCCGACTACGTGTCGCGCATGCCCGAAGACCAGAAGTCGATCTACTACGTCTCCGCCGACAGCCTGGCTGGCGCTAAGGCGAGCCCGCACATCGAAGCACTGACTAAGCAGGGCAACGAAGTGCTGCTGATGACCGAAGCCATCGACGAATGGGTTGTCGATGCGCTGCGCGAATACGACGGCAAGCAGTTCGTGTCCGCGGCCAAGGGCGCACTCGACCTGCCTGAGAGTGACGAGGACAAAAAGAAGAAGGAAGCGCTCGAGAAGGAACTGGCTCCCGTTCTTGAGCGTGTGCAAACGGCACTAAACGAATATGTCAAAACCGTTCGCGTCACCGACCGCCTGACCGATTCGCCAGCCTGCCTAGTCAACGACGAAGGTAGCATGAGCGCTCGTCAGGAGAAGGTGCTGCGCGAAGCTGGTCACGACGTGCCCAAGCAGAAACGCATCCTCGAACTCAACGCCGGCCACGCCGTTGTCCAGAAACTGCAAGGCCTCGGGGACGACGCACAATTCGGTGATTGGTCCGCACTACTTTATGACCAAGCCCTACTCGCCGAGGGCACGATGCCGATAGACCCCGCCGCATTCAGTCGGCGCCTGACGACCCTCATGGCGAACACCTAATGAGCACGCTTAGTCCTGAGCAAGCGCTTGATTTGCTGCAGTGGCGGTACGCCGTCAAGAGCTTCGATAGCGACAAGAAGATCCCTGACGACGCCTGGGAGACGCTCGAGCAATCGCTCATCTTGGCGCCTTCGTCATTTGGCCTGCAGCCGTGGAAGTTCCTGATCGTTGATGACAAGAACCTTCGCGTGCAGTTGCGCGACGCTTCCTGGAACCAGGCGCAAGTCATCGAATCCGACCGCTACGTCGTGTTCGCCGCCTTGCGTACCACGACCGACGAAGATGTCGACCGCTTCATGGCTCGCACCAGCGAAGTGCGCGGCACGCCGATCGAGAATCTCGCTGGCTACCGCAACGTCATCGCCGAATTCCTGCTCAAGGGCTGGGCGGCGAAGGACCTGTTCGGCTGGAACGCACGTCAGACCTACATCGCACTCGGTCAGTTCATGACGGCCGCTGCCGCGATGGGCATCGACACCTGCCCAATGGAAGGCATCGACATGAACGGCTACGACGAACTGCTGGGCCTCAAGGAGACGCGCTACGCGACTCTATGCGCCTGCGCCGTCGGTTACCGCGCGGCGGACGACAAGTACGCAGCGGCCCCGAAGGTCCGCTACGCGCGCGACGAAGTCATCGAGCACCGCTAACTCACTCCGCAAGTGCGGCGTCATCAAGCTCCGCCGCGACGATGCTCCAGACGGCCTACAGGTAAGTATAGGTCGTCGACGCGGTGCAACCGCCGGGCGTCGTCAAGACAACCGGTGCCACACCGGGCGTCCCGGACGGCGTGCTGATCGTCAGGACCGTCGCGCTTGCGGACAGCACGGTGGCAGCCGCACCACCAATCGTGGCCATGGTTCCCGGCGCGAAGCCAGTTCCCTGCACGATGAAGATGGCTCCACCGGCCGACGAGCCTTGGCCAAGGACAGTATTGGTCACGATCGGCGTCGGGTTGAGCATCCAGCTCTGCGATTGGCCATCGGGGTTAGTCAACAGCAGCATCGAGTCACACAGCGTGCTCGCCGGGAACAGGAACGTCACTTGCTCGGCGGAAACCGAAGCCGGTGCGATCGGCGCACCGGCAAGCGTCAACGTCAGGCCGGGCACGAAGCCGTCACCAGCAATCGTGATCAACACGTTGGCGGCGGCACTCAGCGGCAGGACGCTCGAAATCATCGGCGGGCCAACTTGCAGAACGGCGAGTTCGACCGCGTTGGTCAATCCCAGCGTCAGCGGCGAAGCCGAATCAAACGTGACCGCCTGCATCGTCATCTCCAACGGGAACGTGATGATGCTCGACGGGATATTCATCGTGTGCGGCGTCGGCAGTGCCGGCAGCAAACCAGTGCTGACGCTGAACGTGTTGGCCAACAACAACTCAGCCGGGCCCAACGGCAACATCGGGAAGCACGCATTACCAAAGCTCAGGCCAGTGCCGGGAGCACCAGGCTGGGCCAACAACGAACCAACCAGGATGTAGTGCGCACCGGCGCCGAACGACGGCGGGTTGGCAACACCAATCGCGAACGGTTGGTGCGTAGCGATCTCGACGCGACGGAAAAATCCGCCATCGCTACCATCAATCGTCAGCGTGCTCTGGCCGAGCGTGCCGGCATAGCAAGGATCGGTAGGTGGCGTCGAGGTCCAATCCCATGACAGGATGTCGACTTGCTCAGTCAACGATCCGGCACCCGTGGTCGCACAGAAACCAGCGAAGCCCGTGCCGCCAACAACACCGAGACCACCAACGGGGTTGCCGCTTTGGTAGGTGCCGCCAGTGACGAGGTCGTAGGAGCGCGTCAACACGGGCGTTGCCATGTTGTCGACGTATACCTGGATCGCGCCGGGGATATAGACGATGCGCGCCGTGTGTATTTGGCCGTTAACGAAGTTACCGGGCGGGGTCACGCGACCAATCGACCAGTTCTCGTTCTCGTGGTTGCCAAGCGCACCGCGCGTATGGATCGTCAACTCGTTGGCACTGCTGTCGTTGAGAAACGGATCCTGGTAAGTATCGAACTCGATCGCGATCGAGTTGCGAATGCCCGCACTGCCATTTGCGCCGCTGCCGTAGCCCATGCCCCACACGGTGCCGCCGGTGGCATTGGCGCCGCTCGGATCATCCTGAATCACGAGTGCAAAGCCCTCGGCCTTGATGCCGGCGGGCGGCGGCAAAATGCGGAACGTGAACGTCGTGTCGAAGCCGCTCAAGATCGGCATCGCGGTGTTGCGCCACAACCACCCGGTTTGATTAGAAGCGTTCGCCGTCAAACGCACGGCATTGCCAGCCTGAATGCTGCTACCCAACAAGTTGAGTTGCGCCGTGGACGAGAAGTTGGGGTAGGAGAAAGACTGCGCGCTGACTGCGGCACAGAGCAGGCCGGTGGCGGCCAGGCTGGATCTAAGCATCGATGGAAGCGATTTCGTGGAGGTCGTAGTGGGGTAGCTCGCGAGTTCGAAGAGCTTAGCGAGTCGTCGCCAACAATCTGCAAAGAGCGATGCCTTGCCAAGCGCCGCGCATTGCGACCGAGCGCAAGAAACTGCGGCGTTGACCATGTAGCCAACTCAAGCAGCAACCGATAGCACCGCGCTAACAAGTGACTCAGCACGCACATCTCCGACGAACTTTGAACGGACCCAAGACGACGACTTACCGCTCTCGCGCAGCCGCGCAAACGCACTGAGCGGCCCGGACAGTAACGAAACGGTCAAGGCGACCACCACGGCCTGTGAAATTGGTCCGGTCTACCCGGGCTCCAAACCAACAGTTGCGCGATGACCGAGAAGCCGTGCTCAGGGCTGGCGGTACTCTGCCAGTCATGTTGGCAGCCCTACCAAGCGATCACGATAATGCCGACGACGGGCACTTGCCCTTGCGCGGCATCGAAGTCATGGCAGACGCTCCGGCCGCGCAGTTGACGCTGCTACTCAAGTAGCGGACCGATCTCGCGCAGCCAGACATCCCGTTTCTGCGCCAAGGTCATACTGGCGTGCGCCGGACTGCTCGACGGCAACTGGCGAACGCGCAGCTTCGCGAACTCATCCGACAGCCCCGGCACGACCCGTTTGCGGAACATCTGGAATGCCGCACCGCCGTTGCAGAGCACGGTAGTGACCCCGGGATGCGACGCGAGGAAGCCCGCGAAGTCGTTAGTGCGAATCGAAGCAGCCTCGATGTCACTGTCGAGACTTCCTGATCGCGCACAACTGGCAAGCACATCCCACAGTGCGATGCCGAGACGCTGCACTTCCTTGAGGCGTTGCTCATAGAGCAACTCGCGGTCGAATCCGCAGATCTCAGCCAGGATCGGCCAGAAGGCATTGCGGGGGTGGGCGTAGTAGCGCTGGGCTTCCAGCGAGGCAATGCCAGGCATGCTGCCGAGGATCAACACGCGCGCGTCCCTGCGCGCAACGGGTAGGAAGCTTGAGACGTTCGCCACTGCCATAATCTACCAGCAGCACGTTTGTGGTAGGAAGGACGCATGGCATCCCCCGTTTTTACTCGGCGCTTCCTCGACTCGCTCCCGGGTGATGACCAAACTGACCCCACGTCTCGAGAAGTCACGGGAGCGCTGTGGTCGCTCGCGCAACCAACGGCCGTCGCCGATCCAAAACTGGTGGCGTGGTCCCGACCACTCGCCGAGGAGTTGGGATTCGACGACGAACACATGCAGGATCCCAAGACCGCGCGCGTGCTCGGCGGCAATGCACTGTGGCCTGGCATGGATCCATATGCCGCCAACTACGGTGGCCACCAGTTTGGCCACTGGGCCGGCCAACTCGGCGACGGCCGCGCGATCGGGCTCGGCGAACTTACGCGACCCGATGGCGAGAGTGCCGAACTGCAACTCAAGGGCGCCGGGCCAACCGCCTACTCGCGCCGCGCCGATGGTCGCGCGGTGTTGCGCTCGTCGATCCGAGAGTTCCTGTGCAGTGAGGCGATGCACGCGCTCGGCGTGCCGACAACACGCGCGCTCTCACTGGTGCTCACTGGTGACCAAATCGTGCGCGACATGTTCTACGACGGCAACGCGGCACCCGAACCTGGCGCGATCGTCTGTCGCGTGGCGCCGTCGTTCCTGCGCTTCGGCAGCTACCAATTGCCGTGTTCGCGCAAGGATCATGCGCTGCTAAAGACGCTCGCCGACTTCACCCTCGAAAACTGGTTCCCGCAGTTCGCGGGCCAGGGCAAGGACGGTTACGCGGCATGGCTCGCCGAAGTCGCAGACCGCACCGCGCAGACGATCGCGCACTGGCAAGCGGTCGGATTCGTGCACGGCGTGCTCAACACCGACAACATGTCGATCCTCGGCCTGACGATCGATTACGGCCCCTACGGTTGGACCGACAACTACGACCTCGGTTGGACCCCCAACACGACCGACGCGCAGCAACATCGTTATGCGTTCGGCAACCAACCGACGATCGGCATGTGGAACATCGCGCGGCTTGGCGAAGCGCTACTGCCCTTGCTCGACAACGATGAATCATGCATCGAGGCGGCCGCAACGCGCTACCAGGAGAGCTACAGCAAGCACGCTACCAAGCGGTTCTCGGACAAGCTCGGCATCACGTTCGAACCAGACGACGTCAAACTGATCCAAGACGGGTTTGATTGGCTCGGCAAGGAAGAGACCGACATGACGGTGTTCTTCCGTTCGTTGTCGAATGTCGTGACCGAAGCAGAGGCACCCAACGCCATGCCGTCCGCGTGCCAAGCAGCGTTCTACGGCGAGCCATCCGAATCACATGTCGCTGCCGGCGTTGCCTGGCTGCAACGTTGGTGGCAGCGCACGCGCAAGGAAAGCAGGGCACCAACTGAATTGGCGACGGCAATGGACCGATGCAATCCGAAGTTCGTGCTACGCAACTGGCTATCACAGACCGCTATCGACGCCGCGCACAAGGGCGACTACTCGGTCCTAGAGCGGTTGCAGAAGGTCATGCAACGCCCGTTTGATGATCAGCCGGAACACGACGAACTTGCGGCAAAGCGGCCGGAGTGGGCACGGCACAAGCCGGGTTGCTCCGCGTTGTCGTGCAGTTCGTAACGACGGGCTACTTGCCGGCAGCGCTCTGGCCGGCTGGCTTCTTGGCTGCTGACTGCTTGGCATCGAGGTGCGCTCGGATCTTCTTAGCGACGCCACCCATCAGGTCGTTCGGCACCGGCACCGTCAGGTTGTATTGAAGCACGACCCAGCTTGTGTCGCGCTTCGCCAGCACCCCGGTGCCGCGACACTCGCCATAGCCAGCATTGTCGAGCGCTTCGTCGAACCACGCCAACTTGCCGTCGGCGCTCAACGTGACATGTCGCTCTAGCGGCACATACGTCCAAGCTGACGGCAGCTTGAAGTAGCGCATCGCGAAGCTTCGAAACTGCTTCCCCGTCCAGCGCTCGGTCGCATCCGTGCCCAAGAACACCGAATCATTCGGCAGAATCGCGAAGTAACGATCTTCATCCCCGACCGCGGCAGCGTCGTGGAACGAATCCAAAACTTGATGCACATCGCCGGCCGCACCTGCGACAACTCGCTCGGCATGGATCTCCTTCAGATGCGCACTGATCTCCTTGGCATCGCCAGTGACCAATACCCAGATCCGCCGCTTAGGAAGTCGCATCAACGCATCCAAGTCCGTCGCCGAAGCGTTGCCGCAAACGGTCACCGTCTGGAACTCTTGTCGCTGCGCCAACACTGCTGCAATGGCCTTTTTCGTATCCGACACGATCACCGCATGCACGCCGCCCTGCGCAATGCGCACGCGCTGACGAACGCTGGCAATGATCTTCTCCAGCGCTTTCGAGCCGGGCGCACTTTGCAATAGCACCACAGAAAACCCATCGGCATTAAGGGCACTGGTTAGCGCTTCACGACGTTTCATCTCACTGCACCACAGCACAACAGTCGGCACCCAGTGGTTCGCCTGATAGCCAGATGGAGAAGCCACAGCAGGAAGGTTCTGATCGCTTCGTGGGGCTTTTCGTGGGGCTTTTCGTGGGGCTTGTTGCGCCGAGAGATTTACTACGGAAAGTAGACCTAGCACAACGATCCGGAAGTGAATTGCCATGCCAAGATTGTCTTCGCCTGGAAGTGAGATCCCACATCGAAGAGGAATAAGTACGAAAGCAAACGCCAGTGTAGAACTCGAAGCCGTGCGCCTGGATGCGCTGCGAAGCTATTAAGGGCTCGCCGCAATCGAGACCCCGCGGGGCATGCCCCACGGGCATGGTCGAGCACTACGGATCGATCGATAAGACCGGGCCGCGCTGATTAGCGAACGCGCAGCAGAGCCTTCGAGCGCTCGTCGAGCTTCGGAGCTTCGGCCAAGCCAAGCTTCTTGAAGTCGGCGCGGAAGGTCATGACCGACTGGTCCTTGGCCGGCTTGATGCGCGGCAGGCCACGCTTCCACTTGACCGGACCGGTCTGGTCTTCTTCTTCTTCTTCTTCTTCTTCGTCACGGCCGAAACCGCCGCCGAAACCGCCGCCAGCACCGCCAATCTGGATTTGGCCCATCATCTCCTCGGTCGAGTAGGTCTTAACGGTCATGCGAGCCAGGTCACCACTCTCAGAATCGATGTAGAACACGACATAGGTTTCGAGTTCCGGGCGCGGTGGCTCCATGCCCATGCCCATGCCGCCGATCATCATGATGCCACCGAGGCCGCCCCCGACATCCGGAACCGCACCACAGTCCGAGAACTCGAGCGCAACCTCGTCATCGAGCTTAATCGTCAGCAAGACCATGGCCTTGCCACGAAGCTTGCCAGCTTCGACATGCACCACGTTGCTCGAAGCCTTCGGCAACTGCTTGATCGCGGCGATCAAGTAGTCCGGGTCGAGGGTGAACGGCGCCGCGATGCCGCCCGCCAACTTGCCACGACGCAAGCGCCACTCGTTCTCAACCTTGGCCAACATGCGGCCGTTAGCCGTCACGTAATCGCGACCATCCGACTCGGCCCAGACTAGGCTGCGATCCCAGCCACCGCTGATCTCAACTTCTTGCGCACCGATCGGCAACCCAGCGTTGCGGAACATCGCGCTGTCCTGACCTTCCAACGTCGTGAAGTTGCCACGAGCGTATGCAGCGGTCTTGTCGAGAGCCTTGGCAACGAAGGCCCGCGCCTCATCGGAGTTAGCCCCGGGAAGAACCGGGCCCTGATCGGCCGCCGGGGTGGTGGCAACCTGGGCGAATGCGAGGGCGGAACAGACGACGGACGAACTGAGAAATCGGAGCATTAAGCTGAGAGAGTCTTGGGGAACACATGCGGGGCACACGACAACGCGCATGCCCCAGCAATGCTCCTCATTCCGCTACTTCGGTGCCAGCAACAGCCCAACTTTCCGCTTGCCGACCGCTCAGCGGCCCTCGGTCGCGGTCAGAATGCCCTGGAAGAACATCTTGGCAGTACCGGTCGGCTGGCCGCGATAGGTCGCGTCGATGCCGTAGAGCAGAATGCGGCCTTTGCCCACGCGTGCCGCGACGACACCAGCCTTGCCATGGAGGTATTCAGTCCCGATCGCCCAACCGCTAAGCAGGGTGTCATGGTTGCGATAGTGCGCGACGACCTCGACGTTCTTGGCCCCTTCCTCGAGTTCGAGAATCGTCGCTGAGCGATACAGCATCGCCGCCAGATCCGAACTCACACCACGCGCGATCTCGTGCGACGTGTCCACCTGGATCGCCATCAACGACCCGGGCACGTAGTACTCATCACGGGTGGTTTTACGCATCCCGTCTTCAACGTCCGGATCGTCGCTCGCGATGTGGGTGCCGACTTTGATCGGCAACTCGAAGTGACGAATGACCTTGTCCACCTCGCGACCGAGCGCCATCAGCGTGCCGCCTTGCTGCACGAACTCGCGGATCGCCGGCAATGCCTTCTCGCCAGTGAGCTTGGTCGCGCGCGCTTCGATGTTGCTCCAATCCTGGAACGGCGGCAGCGCCTTCTTGAGCGCGTCATACTTCGGCGGCGTGCGTTGTCGCATCGCGCGCGTCAGGTTGCGCGGACCCGGCAAGCCGGTGTGAAAAATCAGCACGTCGAAGTCGGCGTTCAGGTCACCGCGCTGCACGCGATCTCCCCACACCAACTGCACCGGGAACTCGAATTGCTCAAGCAACCACTGATCCCAGCCGGTCGCCATGTTGCCGCCATAGACGTCAAACAAACCAACCCGAACAGGTCCCAACTTGCGTCGCTTCTCGCCACCGAGTTTCGCAGCCTTAGCAACGACACCCAGTTCGCGCGCTGCCTTACTAAGCACCTGGCTCGACCTCGGTGCAACCGGCACGGCGTAGTGACCTTTCTTCGAGTATTCGACAGTGCAGCCAGCGGCCAACAATCGGTTGACCGCCGTGACCGAATGCAAGTCGCGCACATCCAACAACCAATACGCACTCGACTGCGGTAGATCGCGTTGCGGAAACGCCGGCAACGTAGTGATCGCTTCGAATGGGCCCTTTAGCTCCTCGAACGTGCGCTCTACTTTGACATCCGTCTGCATCGCCAGCGTCCAACCAGCCGCGTCATACGGCGGAATCGGTTTGCCGTCGCGCAAGTCATCGGGATGCCACTGCGGCTCCATCATGTCGAGCACGTGAGCGCGGTACGGTTGGTCGCAGCGAATCACCAGCGACCCAGCAGGCATCACCTTGCCGTTGAGTGGGAACGACTCACTGGCGTAGTGCATGTCGACACCGCAGTGCCACAGAGAGCGCGCAAAGCGCATCACGGCCGACCAGTTCGGCTGATCTGCCGGCATCACATAAGCGCGTGGATCGCGCCAACCCGGATCGCTGAAGACCGAAGAGTCCTCGCGCTTCTTCGCTTCGTTGACGAGGCGCGGCGTGGTCGTCCAATAGTCCTTGCGACCGTTGCCGATGGCGCGACTGGACATCTTGTACATGCCGTTCAGCAAATCGTCGCCGAACCGCGACGCGTAATCGAGGATCGCGAAGTTCGCGGTCTGCAGATACTCAACAGTCTGACGCGCGTGCCACAACTGTGGACCGATCGGTTGCGGATAGTCGTGATAAGGCAACCGCCGAGACAACGGTTGCTTGATCTGCGTCGGCTCCGGGCGACCGAACGATTCGGTCAGGATGCCAATCATGTTGTGGAAGTAGCTGGTCGACCGCAGACCACCATTCCACCAACCTGAGTAGGGCGCGCCACTGCGCGAAATGACACCCGGCTTGTCCTCGAGGGCGAAGCGGTTGTTCATGTGCGCGCTGACAATCTCGATGCCGCGCACCACCAGTGGATCCACCAAGTAGTTGAACGGATCGCGAAACGGCGGCGTGTAGATGATCGTGTTGCGCGGCGCGCTCTGATGGTGGTTGTAGACAATCTGCGGGCACCAATCGCGGCAGAAGACGCGACTGATGTTTTGCGCCTCCTTCTGGTTGCACGCATAGAAGTCACGGTTGTTGTCGTGGCCGATGTAGCGCTGGTAGAGCACCGGAGTGGAAGTGCTACCACCCTTGCCCTGTTCATCGACGGTCGCCATGTAAGCGTTGGCGACCAACTCGTAGCCATCCGGATTGACTGGCGTCGCAAGCAGCACGACCTCATCGAGAATGCGCAGCACCTCGGCGTCGTCGCGCGAGTTCATCTGCCAGACCAGTTCAATGATGTTCTGCCCGGCGATCGTCTCGGTCGCGTGCAGGCCAGCATCGATCCAAACAACCGGCTTGCCGGCAGCCACCAGACGATTCGCACCGGCCTGATCCATGTCGCCCGGATGCGCCATCTTGACGCTGGCCGCGCGAAGCTGCTCGATGTTGGCCAGGTTCTCCGGCGAACTGATGACCGCCATCATCATGCGCTGGCCGTAGCTAGTCTCGCCGATGTCGACGAGTTTCATGCGCTTACTCGCACCTTCAATGGTGCGGAAGTAGCGCATCATGTCGGTGTAGTTGATCAGCTTGTAGTCGGCGCCAACCTGGTGACCAAAGAACTCGGTCGGGCTCGGCACCTGCGCACTCAACGCAACAGCAGTGCAGAACGCGGCGATCAGAGACAATACGACAGCACGAAGAGAGGGCATCTGCAGGCCACCTTAAGCCTGCAATGCAACCTCCGTCACTGCCTAGAACAGCGATGACAGCTTGGTGACATGGTCGCCAACATTCACCGGGCAGCGACAAACCAGCCTGACTCCATGGGCAAACAAACCCCCGACCCTTCCAAAACCAAGATAATCATCAACATACTGCAATTAAAGGCTTTAGGGACGATCCTCAGGCGGTCACCGATACTGGCAGCGGCCTGCACGCGGTTGACCTTGATGGATTTGGGACTGCCAATCGTCGCACGTTCCCAAGGAGCACCTTGTCGCAAGCGACTTGACAGCCGATAAAGCACGGTCCACCCTGCGTTGCCGCAGCCAACCGAATGATCAGCCTACGCACAACCCGCCTCATGCGCCCGATCCTCTGGATCGCCATGGTCGCGTTGCTGCTTGCGGCAGTCGGCAGCCAGTTGTCGGTCACGACATGCATCGGCAAATGCTGCGTGGTAGAGGTAACTGCGTGCTGCCAACTGGGGGCGAGCGTTGCCATTGACGACACGTGCTGTGGTTACTGTGATGAGCAGGCACCGGGCGAGAAGGCGCCGGACGAGAAGGCGCCGAGTGATGACGAAACCCCGCTGAGCGACCCGCGCGGCGGATGCACGCCAGGCTGCTGCCTGACGATGGACTTCGACATCGAACTGGCACCGATCAGTGTGCCGATCGAACTGCCGCAGACCTTCGCCCTGGCGTTGCCGCCAACCACGCAATCGTTCGCACCGATGCAGGCGCACGAAGTCGAGCGATTGCGACCGTTCGATCGCGGACCACCGCGAGTCGACCAAAGCACCGCGCTGCGCGTGTGCACCGTCCTGCTGATCTAGACACGCCGCGATTGCGACGTCGATCGACGCAGTACGGCAAGGCCGCTGCTGCGACGCATCGACTAACTGTCGTTTGTCTCCAGATCCAGGCCCGCCATGTCGGCACGCCCACTATTCCTTCTGTTTCTATCCGGTCTCGCAAGTTGCGTCAGCTACGAACGCAACGACGCAACCCCTCAATCAATCGCCGCCATCATCGATGCGCGCGTTGGAGGCACCTTCTCCGTCGACCAAGCGATTGATGTCGCGTTGCGACAGAATCCGCGACTGCAGGCGTTGACGGCGAGACTGCGCGCAGCGGATGCCGCGACGACCGTGCCGCTGCCGGTGCGCGCCAACTGGCTCGGACGCAACGAAAGCGTTGAGGCCTTGATCGACCCCATCGCGCTGCTTGGCCTGGGACCGCGCGGAGCGGCTATCGACCGCGCCGAGTCACGCGTTCTTGAAGCCGCCGCCCAACTGGTAGTGCAGCGCTGGCAAACCATCGCCGGCGTCGCCACTGAGTTCCACATTCACAAGGCGCTGCAAGAACTGCAAGTCACCGACTTGGATCTAGACGTCGATTCGTTCGAACGTGCTGGCCTCGCATCACCGGTCGCCGCTATGCAACTGCGCGCCGCGCAAGCCCGCAGCCACAGTGAACAAGTCGAACTGACACGCGAGCGCAGCGACAACCTGGCTCGATTGCGGGAACTACTCGGTTTGCCGGATCACGCTCAGCTAACGATCACCGCGATCGTCGACGATTGGCTGCAACAACCCGAAGGAACCGCGAGCGAGATCGTCACTCGGCCCGACCTGTCGCTGGCCGCGGCACGCTTCGAAGTTGCCGATGCCGAACTCTACCAAGCCGTCACCGAGCAATACCCATCACTGAAACTCGGCCCCAACATTTCGCTAATTGGCAATCCGATGCGAGCGATGGCCATGCTGCAGATTCCGATCGGCATGCAGGGACTCGCCGAAGCCGCACGCGAACGCCGCGAAGCCACGCGCTCCGAGTTGGAGTCGGCGTTCTTACACGCAAGACGTGAAGCCTCGCTTAGCCAGCAACAACTCATCGCCACGCAAGCAGTCGCCGCCGCAACCGCAGCCGGACTGCGCTCGAGCGCAGCGGCCTTTGATGCGGCGCGTGCTTCGATCAAAGTCGAAGTCGACGCGTTCGCCAAGTTCGCGAACGCCGCCACCAAAGTCATGCGCAACACGATGGAACACCGCCGCGCGGTGCTCGCACGCGTACGCGCCGAAGTGCAGCGTGCTTCAGCCTACGGCTGGCCGCGCGGCCAGCAGCCCACACCAAACAAGATTCCGGAGCAACAATCATGAGCAACGTCGACCTATCCGCGTTGCGTATCGACGATTCGCAAGCAGCCATTCCGAGGCGCCCGATTGGGCCGCGATTACTCGTGCTTGCCGTGCTGGTGCTCGCCGTCGCCGTAGCGGCAACGTTCTTGGTGCCGATCCTGTGGCCCGCGCGCGCCGTGCGTATGGCCGCGGTGCAACCGGCTTCGCATGCAACGTCGACAGCCGTAATCGGCGGCACCGAAGCCGTGGGTTGGGTCGAAGCTGACCCGTTCGGGGTCACGGTACGACCGCTGGTCAGCGGCCACCTCGAGTCACTTGAGGTGCTCGAAGGCGCGCGCGTCAAGGCAGGCGAAACCGTGATCGGACGCTTGGTAAGCGCCGAACTACTGGCGGCCGTCGACCGCACCCGCGCAGCCGTCGAAGAACACCAGGCGGACCACCGAGCCGCCGGCGCCAAGCAAGTGCTCGCGACCGAACGCCTAAAGCAGAACGCCGACGCCGCACTGCGTACGCAAGATGCCGAAACCAAGCTGGCTGCAATCCGCACCAAAGTTGACACCGCCAAAGCGCACTTGCGCCAAGTCACCGCAGAAGCCGAGAGCGCGGCCGCCAACATGAAGGCGCAGCAGCTATTGCAGGAAGCCGGCAACAGCTTTCCGGTAGCACTCGAACGCGCTCGCGCCGACGCCGAGGCAGCCGCTGCAGCCGTTGCTGCAAGCAAAGTCGAGATCAACGGCCTGCAGCGTGAACACGGCGAACAGCGCACCACGCTCGAACTGTGCAAGGAGTTCGCAGCCGATCCAGTCGATCTACGCGGCGCCGTCGCAATCGCCGATGCAGAACTGGCCAAAGCCAAAGCTGCGTTGGCCAAGGCGCGCATCGAACTACAAATCGCCGAGCGAGAATTCGACTGGGCAACCGTTCGCGCTCCCATCGACGGCGTCGTGCTGCGACTCGAGTCCGAACCAGGCGACATGGTCGGCCACGGCGAGAAGGGTATTGTCGTGCTCTACGACCCCAAGAAACTGCGTGCACGCATCGATGTGCCGATCGATTCCTTGTCCGGCATCCGTGAAGGTCAAGCTGTGGAAATCACCAGTGATGCGATCGGCGACGTAGTCGTCAAAGGTGTCGTGCAACGCTTCCAACACGAGACCGACATGTTGAAGAACACGCTGCAGGTCAAGATTGGTCTCGTGGATCCACCAGCACTGCTACGTCCTGAAACGCTGTGCCGAGCGCGCTTCCTCGCGCCAACAACATCAGAACCTTCCGACACAACCAAGACGGTCACAGTTTGGCGCGTCCCGAAAGCCGCGGTGCAAGACGGCCGGGTGTTCTTATTCGATCCAAAGAACAGCACCGCACGTGAAGTGACCATCGAAGTACTCGGCGAAGATGGCGACGCGACCATCGTTCGTGGCGACTTGTCGCCCACCCACCGCGTCGTGATCGAACCCGTAAGCAATGGCGAAGCCATCCAAGAGGCAACACAATGAGCTTGATCCAGCTTCGTAACGTCACCAAGACGTTCGCATCCGGCGCAGAGACCGTCACGCCGGTCGACAAGCTCGACTTCGATGTCGAGCAGGGCGAGTTCGTCTGCCTGATGGGACCCTCAGGCAGCGGCAAGACCACATTACTTCACATGCTGGCGGGCATCGACAGGCCGACGTCGGGCACCGTCCACGTCGGCGGCGAAGAAGTCTCGGCGATGGCCGCTAGCCAACTCGCAAAGTGGCGCACGCGAGCCGTCGGCTACGTGTTCCAGCAATACAACTTGATCCCGGTGTTGACGGCGTATGAGAACGTCGAAGTGCCGCTGCTCTTGCTGCGCATGACGAAGCAAGACCGGCAGAAGCGCGTCGCAACCGCGCTCGCCGCCGTCGGGCTCACCGACCGCGCGCACCACATCCCCAGACAGATGTCTGGCGGCCAGCAACAACGCGTCGCGATCGCACGCGCAATCGTGGCCGACCCGGTCGTGATGTTTGCCGACGAACCAACCGGCAACCTCGACCGCGAAGCAGCGACGGCGACGATGGCTTTGCTTCGCCAGCTAGTCGAAGAATTTGGCAAGACCCTCGTCATGGTGACACACGATCCGCAGGCCGCCAAGAAGGCCGACCGCATCGTGCATCTAGACAAGGGCCAGATCGTCGAAGGCGAACTCACCCACGAGGACCACCATGCGTAGCTTATTCGCGTTCTTCCCCTACGTATTGCGCACGGCATGGCGTGCCCGCACCCGCAGCTTGTTGACCATCCTCGGCGGCACGTTCGCCATGATGTTGTTCGCGTTTGTGCGGACGGTTGACGACGGCGTGCACCAATTGTCGGAACGCACCGCGCAACCAGTGTTGGTAGTGTTCCAAGACAGCCGGTTCTGCCCGCTGACCAGCGAACTTCCGGTGCGCTACGAGAGCGACATCCGCAAGATCCCCGGCGTGCAAGATGTGTTGCCGACGCTGGTGTTCATCAACTCGTGCCGCTCCAACCTCGACTTGGTCACGCTGCACGGAGTGCCGTTCGACGAACTCGAGAAGCTCTACGATCTCGAAGTCATCGAGGGCAGCATCGCAGACTGGAAATCTCGCAGCGACGGAGCGCTGGTAGGCGAGCGGCTAGCCGAGCGACGTAAACTCAAAGTCGGTGAGCGAGTGCAACTCAGCGAAGTCGACGTGCACGTCAGCGGCATCATCCGTAGCGAGTCCGCCGCCGTCGGCAACCTCGCCTTCGTACCACTCGACCTGCTGAGCCTCGCCCGCGAGCGACAAGGTGCCGCGACCCAATTCATGGTCAAGGTCGATCCGAACGCGGACCCCGACGAGATCTCACGCGCCATCGACGAACACTTCCGCACCGATGAAGCACGCACCGACACCAAGGGCATGCAAGCATTCGTCGCCGCCGCCATCGCCGAGATCAAGGAGGTCGTCGACTTCGCCCGCTGGCTCGGCTACCTCGGCGTCATCATCGTCGCATTGGTCGTTGCCAACACGGTGTTCATCAGCGCCGAGTCGCGCATCGGCGAAATGGGCGTGCTCGAAACGGTCGGCATGCAGAAACCAATGCTGATGGCGTTGATCGCCGGTGAAGGCATCGGCCTCGGCATGATCGGCGGCATCCTAGGCACCGGCATCGTCACCGTGTTGCTATTGATCTGGCCAGTTACGCTCGGCGTCGAAGGCCACGGCATCGATCTCGCCCCGAGCGTGCGCATGGTCACGCAATCGCTAGTTGCCGCGCTCGTCGTCGGCGTCGTCGCCTCGTTGCCGCCGGCCATCGCCGTGGCACGCCGCCCGCTCTACCTCGGGGTCAAGGCAGACTGATGCTTCCTTTCAGCTACCTACTCCGCAACTTGCTGCGGCGCCGCGTGCGCACGTTCGTCACCATCGCAGGTATCGCGGCGACGACGCTGTTGGTCATTGGCATGAGTGCGTTCGCCGCCGGCATGCACGAAGCGGCGGAAGGCAACGTGCGGCACGACTCGGTCTATCTGCTCGGTTCGTCGGCTGAAGTCGACCTAGTGCGGTCCGTCGTCAAGCGCGGCCACGCCGAGGTCGCTGCGGCATCCGTCCCTGGAGTGCTCACCGTTGGCGGCCAACGCGCTGCTTCGGTGGAGTTGCATATCGCAACGCGCAACGGCACGCAGATCGGCTTGCTACGCGGCGTGACCAACGCCGCGTATCTCGCGCACCCCATGGTCACGGTCATTGAAGGCCGCGAACCGCGCGCTCCGTTCGAGATCATGATCGGGGCGCTTGCCGCCGCACGCATGGAACTCACGCCCGCAGATGTCGCCATCGGCAAGACGATGGAACTCGAACGCCGCGACTTCACGATCGTCGGCCACTTCTCAGCGCCCGGCTCAGTCTACGAAGCAGAACTGTGGGCACGGCTGACTGACGTCATGCTCGTGACCAAACGCGAGGACGTGTCGTGTGTCGTGCTGCGACTCAAGGACCCGAGCCAACTCAAGTACGTGAACAAGTTCGCGGCCGAACGCGTCGACCTTGAAATCGACGCCGTGCCAGAACCCGTGCTGATGCGCCAACTCGCAAGCAGTCTGACACCGATCGCTGAATTGGCTCTGTGGATGGCATTCATGGCCGTCGTCGCCGGCGCGTTCGCCTGCGCCAACACGATGTTCGCCGCCGTGCTCGCCCGCACCCGCGAACTCGCAACGCTGCGCGCGCTCGGCTACTCGCCGACCGCCATCGCGATTGGCCTGGTCCAAGAATCAGTGCTCGTCGCGTTCCTCGGTGGCGCAATCGGCACTCTCATCGCTCTCGGAATCGGGGATGTATCCCTTCGCTACCCAATGGGTGCGATGCTGTTGCAAGCCGATCTCACAAGTCGCGCCATTGGACTGAGCGCGGCGATACTCTCTGGATTGCTCGGCGGTATCGTGCCAGCAGTTCGCGCAGTCCGTCTACCCCTAGTCGAGGCCATTGGAGGCCGTGCATAATGTCTAAGCTCTACGTCACTCTCTCTCTCCTCACTGTTCTCGCTGCGTGCGGCGCCAAGCAGGCCGAAACGCCCAATGACGTCGCACCGACCGGCACGGACGCACTGACGTTGGCCACCGATCCAGGCGCCGCTATCAGTGTGCTCCAGGCCAAGGAAGCTGGCGCGAAGAAGGGCGTCGTCGTCGAGGGTCGCGTCTACGACCTAACTAAGGACTGGGCGATGATGAAAGTCATGGAGGTGTCGATGGACTACTGCGGCGAGGTCAACAAGGAAGAGAAGTGCCCGACACCGTGGGACTACTGCTGCGACACCCCAGAGGACCGCGCGGCCAACTCGCTGCTAGTCAAGGCCGTCGACGACAAGGGCGAGACTCTCGAAGTTCCGGCGATGCCGGGCATGCGCCTCATCGACAAGGTCAAGATCACCGGCGAGTTAACCAAGGACGAGCACGGCAACTTCGTCTTGCTCGCCAATGGCATCTTCCGCGTCGAGCGGCCGAAACTCCCCGATCACGTCATGTGGCCTGAGTAGGTCACGTAGCCAGTAGTTGACAACTTCTGAAGTTCGCGGGAACTAACCGCGACCGATGCAGTTCATGTGGGCCCGCGCAACCGCGCGGCACCATCCCTCCCAAATCACGAGGACGAGCTGATGATTGCACACTTCTTCGCCGGCTGCTTAGTCGCCCTCGCGGGCATTCCCGCCACCACAACTCCCAGTCCCGCCGCCATTCGAGGCGCTGCTGCCTTCCCAGACCTTGTCACGCCGGGAACACGCGGGATAAAGGTCGAGTTGCAGATCGACGCGCAAGCGCTGATCGATCATTGCTGCGTCCAGCATGTCGTCACCAAGGGCGACACGCTGGCGAAGATAGCGGCCAATCACCGCAAGCACATAATGACGGGCAAGACGGGATCTCTCGACCGCATCCAGGCGACCACCGCCAAGGACATCCTGGCGCTCAACCCAGGGCTCAACCCCGACAAGCTAGTCGTCAACCAACGCATCTGGATGCCACCGCGCATTCCAGCAGCTATCAAGACCGAGAACATCTTCGTGTTCATGGATCAGTCGGGGCCCTTCTCCACCGGTGGGACAGACCGTGGTTTCGCACCGACTGACAAGATGATCGCTCGGCGCCGCGGCAATACAGGTTTCTGGCTGGTTCCAAGCAGCCAGATGGAGATCTACGCCAAGGTCAAGAAGGCGCGCGACTGGCAGGGAATCGAGAGCATGAAGAAGTCGGGCAAGATCCAGACTCTGACGACCAATGGATCAGCGCACTCAGTCTGGGACGAGAGTCCGGTGCACAACTGCAAGGATACGATCACCATCGAACGCAGCAAGAAGGGCGTGCTCTCGGCGAAGCTGACCAGCATCGCCTATGACAAGGCCGGCCAAGTCGTACCGCCTAACGAACGCAATAAGGATCACCGCCAGAACAAGAGGGGCATGTGGTTCTTGCTGCTGCCGTTCCTCGGTGGTGGTTGGTTGCTGTGGCAAATCCGCCGACAACGCTCTGCAACTCAAAGCCCGCCAGCGATGCTCACTACGGCATGAGACTACTAGCTGCAGTCGCGCTCGTGCTCGGCAGCGCCGCCGCTGCCGCCATCGCACCGATTTGGACCTACGCGATTTCGCTGGCACTGTTCGGCTTGCCACACGTGTTGGTCGAATTGCGCTATGTCGACGAACGTTTCGCCGCACGCATGCCGCGCAACCTGATCTTAGGCTTGGGCGTCGGCCTGGCGGGCATCGTGCTGATGCGTGCCTTCGGGCTACTTGGCGCCGGCACGAGCGACGAACGCATCACACTAGAACTGGTGCTCGGCGTCAGCTTGATCGCAGTCGCGTTCCCACTGCTGCGACGTGCCAAGACTTCGCCGCTCGCAATCGCCGTCGGTGGCGGCCTACTGCTCGGGATCATCTACGCTCCGATCGCCACACTGGTCACGATGGCGTTGCTGCACAATCTGACGCCGGTTGGGTTCTTGGCCGAACGACTGCAGGGCGCCGAACGACGCCGCGCCATGGCGCTCTGTGCGATCGTGTTTGGCGTGATCCCGGCCGCGATACTGATCCTGCCAGCGTCGGTCACGATGCTGACCGGCCCACTCACCGTTGGTCATCTCGATGACCACATCTCAACGTTCGTGCCCCCCGCACTGCTAGGAACGACATTCGCCGACCGACTGTTCGCCGCGGCGGCATTCCTGCAATGCATGCACTACGCCGTCGTCATGCACGTGTTGCCGCGCTTGTCTGGCGGTACCGAGGCCACGTCCGCAGTGGTGCCATGGCCGAAGCAGCGCCTGTTCACCGCAGTGGTCGTCGCCGTTGGCTTACTGATGACCATCGGCTTCATCGCAAACTTCCGCAGCGCGCGGTCGGTCTACTCGATGTTCGCAGCGGTGCATGCGTGGATTGAGATCCCGGTGCTGCTGATCGCCTGCGCCGTGCTGCCGCGCCACGCCACCTCCCAAACCATCGCCACATGACCTGGCTATATGCGTTCTTGCTGACCGCAGCGATCGAACTGCCAATCGTGGCACTACTTGCAGGCCGCGGCAAACGCCGTCGCGGCGCCACCGACTCGATCGGCGCCAACCTCGTAACCCACCCCATCGCGTGGTTCCTGGTGCGCTCGATGGAAGCGCCGTGGTTGGTGGTCGAGATCGGCGTGTTCGTCGCGGAGGGCCTGATCTATCGCCAGGTAACCCGAATGCCGTGGCTGCGCGCTGTTGCCGCCGCACTGCTCGCGAACGGTATTACAGCCGCGCTTTCGTTCGTGGTCTGACGATCGCTACGGGCTAGGTCGGCACAGAACCGCTAGAACGAACGCTGTGCGTTACGAACACCACCTCCATGCCGCACGGTCGACGAAGGAATACGTCTTCCACCAATTGCTGCCATACCTCGGCAATAAGCGGCACCTGCTCGACCTGATTGCTCGCGCACTGGACGGCACGGGAGTTCGGCCGGAGAAGGCAACGTTCGTCGATGCGTTCGCCGGCAGCGGCGTCGTCTCACGACTTGCCAAGCACCTCGGGTTCGCTGTCATCGCCAACGACTGGGAACCGTACGCACGAACCGTCAACGCCGCGGCACTCCTGCACGATGCAGAACCCGCAATGGCGAAACTAGGGGGTTATCGCCAGGCGCTCGCGACCCTCAACGCCTTGCCAGGAGTCGATGGCTGGATCACGCGCACCTTGTGCCCTAACGATGACGACCATGCGGACCCACTGCGCGAACGCATGTTCTATCGCAAGGCAAGCGGGCAACGCTTTGATGCGATCCGGCAGCAGATCAGTGACTGGGTCGACGACCGTTCGTGCAGCGAGCACGATGCGCACTGCCTGCTGGCGCCGCTGCTCTACCAAGCGTGTTGGCTCGCCAACACCAGCGGCGTCTTCAAGGGTTTCCACGCCGGTTGGGGTGGCAAGAACGGCACCGCCCTGCATCGCATTCTCGCCGACCTGCAGATGTTGCCGCTGCAGTTCTGCAGCAGCCAACGCGAGCACAAGGTCATGTCCCTCGATGCATTCGATCTGCGAGGTGCGATCGCCGAGCGCCCCGACGTCGCCTACCTCGACCCGCCATACAACCAGCATCCCTACGCGAGCAATTACCACGTGCTCAACTCGCTCGTACAGTGGGACCAACCGGATCTTCCGCCCGCCACGGAACGCGGCTTCAAGGCAGCGATCCGCCCGGACTGGCGCGAGCGTCGCAGTCGGTTCAACGAGCGACACGGAGCAGCCGAGGCGATGCAGCGGTTGATGGCGTCGATGGACGCGCGCCACCTACTGATCAGCTACAGCACCGATGGCTGGATCCCGCTCGAGCGATTGCTGCACGATGCCAGTGAGCACGGTGCACTCACCGTTCACTGCCGCAGTTACAAGCGCTACCGCACCAGCCCGACCCGCCCATCACCGCGGCCAACGAACGTCGAGTTCGTGCTGCACGTCAACCGCGAACGATTAGCGCTTCCGGGTCAAGTCGAATCGGTGTTGGGCGACATCCGAGAAGCCGCACCACAGACTCTGTAAGCGCTGGGGATCCAGGGTCGAAGGCCCCGCGAGTTCGAAGCCGCTAATCTACTTGTCGAGCGAACCCCAACCTCTCGGCCTCTAACGGCCGCTGCTACTTGAGCGCCTTCTTGCCGGGTTTGCTCAGTGTCTTGACCCTGCCCTTACCGAGCTTGATCTTGCGCGGCGCCGGCAGGTAGTGCACGCCGTTCTCGCTGCGCGTCGAATCGAGAGCGAACGCGTCGCGGTTGTTGAGAAAATCGATCACGTACTTTGACGGGATCGCGAAGTTCAAACCCTGCATACCGGTGTAGCCCGAACTGTTCACGCCGACGACTTCGCCACGCAAGTTGAACAACGGACCACCCGAGTTACCGGGATTGATCGGAGTCGTGATCTGGAAGTGGCAACGACCTTCGAATGTGCGGTTAGTGACACTGACAATGCCGCTCGACACGGTTCGGTCGAGCCCGATCGGCGCGCCAATCGCGTAAACGGCATCGCCGACATTCATCTCATCGCTCGCGCCCAAGAACACGGTCTTAAATTGCAGGTCCTTCTGCGGCTCCATCTTCACCAATGCTAAGTCCATCGCAGGATTGATAGCGGCAACCTTGGCCTTGCGAATCGTGCGCGGCTCGAAGCCACCGTTGGTAGCCGGGTAGACCACAACGTCAACTTCGACCTCGCCCTTGACGACGTGGAAGTTGGTGACCAGCCAACCATCTTCGTGGGTGATAAAACCCGAACCAAGGCCACCGCCAGTCTCAACCTTGACGACTGCCTCACCCATCATCTTCGAACCTTCGGCAACCGACAACTGCGGCAGTTCAGCCTTCGACCAGAGCTTCTGACGAATGATGCGGCCAGTGCGCTTGCCTGCAACCGTCTCGCGCCGGAGCACCGAAGCGAGCGGCACGCGCACGACATCGAACCCCAGATCCAGCAGCACCATTTGCTCGGTGGCGCGCAACACACGCCCCTGAAGCTTGCAGCCATTCCCTAGGTCAAGGACCTCGATATTTTGGCCACCGGGTTTAATCGCCGGAACCGACGGAGCGGCGGGGACAGGGTCTTGTACGGAGAAGAGCAGGGTCAGAGTTGCCAGCAGCATTATGTAGACAATAGATTGCCAACCGGATGAACAGCAAGAGCTTCGCCATTCCGGCCCTTCTAGCCACACTCGCTACAGCGCAGAGCACCCCGCCACCGATCCCCGTCGAGCTTCGTGCCCGGTTCGGATTTACCGGACCGCTCGTGCACAAAGTCGGGGCTGGCATCCAATCGCTCAAAATCGGCGACATCAACGGTGATGGCCGCCTGGAAGCGGTGGTCTTTGACGGACGCCGTGCGCGATTGGTCGCAATCGGCGTCGTCAACGGCGCGACCACCAACACGACGATTCCCACCGGCGGCCAGATCGCCGGCTTCGAACTCGCCGACTTTGCCGGCAACGGCCAAGCGCAAGCGCTAATCGTCAACACCCGCGGCTTGATGTCGTTGCGCAAGAAGGATGGCACCGAGGCCACCAAGCCAATCGATCTCGGCCTTGGCACGCGCGGTCTCAACATTGTGGCTGGCGACCTCAACAACGATGGCAAGCAAGACATCGTCGCGTTGGCCGGCACCAAGATGCGCGTCGTGACGAACGTGGCCAGCACGCCCAAGTTGCTGCCCGTCGAGCCGACCGAGGGCAACTTGGTCTCCGTCAACCTGGTCGACCTCGACGGCGACATGAACCTCGACATGACCTGCATCGCATCCAGCGGTCGCATGAACCTGCGCATGCGCCTCGGCAACGGCGACGGCACGTTCGGCGCCTGGCGAATCGCGACGGTCGACCAATTGCGTTCGGTGTTCGGCGGCAAGTTGGCCGACGGCACGCCAGTGATCGCCACAGTCGAAGGAGCCACACGCCGAGTCGCGATGCATCGCTACGCAGACCACGGCGACCTGGCGGCACCTCAGTGGTGGGCATTCGGCGAAGGCGATGGCACCAAGACGCCACCGTTCGCAATCGGCGACATCGACAACGACGGCGATGACGACGTCGTGATATTTCCCCGGCAAAACGCCCAAATGGTGGTCTACGCGTGGCAGAACGGCACATTTGAGCGAAGTCAGGTGCCATCGCTTTCCGGCGTCACATCGGTCGCAATCGGCGATGTCGACCAAGACGGCAAGAACGATCTCGTGATCGCGAGCCCCGAAGAAGAAGTCGTCGCATGGTGCTCCGGGGCCCTGCCTCTGGACCGCTTCCCCGAGCAACTCCCATCGACGGATCTACCGGTAACCGTGACCGTGTCGCCGACAGGTGGTGTGCTCGCGTTGACCCGTGACAAACGACGCTCCGCCAAATTACTGCTAATCAAGAAGGACGCCGAACCAAAGACGTTGGTCGAGGTCGGCCGCCTAGCCGCGGATCCGGTGCGCATGATCGCTGCCGACGTTGGCGACACCGAAGGCATGGAGGTTTCGTTCGTCGTGCCAAGCGATGGCCTGCGCGCGCTAACGATCACCAGCGATGACCCTAAAAAGAACGCCAAGAAATCGACCGCTGGCTTCACCAAGAAGATGGTGGATGGATCGCTGGTGCTCGGACAACACAAAGGCAAGCCAGCACTGATCGCCGTCCGGGGTCGCTTCGTGCGCCGCTTTCGATTCGATGCCAAGAATCAGGTGCGCGTACTCGATCAAAACAACGGCCCCGAAGGCGTCGCCGAGTTGTCGCTCGCGTGCGAACTCGGCGATGAGCAATGGATGTTCTTCGACAAGAAGAGCAACAAGCTGTTGCGCACACAGCCGGGCCAACCAGTCGCCAGCGCCGAAGTGCCACCACTCGGCTTCACCAACCTCGTGGCCCACAAGGGTGCGGCGCTGCTGATCAGTGCGCGCGGCATGCTGCGGGTCTCATTCGGCACCGGCCCCTCGCTGCGCCCAGTTGCGACCCACGAACCACCGACCGACCGCACCTATTACTGGTTCGGCAAAACCGGCGACTTCGACGGCGACGGCATCCCGGACCTAGCCATGGTCGACCGCCGCCTCCCTGGCATACAGATTCTCGCCGGCGGCAAGAATCGACTGACCCGAGCCCTGGCAATCCCAGTATTTGAAACTCGCCCGAGCGAAAGTCCAGACAGCGAACCGCGTGCGTTGGCTACTGGTGACCTCGACGGCGACGGTTTGTGCGATCTCGTCCTCATCGCGCACGACCGCATCCTGATCTACCCGCAAGACAAGTAATTAACTCTATGACTACCAAGCGAATAATGATGTTCGCCGCGCTCGGCGCGGTGTTGACGACTCTCCTCCCCGCGCAGACGACTGCCAGACCTTCCGGCAACCGTTTCATCCCAGAGAACTCGTCGCTCGTATTACGCATCGCGTCGCCGGCCAAGTGGCGCAAGCAATTCGGCCAAACCCAAGTCGCAATGCTTGGCGAAACCCAGTCGCTCGCACCAATCATGGGCATGCTTGGTCAGCAATTGGAAATGAGCATCGACATGATGCGCGACAGCGGCATGTTCGACGCCGATCTCGCCGAAGCGCTACTCAACACGTGGATGGGCGACATCGTCGTCTCCGTGCAAGTCGACTGGGATGGCATGCTCGATGCGATGGACTACGGCGATGTCCCGCCGATGAGCATAGTTATCGCACTGAGTTCGGATGGCGATTTTGATCTCGGCGCTGTCGCTAAGGAGATCGATTCGTTCGTCGACAGAGAGGCGCCCGAAGGCGTGCTCAAGGACATGACCGTTGGCGACATAGCAATGCGCCGAGTCGACAACGGTGGCGACGTGCCGGACGTTGCGCTGCCGATGATGATCGATGGTCATCTCGTCATGCTCGTTGGCACCTCGATCGAGAAGGACGCGGCCAAGTTGATCAGCAACGAAGGGCGCTTCACTATTCAGAATACGGCGCCGCTGTTCATGCACGCCGATATCGGCCGCCTGATCAGGACGATGGTTGAAGCGGATTCTGGAGAGTCCCCGTTTGATCTGGCTGAAATGATGGATCTGATCGGCATCGGCGCACTTCAGAACCTGAGCATGAGCATCAAGCCGGATGGCACAACAGTCACCGGCGAGGTGCATCTCGGCCTCTCCAAGAACAACCGCGGCTTCTTCGGCATGATGCCAAAGAGCAACCAGCAACCGAAACTGCTCGGTTCAGTCCCGCCAAACAGCGAGGCGTTCGCGGTCACGGCCATGGACATCAACGCGGTCATGACGATGATCCAGGACGTCTGGGGTCTCGCCGAAGACTTCACGCCAATGACATTTGATGACGCGATGGCCATGTTCACGGAAGCCACCACAGTCGATCTCAAGAAGGATCTACTCGACAACATCGGCAAGGAGTTTCTGACAGTTCAAGATGCCGACGCGATGAAGAACATCGACATGGAAGAACTCGAAGACAATGCGTCAGCGATGTTCACGGGCAGCGTTTTCGGCCTCGCGCTAACTGACAGTGCGAAGTTCGACGTCGCGCTAAACAAGATCATCCGATCGCGTGGCATGCACGTTGGCCGCAAGACGGAGACCTACGCCAACGCCGAGATCCATCGCATGAAACTTCTGGGCATGCTCGACCTCGAGTATTCAGTAAATGACAACCTGTTGCTGGTCGGAATCGGCGGTAGCGAAGGCGCCAGCCGCGTCCTGCGCGACATCATTGACACCCGAGCCAGCGGCGACACGCAGTTGCCGGAGATGCTAACTAAGCGGGTCAGCGAACTGGCCCCGGGCTGGAACGGCATCGGCATCACCCCCATCGGCACGATGCTCGAAGGCATCATGATGGGCATGCAAGCAACCGGCGAGTTCGGTGAAGAGATGGACATGGCCACGCAAATCATGCGCGGCGTCGTCGCCGACATGAAGCGCCTCGGCATTGGCTCGATCGTCCAGGCGTCGTATTGCGACGACAGCGGCTACACCAGCACCTTCCGCTGGTAAGCCGCGGCAACCATTGCGTGCGACTGCAACCGCGCGCAACGGTTGCCCAAGCCAGGGGCACAGAGAGAGTCGGCACGGCTGGCAACGGCCCGCTCAGCGCCCTTGGTGGCTAGATCACTGGGGCCCGGCTACAATTCGTCCCATGGCTCGCACATGGTGGCTCAGCGCTTTATTGGTCACTGCGGTTAGCGCGCAGGAACCCGAAGCCATCTCACGCACAAGCACGGCGGAGATGATGCGCATCCTCAACCGCCTTGAGCCCAAGGACGGCTGGGAAGCCACGCCGCCGGGAGTCGCGGACGATCAGTGGAGCTACTACCGCAGTCAATTCGGCATGGCGCCCGAAGGCAACAAGCCCGATGTCACGCGCATCGGCTTAGGCCAACTACTGTTCTTCGACAAACGTCTATCGCGCGACCGCACCCTTTCGTGCGCAACCTGTCACGATCCAAAGCACGGCTTCGCCGATGCACGGGTCAAGTCGATCGGGATCAACGGCCAATTAGCAGCACGCAACGCGCCAACCCTCATGAACGCTGGCTTGCAGCGCAGTTTCTTCTGGGACGGCCGCGCCAAGACGCTGGAAGCACAGGCCGCAGGCCCCATCCTGAACCCGACCGAGATGGGCATGCCCAGCCGGGCTGCCGTCGTCGCGCGCGTTCGCGAAGTACCTGAGTACGCAGCGCTATTCGAGTTCGCCTACGGTCGCGCCCCAGAGTTCGAAGATATCGCACGCGCGCTCGCCGCGTTCCAACGCACGCTGGTATTCCTCGACTCCCCATTCGACGAATACCGCGCCGGGAAGAAAGATGCGATCTCCCCCGATGCGCAGGCCGGCTTCGAGTTGTTTCGCAAGCACTGCACGTCGTGCCACCCAGTCAACCTTCGCCAACCGCTGTTCTCCGACGGCAACTTCCACAACGTCGGCATCGGCTTCGCAACCAACGATCACCAAAATCTCGCCCGCGAAGCCTTTCCAAAACTGCGCGCCGGTGACCGCGATGCTTCGATCGATACTTCGGAAGTTGTCAGCAAGTACGGCGAGCTCGGCCGCGCCTTGGTCACCAAGCTCGAATACCAAGTTGGCGCGTTCCGCACCGCGCCACTGCGCAACGTCGCGCTGACCGCCCCCTACATGCACGACGGTTCGCTCGAAACGCTGTGGGATGTGATCGACCACTACAACGAAGGCGGCACAAAGAACTCTTGGCAGGACCCGCAGATCATCATCCTTGGCTTGAGTAATATTGAGATTGACCAGGTCGTAGCGTTCTTGTTCAGCCTGACAGACAAGAGGCTGGCAGCGGAGAACCAGCGCGCCTACAAGGCGCAACGTCTACGCGTCACGCCACCGAAGACGAAAGCCGCGAAGTAACGCACGCCACAAGCCACTGAGTGAACGCTTGATCTGACTGGTAGTCGAACGCGCCGCACTCAATCGTGCTCATTCGGTGATTTCGCCAGGACCGCCGCCGATGCGCAACAGATCAAATCCTGGCACCACCGAAAAACGCTCTTCGAACACTTCACGAACGTGCGCAGCAACCTCATCGCGGTGGCCGGGCTGGATCAAGGCAATCGCACAACCGCCAAATCCCGCGCCTGTCAGGCGGGCACCAAACACGGCATCACAAGCGCGCGCCGCGTCGGTGATCACATCGAGTTCTTCGCAACTGACCTCGTAGTCGGTCGCGGTCGATATGTGACTGGCGTTGAGTTGGGCACCGAGGACGGCGTAGTCGTGCGCGCGCAATGCGGCGACGCCGGCGGCGATGCGCGCCATCTCGGTAACTACGTGGCGGGCACGGCGGTAAAGCACGGGGTCCATCGTCGCTTCACACGACTCGAGTTCGGTGATTGAGAACGCGGCGAGATTTGGCAACTCGCGCACGTTCTTACACAGGACATCGTGCGCCGCAGCACATTGGGCAACGCGCTCATTGAAGCCACTGGCGGCGAGCTTACGCGGCTTCTCGGTGTTCATCACGAGCACTTCGCACGCATCCGGATCAAACGGAACATGCTCCCATCGTGGACCCTGGCAACGCATCCACAACACGTGACCCGGCTGACCAAGTGCGGATGCGTATTGATCCATGATGCCGCAGCGCACGCCGACGAAGTCATTCTCGGCTCGGTGGGCCATGCTGGCGATCTGTTCGCGACTGAGTCCAACGCTGTGAATTTCGTTGAGCGCCATCGCGGTAACGACTTCGATGGCGGCGGAAGAAGACAGTCCAGACGCCATCGGCAAGTTGCCGGCAAAGACCGCGTCGAAGCCTAGGTTCAATCCGTGTTCACGTTGGAAGCTACGGAAGATGCCAAGCGGGTAGCCGCCCCATGCCCAGTCGGGCTGCGCCTTGTCGCCGACTTCATCCACACGCACTTCGACTTCGAGTTCCTGGTCGATGCTGCGCAAACGAATGCGGCCATCATTGCGTAACCTGACGCCGGCGTAGATACCGCGATCGACCGCCATCGGCATGACATCGCCGCCGCTGTAGTCGAGGTGCGCGCCGACCAGGTTGATGCGCCCCGGGGCGAAGAAGTAACGCACCCCATTCGCGTTGGAGCCGTTGCCACGGTCCTGACAGAACCTCGCCTCGATGGCGTCGAGCAATCGCGTGCGTTCTGGCGCTGTCACAGAGATCATCGAACTCTCATGGTGCCCTGGGCGCAAGCAACGTTGGCCACCGAGAAACATCGGCCTCGCGGTTGGGATGGCGAAAATCATGTCCGCATCAACCTCTACCCCGACTCAACCCGGCGCTGATCAGGTTCGTGGTCAGCGGAATCGACGGCTTGTCCACAGACGAGGCCTGTTCCCTCAAGACAAGGAGTTATGCTGCCGAGCGGACATATAGGTGTGACGCTCTCGCTACCGCCTGCTATTGCCATTCGATGCTCATGTTGACCCGCCACTTTTCCGTCGCCTGTCTCACCCTTGGCCTATGCCTTGCGGCATCCGCCCAAGAATCGGCAGCCCCCGCCAAACCAGTTTCTGACAAGAACCACGGACTGGCGACCGATCAGGGACCGCACTTCGTCGTGCGGCGCTACCCACAAGATAAGGACAAGGCGGTCGCCGTTGTTGGCAAGAAGACCCTGACGCTCGGCAATCTCGTCGACCACATCGACGCGCGCCACTACCCAGGCTTCAAGAATCTGGTAGAGAATGAGCCGTCGTTCCAACGCTACCTACAGTCCGACTTGATCGCGCCGTGGGTGCGGCAGTTCGCGGACATGGAAGCGATCCGCCAGGGTCTTGGCGACATTCTGATCGACCCAGTTGACCTGGAGAAGGCGCAGTCCAAGTCGTTGAAGGCGAACTTTGAGAATTACCTCGGTCGGGAAATCGAGAACCGACGCTTGCAGGGCCGACCAGAGCCGTCACAGGCTCGCGTCAACAGCATGCTCGCTGAGTTCCAACTGAAGCGCGGCTTGGGCGCCGAACTGCAGGGCATGCTCAACTTGATCGAGCCGCAGGATTACACACGCAAGCAGCTCCGTGACTTCTTCAACGCCAACCCGCGCTTCATGGGCGGTCAGGTCACGATCCAACACTTGCTGATCCAACATCGCGATGGCGGCACCGGCATCCTGCTCAAGACGGATGGCATTGCGCGCGCCAACAGCCGCATCGCTGAAGTAAAGGCGCGGCTGCGACCCGATGGCTCCAACTTCGCGGATCTAGTGCGGCAGTTCTCTGATGACACGCGCACAGCCAAGACCGGCGGGGAACTACCGGGAGTGCATCGCTTCGACGATCGCTTGCCAGCGACGCTGTGCCGCGCCGCATGGTCGATCCAAGATGGCCAGTGCATGACCGACGTCATCGAGACGCAATACGGCTACCACTTCATCAAACGACTGTCGTTCAACCAGCCGATCTTCATCCTGTTTACCGATGATGCGATCCCGTCGATTCGCATTGTGATGCGACGCGCGATGCAAGAGCGGCTACTGCTTGGTGCGCGCAAGAAGACTGGGCGGCGATTGTTGATGTAGGCGTTTCGGACTGGTGGCTACAGGGTGGCTTACGATCCAGAGGTGGCGTTCTGCCACGTCCACCACAGAAGGCCCCAGAACGGATTGATCACGGTCCACATGACTGCGTAGCGTCGGAACGGCTGCTTGATGGTTTTGTGCCGGAACCACGACATGGCCAGCCATGCGCCGACCCATCCGGTCCAGAACAACATCCACAGCAGAGTACGTTCTGGAATGCGGCGACCTTGCCGCTTGCTAGTCACCTTGTCCCAACCAAACGCGGCGAGCGTCAGCACATTCCAGAGCAGGACAAGGCTCCATAACAGTTCCGGCATGGGCGGCATCTTAGCCAGCGGATAGGCTCACCGCCTGCATGGCAGTAACTCCAAACGACATCGAACAGGCCCACGAGGCAATTCGTGATCACGTCCTGCGTACCCCAACGGTCTCGGCGCCGCGACTAGGCGAACCACTCAACGTGCGGTTGTGGCTTAAACTGGAGAACCTGCAGTACACCGGTTCGTTCAAAGATCGCGGCAGTTGCCACAAGTTGCAGATGCTCGTGGCATCAGACAACCCGCCGACGGGGGTAATCGCGGCCTCGGCTGGCAACCATGCCCAAGGTGTTGCCTACCACGCCCGGCGCCTCGGTTTGCCGGCGACGATCGTGATGCCGCTGACGACACCGTTCGCCAAGGTTGAGCGCACCGAAGGTCACGGCGCCAAGGTCGTGTTGTGGGGTGAGTCGGTTGCTGAGTGCACCGATCACGCCAAACAACTCGCCCAACAGAGCGGGCAGGTGTTTGTGCATCCTTACGATGACGAACAAATCGTCGCCGGACAAGGCACGACCGCGCTTGAGATGCTCGAAGACGCGCCCCAACTCGACATGCTGGTCGTACCCATCGGCGGCGGCGGACTGTGTTCCGGCATGGCTATTTGGGCCAAGCACGTCAACCCGAGCATCCGCATTTTTGGTGTGCAGACGGAAGGCTGCCCGTCGATGCACGCAGCACTGCGCGGCGACCCCGCGCCGAAGTTCAACACCCATACGCTAGCCGACGGTATTGCGGTCAAAGCACCGGGCGCAATACCGATGAAGATCCTGGAGGAACACCTCGAAGACGTACTGCTGGTCAGCGAAGCCGACATCGAAAACGCCGTGCAGATGCTGGCGGCGCAACAGAAGATCGTCGCAGAGGGAGCCGGCGCCGCCGGCTTCGCTGCGATACTGCGTCACCCGCAGATATTTGAGAACCGCGATGTCGGCACCGTGATCTGCGGCGGCAACATCGACCGCCGCATGTTGTCGACAGTGCTGCTGCGAGGACTCAAGCGCGACGGCAAGATCGCGAAGCTGCGCATCCAAATTCACGACGTGCCGGGCGTTCTATCGCGCGTGACACAGATGATTGGTGCGGCCGGCGCCGATGTAATCGATATCGAGCACCAGCGACTATTCAACAAGTTGGCCCCGCGCGAAGCCGAACTCCACGTCGTAATGGAAACGAAGGGAGCACAACACGTCGAGAGGATCCTGGCGCAACTGCGGCAAGCGAACTTCCCGGCTGAGACGATCTGATGCATGCTTTGCCTTTCAGCACCCCGAGGTGCGACGCAGCACTTCAAGCTCTTCGCTGACCGGATCGAAGCTCAGGCGGTCGCCATACCAAACCCGGCCGTCGCGCTGGATGTGTAGTTCCAACCACGCGGCATCGTGCAATCGGCCCACGCGAACCATGACACCCGCAGCTTCCGTGAGACCATCACTTGCCTCTGAGCCACTAGCGGGCAACCTGTTCTTGTGAGCCAAGGCAACGACACCTGGAGCGAAGATGCGGCACGCTACCAAAACGCGCTGTCTCACGAACAACGCAAGCGCGATGGGGTGTGGTTCACGCCGCTCGAACTGGCAATGCCGACGGCCCGACGCACGCTACTACCACTGCTGTCAGAGAATGTTGCGCGGCCTCTGCGAATCTGTGATCCAGCGGTTGGCGGCGGATCGTTCTTATTGGCAGCCTCGACCGTGTTGCAGGAAAGCGGACACCGAGCGGCAGAGTTCCATGGCATCGACTTGGACGAGCAGGCCACGAACCTCGCCGAAGCTGCGTTACTCGCGCGCAACGAACCCCACGTATCGATACGCGTTGGCGATGGCCTGACCGATCTGGAACCCGAGTCGTTCGATTGCATCTTGGGCAACCCGCCGTGGGAGACGTTGCAGGATGGTGAAAACGCGAAGTCGCGCGTCGCGGCGCTGCGGCCGCACTTCCACCATCAGGGCAAAGGCAAGCTCTACACGTATCGCTTGTTCATCGAACGCGCCGTGCAACTGCTACGACCCGGCGGCCGACTCGGCCTGATCGTGCCAGCGAGTTTGTGGTTTGATCGCGATGCCGAACCTTTGCGGCGGCTGTTGCTCGATCAGTGCGAATGGCAGTGGCTGTTTGGCTTCGAGAATCGCGAACGCATCTTTGCCATCGACAGCCGCTATCGGTTTGGTGCGATCGTGGCGACCAAGGGCGGCAAGACGAGCCAGGTGCAGGTCGCGTTTGGGCGCAACCGCATCGATGAATGGGCCGACGCAGAACCGGAGCACGTCATCTACCGCCGGGAGGAGTTACAGCGACTCAGTCCGCACGCGGGCACGTTCGTCGAAGTCGACACGCGCCGTGACCTAGACATCCTGACGCGTATGCAGGCACGCGGGCAACCGCTGCTTGGCGAGCAGGGCGCTTTCACGTGGCGGCAAGGCGACTTCAACATGACGTCCGACCGGGATCGGTTCGCGCTACGCGAACAAGCCGAGCGCGATGGCTATCGCCATGATGGGCTCGGAGTATGGAGAAGCACAGGTCACCCGGATCTGCTGGCGCTGCGTCAGGGCGCGATGATCTACGATCTGCAGGCCAACTCCGGCGCACATGATTGCGGGGTCGGGCACAAGACGCAGTGGCGCAGGCCAAACACCGCCGACGAATTGCAGCCGCTGTATCTCGTGGATGCCACTGCATGGCATAAGGCTTCTGCGAAGCGCGGCGTCGCTCGCATTGGCTTGCGCGCGCTATCCAACGCCACCAACGAACGCACGGCCATCGCGTGCCTACTACCAGACGTGCCGTGCGGCAACTCGCTCGGCGTGCTGACTCCGCGCGGTCCATCGCTACAGCCGTTACTACAACTAGCTGCCGGCACGGCGATGCTCGCTTCACTGCCGTTTGACTGGGCGTTGCGCATGCGCTTGGCCGGCACCAACCTGAATCGCTTCGTACTGACCGACTGCATACTTCCCAACGTCGACGACGCGACAATGACGCGCCTTGCTCAATTGGCCTTGCGCATGTGTGCGACAACGCCGTGGACGCACGAACTGTGGCAGATCGCGCAACGCGAAGGCTGGAACGAACGGTGCGAGCCAGCGACCGAGGCGGAGGAACGGCGCGCGCTAACGACCGAGATCGACGTCGCGGTCGGCCAAGCATTTGGGCTAACGCACGACGACGCCATCTGGATGACGCGCGGCGAACCGTTCATCAAGGGCTTCTGGCGGATCGAACGCACACTGCCGGAAGCGCAGCGGCGGCCCAACCGATGGCTGGCCGCCTGCCGTTAGCCACCCACTGCTGGGCACCCACTGCTGGGCACCTAACTACTAGGCATCGCCCTACAGGTAAGTGAACGTGCCGACAGCCTGGCAGCCGTTCGGGTTGGTCACCGTGACCGTGGCCGGGCCGACAGCGCCGGGCGGTGTCAAGCCAATGATCGCCGACGGCGTTTGCCCGGTGACGGTCATCGGTGCACCGCCAATCAGCACAGTGGCGCCCAACATGTTGCTGCCAATCACGTAGAACGTGGTACCACCCGAGGCGGGACCAGCACTGATCGGGAAGTTAAGGATCACCGGCGTCGCATTAATCGGCGCCGAGACCACCACACCACCGGGATTGGCGAGATCAAGCTGCGAATCGCACAAGACACCCGGCGGCATCGGGAAGTGTACCTGCGTCGTGGACTGCACCGTGACCGGCACAATCGTTGTGCCAATGCGACCAACCATGCCGGAGAAGAAATTGCTGCCGGTGACAGACACCGTTTGCCCCACCGTCGGCGAAGTTGGCGAGATCGTTTGGATCTCCAGAGCCGGCAACGGTCGCAGCCTCATGTAGACGGCATTGGTTGCGGCGATCGTCGCCTGCGGATCAACCATCATCACACCTTGCAGGGAAACGTCGAGCACCATTGGTAAGCCAGGAATTGTCAGGCTCCACGGGCTTGGCGTCGCAGCGATCAGCCCGCCGATGCCAAAGGAATCTGCCAGCAAGACGTTGGGTGCACCAGGAGCCAGTTGCGACGGCGTAAAGCACATCGCACCACCAGCGGGTCCGAGCGGCAGCACACTTCCCGGCAGCGGTTGGCCGTTGTTGATCCACAGCGCAAACATGCCGACCGGGAACGTGCCCGGCACGCCAACCGGCGGATCGAGCGTCAACGTGAACGGCTGCCCATAGCCAACCTCGACAACGCGGGCGGCTCCGGCCGAGCCGTTGATCTTCAATGCTGGCAACGCGCCACCTTGGCCATCGGGAACGGCACCGGTGCCACACGAACCAAACATGTCGAGCACCGTCACCATCGGCCGCGGCCACAAGCCAACGCGGCCAAACGGATCGTTCGCGGCAATGTCGAGCACGGCTACGCCAACATCGAGGTCGCCCTGCATCGTGAACGTGTATGTACCATTTGGTTGCGCAACCGCCGGACTAAACGTGATGTTCGAGACCGTCGAGTTGGGCGCCAGGCCAACCGTCAACGGCAAGGCATTGCCGAGCGGCGTGCCTTGCTCGTCACGAAGTTCGACCGTCGCGGTCACCGTGTCGAGGCCATTAGCGAGAATCGCCGTGCCGCTCAACGACACCACCGATTCGTAGTGATCCGGACGACCGACTTGGTTGGCCTTCCAGGTATTGAACATCGCCTGCAACTGCAGAACTGGATCGAGTGCGCTCGCCGATTGGTTGGCGACGTTGAGGTCGAGCCAGTAATCACCACCGCCACACCCGAGATTACCACTGCACGGCGCATCGAGATCACTTGGCCGACTGACAATCATCAAGCCGATGTGCGACGACTTCGTGAAGGTTGCCGGCGGCGAGCCACAGGCAGTTGGGTTGGAGGGCAAGCAGGAGCAGCGACCATCGCCACCCATCGTGCGAGCCGCTTCCATCGCGGCCATCAACTTGTCCGGCAAGCCGCCGGGCGTCGTCAGAACAGCTTGCTCTGCGGCAGTAATCACCGGTTGGCCAGTCAGCACGTTGCCCTGGATCGCGTAGCGGAAGTTGCCAACTTGGCCGACGACACCGCCAGCCCATGCACCGGCCCCGGTGCCAGTGAACGTCTCTTCGCCACCTACCAAACTGACGATGCCATACTGGCGCGTCTGATGGCCAACGTCGGCCGCAGCGAGATTGGCCAGAATCTGCAATGCCGTCTCACCACTGAGGAAGCCGTCGCGAATCAACTCGCGCAACGACACCGGTCCGACATACGACTGCGCCGCCGCCGCACCGTGGCCCGGCACGATCACAACCGTGTTAGGTCGCAGATCAAAGCCGGTCAGACAGGTCGCGATGCCAACCGCAACTTCGCCAGTGACAAGATTGACAATGACGATGGACCAAGTGGCGGATACTGGAGTGGCGAACAACAGCAGCCCAGCGCAAAACATCAATACGGCGCGGAGAGAAGGCATGGTCCTACCATTGTGGGCGACCGCTCACGCACGTCCACCCCTTCCCTGAGCGATACCGCTCGGCAGACCTACTTCTTCTTGTCCTTGTCGCGTTCGCGCGCTGCCAATTCCGCCTCAACATCGATGTCCCACTCGACCTTCTCACCGTCGCGGATCGTGCGCGTAATGCGGATTTCCGGCTGGCCGTCCTCACGCAGCACCGCGGTGTAGGTGTCCGGCGGTACGCTGCCGAACGTATACCAACCCGAGTCCTCAACGCTGTCGCGACTGCTCATCAACCGCTTCATGACCTGGAAGGTCGAGACGCGGCTGACGATCGGCTTGCCGCGGCCATCTAGCAGCGAGATGTTACCGAACGGGATCTGCTTCTTACTGACGTTGGTCGCGCGTAAGCGTAGCGTCGCGCCGGTAACGACATGCAGCGTCACTTCGGTCGGCAAGTCCTCTTGCACCATGACCTCGTCGAGTTTGCCAGCTTTGAGCGCTTCGCTCTCGACGCGCAACGAGTAGGTGCCAGGCGTCAACGCGGGGATCTCAAAGCGACCGTCGTCACCGGTTCGAACCGGTTGTTGCGAACTGATCAAATCGAGTAGCGGGTTGCCCTTCTTGCGGCGTTTGCGCTTCTCTTCAACCTCGAACGCAATTTCGGCATTCGCCACGGGCATGTTAGAGCCATCCAACACGATGCCGGTGATCTTGCCGGCGAGCGGCACCTGAATGACGATGTCGCTCATAGGGCTGACGCCATCGATGATCACGTCTTCGAGACTCGCCTCGCCATACTGCGGTTGGTCGGCGTTGCGGCGACGGCCACGACCACGGCCCCCCATGCTACTACCAGCCGTCAATCGGTATGTGCCAGCGGCGACCGACTTCATCGTGAACTCGCCGTCGTCGTTGGTGCGCGCTTGGCTCAAACCATTGGCAGCAATCATGCCGAGCAGGCCATCGGCACCCGACAAGCCACTGTCCTCGCTGCCGAGCGTGACGCGCACGCCCTTGACCGGATTGCCGCGCGTATCGATGACCTTGCCGGTGATCGTGCTCGTCGGCAAATCGATATCGAACGCATACTCGGACACATCCTCTGGCACTTCGACTTCGAACGTCGTCTGCACCGGTTGCCCTTGGAAGCGTGTCACCTGCATCACGTAATCACCTGGCTTGATGCCGACCAACTCGAAACGGCCTTCCATATTGGCAGCGTTGGCCCGAATACCCATGCCGAGTAGGCCTTGGCGATCGCTGCCCATGACCGTGATCAACGCACGCGGCACCGGCACACCATTCTCGCGAACGATGCCGAAGATGCGCACACCATCTTCACCTTCATCATGCACGTCGAGTCGCACGACCTTGCCGCGACGCACAGTCACGGTCTTGAGTCGCATATTGCTCATCAACTCGAGGCCAATGTTGTCGGCACGCTCATCCATGCGCGACTTGAACACGACGTATTGGCCAGGCGGCAGTCCTTCGATCTTGTAGTAGCCATTCTTGTCAGTCGTGCCACTGCGCATCGACCCTGCCTGCAAGCTGAGCGCGACCATGAACGCATCCGCTAACGGCCGCATCGCAAGTCCGGTGACCGCGCCTTCGATCGCACCACCGGCATCGATCGCAATCTCAACGATCGGCGTTTCAATGCCAGCCTTGACGATCACATTCTTGGTAGACGACTTCGCCATGTCCGGGTGACGCGCCGTAAAGCGGTATTCACCAGGCTCCAGCGCTGCGACGGTGAACTCACCCTTGCTGCTACTCATCGCGCTGCGGCGACTGGTCGACATAGCCAGGAAGTCGAAGTCCTCCGGGTCGATCGAGAAGTTAAGTGACATGCGGCGACTGCCACCTTCCTCGTCGCGGTCCTTCTTCTTGTAGGCCGTGACCTGCGCATCGCTGACCGGCGCACCAACTTCATCGACAACTCGACCAAAGACCGGTTGGCCGCCCACCATGTCGAAGATGAGTTCATCTGAACTCTCAGCCGGAGCGAGGTCGAACGTCTGAGTCTCCGGTTCGAGGTAGCCTTCGGCGCGAACACGAATGCGCACACGGCCCGGCGGGATGCCGGTCAGCGTGAACGCACCATCGGACGATTGGATCTCGCGCCAATTGCCATCCATGCCACGGCTACCCATCGTCTGGCCTTCGGGCAGTTGACGCGTGCGCTTAGTGCGGCGCCGACTCCACGGCGGCCCGACTCCCTCGCCCTGACTACGACCGCGGCCCCCGCCCCAACGACGCTGCTCGCGTCCCGAACTGGCGTCCACGGCGATTACGTTGCCGTCTTTATCCTTCGGGGTCTCGCGCGTGCGCGCCTCGACGCGAAAGCGCTTGACCGGGTCCTCGCCAGTCACAACCTTGCCGCGAATCGTCACGCCACGCTGCACCTTGACGACGATGTCCTTGTCGTCGAGGCCGTAGCCCGACGCGATCGCCGTCGTATAGCCCGGCTTGCTGGCCTGGATCACAATCTGGTCACCGGTCATGCCCTTGACGACGAAGCGACCATCGGCATCGGTCGTCGTCTCGACACGGCGAACCTTCAGCATCATCTTCATGAACTGTGGATCGTTCGGCCGCTCGAACGGCCGCATCTCGATCTCAGCACCGGCGACGGGTTTATCCTCATCGTCGACGACCATGCCGGCGACGGCAGTGCCTTCGCCCAGTTCCAACAAGAGGTCATCGTAAACACCGCCATCGACTACGGCGAGTTCCACGATGTTGCTCGGCGCCACGTCAGTGGCTGCAGCAACCACTGCGACGCGGCCGGCGCCAACGTGCTCGAGTTCGAAGTAGCCATCCTCGTTGGTTACAATCGGCTCGGCGCGCCCATCGGCGGAGAACAACACCCGACTGATGTCGAGGTAGATCATCGCGATACTGGCGCCCGGCTTCGGCTCACCATCCGGATCGAGAACGCGACCAGAAATGCGCGCTCCAAGATGCCCGTTAATGGTCAGCGTCGTGACCTGCCCGGCCTGGACGCCAACACCATGCACTTCCTCTAGTGCAATCGACGGCGCCGTGGCCGAGACCGTGTAGCCAACACCTTCGGGCACGCCTGGGATGTCGAAGCGGCCATTCTCATCGGCGACGGTATCAAGCCAGCGATACTGGCGATCCGTCAACTGCGCGAGGAATGCGTTGAGGCCAGGGCGCACGCTAACGTTGGCGCCAGGTGATGGAGCGCCGTCTGCGCCGAGCACGATGCCGCGCAAGCGACCACCAGGCGAAGCGCGCAATTCGATGCCTTCTTTGATCTGGCCTTCGGCGATGCGTGGCGAAGCTGGCGTGCGCACAAACCAACCATCGCTAACACCATCGAGGAACAGGCGACCTGGCGGCAACCCCGTTAGCTCAAACGTGCCGTCCGGATTACTGATCGTGCGGCCGAGTTCGCGACGCGGCGCGCGCGTATCGACGAACATGCCTTGCTGGAACAAGCCACGGAAGCGATCGACCAACGGCGCCAGCGACGGCTGATCCTTAACCGCGACCACTTCGACCCCGCCGAGCGGTTGGCCGGTCTTGGCATCGACCACAATGCCTCTAACCCCGGTGCGCGCACGCCCGTCCTCGACATCGTCACGAACCGCTGCGTTCGCGCCGTTGACGTCGGCCTCGGCGGCGATCAGGCCCCCTTCGGCTACTTCCGCATTGAGGTTGTGCTTGTTACTCGTGTCAGTGGGGAGCGTGACATCGTCAGCGCCGCCAAATCCGAAGATGGCGAACAGCACGACCGCGAGAATGAGCACGGCAAGACCTGCCGTGGCTGCTGCTCGATTTTGCATGGTGAGGAAAGGGGCCTAGCCAGGACCAGCCAGGTGTTGGCACGAGTAGCCGTGCCAGGCGGGATCCTGTCAGGCGTTTTGCTCCGCTAGCGTATCCCGTCTAGCGATCCTCTACCGAAATTGGCAGTTCGATCGCGAACTGAGTTTCCCCGGGCTTGGTCGCAACCAGCCGGATCGCCCCCCCGTGGGCTTCGATCAGACGACGGCAAATGGCTAGGCCAAGCCCGGTGCCAGACGACTTTGTGGTGAAGTAAGGATCGAACAGTTTGTCGCGCACATCCGCCGGCACCCCGGGACCATCGTCGGTAATCGTCACCGCAACGCTGGATCTATCGATCTTCGATGCCATGCGCACGTGCACCGGTCCATCGCTCGCCTCGATCGCGTTCTGCACCAAGTTGGTGAACACACGCGCCATCGACCCTTGGTCCAACGCCACCCGAGCATCGCCAGCATCCCCGACAAACTCGAACGTCAACGAACGGTCCTCGAACAAGCGCGCCGTCTGGTCGCACAACTCTTCCAACCAACCATCCGCGAGCACGACACTCTTTTGCGCAGGGGCGATTCCGGCGAACGAACGAAAGTCATTGGCGATGCGGTCGAGCGCTGCGGTCTGCTCCAGCACGGTGCGCGCCAATCGATCCGCGACTTGGTCGGCGCGAGGATCCTGATCACCGCGTGCACGTTGCAACAACTGCGCCGTCATGCGCATCGGTTGCAGCGGGTTCTTAACCTCGTGCGCCACCTGCCGCGCCATCTCCGCCCATGCCTGGTCGCGTTCCGCGTGAGCTAATCGTTCACGACCAACCGCGAGATCGTGAGACATCTGATTGAATGCCGATGCCAACTCGCCCAATTCCGGCCCACCACCGGCGAGCACTTTGACGTCTAGATCACCGAGAGCAACCCGGCGGGTTGCGTTTACGAGTGCCTTGACCGGCGCCGTGATGGCTCGCGACGCCAGCAACGCAAACAACACCAACACGACAATGGTCATCAGGATGGCAAACAGCAACACGCGCTCAAAAGCGCTGCTCGCGGCGAACAGTTCTGCTTCGGGGACGGCAACGCCTAACACGAACGCACGTTCTTGGTCGCCTCCGCCCGGCGCATAACCAACTCGCCACATATAGCCATCGCTACCGAGTGACGCGCAGCGGCCTTGCTCGCCAGCGGCGGCCAAACGCTCCGCAAGCTCAGGCGGATCGAGTTCGAGTCCATAGAAACTGCGATCGGTATGCGCCTGCACCGCGCCATTGCGACCAACCAAGAACACTTCGGCCGATGGCAACCTCGCTTCGCCAATGAGCACTTCCTTGGCCGCATCGATGACGCTCTGCACTTCGGACCATCGCAGCAAAGCAAACAACACGCCGGACGTGCCATCGCGTTTCGGCACGTCCATCGCGATCCCGAGGTGGTAACTGCCCGGATCCATCGAGCGAAAGCCGATGCCGCGATGCAGGTATGCGGAACGATGCCAAGGCACGAAGTGCATGCCGCGATCCTCTTGGGCACTCATGAACCAAGGCGCGTCAGCGACATTGCCCGGGATCAACGTCGCCCGGGTTTCGTGCTTGCTCGGATCGAGGCGATGACCGTCTTGCCAATAAACGACCTCACCGTCGTCATCGGCCAGGATCAGCAAATCGAGAAAGTTGCTGAGCAGGTTGGGCACCAACTGCACGCGCGCCTCAAAGGCCGCCAACTGATCGGGTTCGTCGAGCGCCTGGCGCGACATTTCGCGAATCATCGCACACGCCTGGTCGGTGCGTTCGAGTCGCGTCTCAATCTTCTGGGCAAAGTCCGCCGCCAATTGCGGCAAGAACACACGCACGACCTGCTCGTCGATCTGCTCGCGCATACCTCGCAGCGAGAACCACCCATACAGCAGCAACGGCAAGACAGCCGACACCAAGAGGGTGATCAGAAACCGGCTAGCCAGCGAGGGTGCGTGCACCAACCGATTATGCCGCCATTGGCGGAGCCTGCTAGCGATCCGTTAAGTCGCGGCCTAACTACCGCCACCTGCCGCTTCGAGTGCCTTCGCGGCAATTGCCTTGCGAAGACGCTCAGCGTGTACTTCACCATCGCGCCACTCGGCATAGAAACGCTCGGCGGTCAGGTAGTGGTCCAGCGCCTCTTCGAGTTTGCCTTCTGCCTCCGCCTTGGTCGCAGCGGCCCATTCGGCCTTAGCAGACTCGACGTCGATCTTCAGGCCAACGATGCGCGCCTCTTCGTCCTCAAGTCCATCCGGCCACACCTTGGTCAGCGCCTCGAAGGCAGCCAGAGCCTCGGCCTTCTTGCCCATGACCTCGAGGTCGAGGGCTTCTTGATAGTCCATCTGGCCGTGAAGCTTGCGGGATTGCATCATCATGTCGTTGATCTCAGCCCGCAACAATGTCGACACGTTGAGAGCTTCCTGCAGCAACTCGTTGGCGATCACAAACTTCTCGTTGCGCATCGCAATCTGCGCGCGATCGAGCAAGCCGATAGCCAGCAACTCCTTCTCCATCAAGGCGATTGCGTCCGAGGCCGCCACCAGTTCTGGATCGAGTTGCAGTGCCCTGCGGTAAAGCATCATCGCGGCACCGAACTGGTTGGCCGACTCGCAGCTCTTCGCTTCCTGCAACTTGCTCATCGCACTCTCGTGGTTGGCATTCTTGGCCAGCTTCTTAGCGCTATCACGCTTCGCATCGCTCAGGTCCGGCGTATTGCGAAGGACCGATGCGGCATGCCAAGCGACCTCCTTGTGGCGGAAGTCGGGGTATTTGCGCCATGCCTGCAGCATCTGCTGCTGCGCGCGAATACTCATGCGTGCCAGCACTTCCCCAACGCGTTCGATGCCTTCTTCCGCCAACTCAAAGCCAGGAATGAGCTCCTGACTTTGCAGATAGCCCTCCATGGCCGCCGTGAACTCCTTGCGATTGAGTTGCTCGTTGGCGCGTTCAACGATCCGCCCGGCCTTCTTGGCTATCGCTGCAATTCGTAGCGGCTTCGTGCCCGAATAGGTCGGGTCAAGCTCTTCCAACTGATCGAGCAACTTCAGCGCATCGTCTTCCTGCTCGGCGAAGATCATCATTTGCGCCCGATCGCGCATCCACTCGAGCTTCAACTGGGAATGCAATTCGGCAACATCTGCGGCCACCTCGCCGGCCACCACTTGGCGATCAAACTCGACGCTGATCTCTTCGTAGGCGTGCTTGTAGTCGCCCAGGCTGGCCATCTTCTGGCTGCGCTCGATAACTGAGTTAGTGCCACAGCCGGCGAGCAACAGGAAGCCGAAGACGGGAAGGACCGTTGATAGGGATCGCACGAAAATCATGTCTGGACAGCGGATTGGTCAACCAGGCTCGGACCGGCCACAATGGCCGGCCGACTAAGACCGGCGGAGCGCCCGCCATCTTCCCGACGATCCCCGAGATGTCCACAGCTTCACCAATCGGCTTCGACCTTCATGACTATGTTCGCTCGATTGAGCAGGTGCTCGACAAGCGCCCCGCCAACCGAGTCATCATCCGAGAGGTATCTAAGGCTACCAAAGAGCTTTGCAGCGACGACCGCTGGCTGGAGGAACGGCACCGGGTAGGGGAGCCAGACCGCTACACCCGCCATCTGCTGCACAGAGACCCCAAGAATCGGTTCATCATTCTCTCCTTGGTATGGCAGCCTGGTCAGATCACGCCAATCCACGACCACGCCTGCTGGGGCGTCATGGGCATCGTCGACAACACCCTCGAGGAAATTTGCTACGACCGCCTCGATGACGGCTCCCGGCCAGACTTCTGCGAACTGGAGCAGACCCGCGGCACCGATGTCGGCAAAGGTGGGGTCGCCTACCTGCTGCCACCCTATGAAGAGATCCACCGCATCGGCAACACCAGCAACAAGCCAACGATCTCGCTGCACGTCTACGGGCGCGACCTGGACGAGATCAACGTCTTTGACCAGGCGACCGGGAAGGTCAGCCCGATGCGCATCAAGTATTACTCGCCGGACATCGGCGACGCGCCGTTCGTGATCTGACCGGCCGCGTGCAGGCCAGCGTCAGGGAGCGGGCCTAACCGACCCAGCCTCAACAGCCCCAGAGCAACGCTCTAGAGCGCGGGCGGCTAGCAAGGCTCTAGGCCTTGCTGATGAAAGCTTCGAGATCGGTCTGCAGGTCGGTCAAGCCGTAATCCTTAACCGTGATGCATCGATAGACGATGCGCTCGAGTTCTGCCGGCGTCTTCGGGTTAAGCGAGTTCGGCGGCGTGTAGCTGAAGAAGTAGCTCAGCGACAGACGCTGCGTTTCGCCGCCACTTTGGTGGCCGGCGAACTCCCAAGGGACCTCGTCGAACGGCAAGGTGCCGGTCAGGATCTCGTAGATCATGATTCCGATCGCCATGACGTCAGCCTTGCTGTCCGTCAGAAGCATCGGGTTGTAGTGCGGCGTCGTCGTGACCACCGTGCTATCGGGCAATCGCATTGCCGGGTCGAGCAGAACAACCTTGCCGCTTGGCTTGACGATGATGTTCTCTGGCTTGAGATCGCCGTGGTATTGCATCGTGCCCGACTCGCGCAGCGACGTCAGAGCTCGAACCACCGCCAAGAACCAATTGAGGTGAATCCCCTCGAGGCTGCGGATCTTCTCACGCATTGTCTTGCCGCGAACGTAATCGAGCACGAGCACCGGTTGGTTGTCGACCATCAGGCGATCGTGCACGCCAACTAGGTTCTCATGGTCGCAGTTAGCGAGCAGATCCCCCTCGGCGCGCAACATCGCGGACACTTCCTGTTGGTCGAACAAGTCGATGCGCACTCCACGCGGTTCGAAGAACACTGCCTCCGCTGGCAACTCATCGGGACTAATGCCCTCCGAGGTGCGACGTGATGTGACCTCTAGCAACCGCGTGACCTGTCGGCCACCTCCAGAGATACCGCCCACCTTGAGCGCCACCTTGCTGCCAGATTGCTCGTGCTGTGCCAAATAGACGGAAGCAAAGCCTCCGCGGCCCAAAAAACGAGTGATCCGGTAGCCCTCTACTACTTCACCGATCGCGACTTTCATCATCCGCTGTGTAATCCCAGTTGCTTGTGCGGAGAGCACTTCCCCCCGCCGGCTCTGCTTTCGGTATCCACTTGCTAAGAGTTGAGTTACGACACAAGTAGTCCACATAAACACGGTGCCACCGTCACTTCCGAGTCACTTGGAATCGAAGCTAACGAGCGCGCCTTTTACTTCGCGCTGCACGTGAGTAGCCAAGAGGTCGGCTTGGCACCTATTGCCCCGATGCATCAACTCTGAGAGCGGTCCTTTGAGCCGCCACGGCGAGTTTCCGATGTCATCGAATCGAGTGGGCAGAAGGAGGCCCTCAGCACGAATCTAGATGCTGAAAGCACCTAGGATGTCCCCCTCCACCCAACGAAACGCAGCCGCCTCGCTAACATAATGCAGCGAAGAAATCGCAATCATGGGCCGTGGCGACTCAGGCCCTGGCAGGCTTGCTGCCGATAACTGAACACGCGGTGATACCCATGTCATCGGCAGCAGAGCCACAAAGCCCGCAACTCCAATGCAAGTCCACCCGAGCAAGCGAGGCCACAACGGCTGTGCCCGCGAAGCCCTGATTCGGTCCGCTTCGGCAACCGTCATCTCGGCAGTCATGCGCCACGGATTGCGTAGCGGACGGCCATCGGAACCGAACTCGAGCGGGACGGATGTCCCCCCCCACACGTATGGATGCGCTGCCCATCAGTCCCCACTTCGCCATGTTCTCATGATCAGAACCAACACCCTCTCGCCACAGCGCTTTCTTGCGGCAACCTTCTTAGCTTTGCTCGCTGCCTGTAGCGGCGGCGGTGGTGGTGGCGGCGGCCCGACGAGTGCTTCCCCAATAATCATTGCGGCCTCGCTGGCGGGCTCAGGCGGCAATCCGGTGGCTGGCGACACGCTAGTGCTGGGATTCTCGACGACCGTGGCGCTCGTTAGCGGCGCGCTGTTGACGGGCGAAGACTTCACGCTTTCGGGCAGTGCCTCGCTTGGCGCGGTAACGACAGCGCCTGCGGTGCTCAGCAGCACAACACTTTCGATCACATTGGGCGCGGGCGTCACCTTCACGCCGGGCACCACGACGATCGTATTGTCCGAGCTGAATGATGCAGTTGGCGGCACGACCACGGCACCGAGGGGTGGTGGACCGGCGATCACGATCGGTATTGGTGACGGCTCTCAACCGACGGTCAGCAACGTAACCATCGCCAAAGTCGACGACGAGTTGAACGGCACCGGCGCAGCTGGTGGCACGCTCCAGGTGCCAACCAACGGCTGGACCCTGGATCTCACCTACTCGGACAACGGTGCCATCGCGACCAGCCAAACCGTCATCACAGCGGATGTCAGCATCTCGACAACAGCTGGTTCGCAGCCGCCGGGCACGAACCTGCGTTCGTTCTTCACCCAAGTCAACTCCAACAACACCACGACCAACTACCTGATCCCGACCACGGTTGGCTTCCCGGCAACTGCGGTCACACTGACGTGCATTGCCGTGGACGTTTCGGGCCTATCCTCGACTCCGACTGCGTATTCGTTCACCGTACGTGCGTTCAACAACAACACCCAACCGTTTGAGACCTCGGCCAACGCCAGCCAAGTGTGGTTCCTCGACTTCTCGCGCGACGAAGACTCCTACGCGACGAGTAACCCTAATGGCCAAGCCCAAGTCGACATCACGAGCGGCGCTAATTCGGTCAGTGACTTCGAAGACCTGCTACAGATCGTTGGCCTGACCTCGGCAACGCCGATCCCCAACGTGCAAGGTAGCGAAAGCAGCAATGACATTGTCATCAGTCGCATCAAGACGGAGATGCTCGCCGACCTGGCGGCCGACTACTCCGGCTCGCCGGTCTCGTTCACGTTGACCGAGCCTGCTGGCAACTTCAACGGCAACTCGAGCGTCACCTACGCCTCTCTAGGGTTCTCGAAGATTGCGATCAGCGGTTCGTCATCGATACCCGGCGTCTTAGGCCTCGCGATCTTCGATCCATCCAACGCGACGCAAAACGACAACACCCAAATCGACTTCCCAATAGCGGGCGGCGCTGCACGTCTCGGAGTGTTCTTGCACACAATCATCGATAGCGGCGTCGGACAGCCGAACAGTTCGCTGTTCCGCACGACCTACGACGCATTCACACTGATCAATGGCGGCACGCCGATCGGCCACGTATCGCAAGATGGTGATCGCCTGCTCGGAACAGTTGGCGATAGCCGTGAACACGAAATTGACACCGCGATCTCGCTGCTCGCGCGCTTCGTCGCAACGGTGACGGCACACGAATGCGGCCACTCGGTCGGACTGGTTGTTGAGGGCGCGATGCCGATTGGCCTCTACGGCAACGACAGCGTCAACTTTCCTGATTCGGCTTCCGGACACATCCGCAACGCGAGTCTGTTCCCCTCCGGGTCGACCAACCTGATGAGTCCCGCGCTCAACTTCACATTGGCCACCGGCCCTGCGACGGCGTTTAACACCCTCAACTTGGCCTACCTGCGCGAGCAGGTCTTCTACGGCAACTGATCATGCGCATCCTTCCCATTCTATGTTCGATACTCGGTCTGTCCGTAATCGCATCAAGCCAGAACCTTCGCAAGGGACTCGTCCGCGCTGACGCGATCGTCGTCGCCCGGCAAGTCGGCAAGAAGGCGCACGGCGACCAAATCGCCTTGCACCGATTGCAAGTCATCCAGAACGTGCGCGGCGCGGCAGAACACAAAGCCGTGACCGTCATCGACTGGCCCAAACTGTCGCTGCACCAGCGCCCAACGCCACGCCAGTCGCGCCTCTACTGCCTGCAAGACGCCAGCGTCGCGGCAACGCGCATGGGCTTGCCGACAAGCGACGGCCCGTACTTCAAAATGGTCGGTTGGGCTGGCAGCAACCCGCTGATCGGCAAGGACCTTGAGAAGGATCCCGTCATGCGATTCGCACGCGTGCTAGCCAGCAGCGAGAAGGGCACGTCGCCCAACGTCACGGCCTCAACGCTCGCAGGCATGGCGGTCAACGCCGCACCTGCCGTGCGCACCGAGATCGCCCGCTTCCTCAGTGAGCGCACCGACCTGCGCGGCAAGCTCTCAAGCGTGCACTGGACGCAACTGATCGCGCGCGCAACAGGCGAGATGGAAGACATCGAATACAAAATCGCGCTGTCGGAACTCTGTGCTGCGCAGCGACTCGATGGATTTCTCGACGCACTCGCCGTGTCGCTTGGCCCAGTCCAGGACGTGCGCTTCGCACGCTGCGTCGGCCGCATCGGCAAGGCGCTACACGGCGAAGAGGCGACTACAAAGCTAGTCGAGCGACTGAAATACGCGGGCCAAGCGCAGGATCGCAGGATGCTGCTACTGGCGATTGGTGCGACTAATACGAAGTCCGCGCTCGACGCACTGCTGCGCATGAGCAGTTCGGATGCGGCGGTCAACGCCGCGCTCAACGAGCATCGTTCGCCGCGCGCGAAGGAAGCCGTCGCCCGTCGCAAGTAAGCGACGGGACGCGCCCTAGTTCAGCGCGGGGACGCTGCCCACCGGGACACCCTCAGTGTCGCCCGGCTTGGCCGCTTGGTGCAGCGCAACCTGATCGCGAGCGATCAAGTCGATCTCCTGCGTGACGACAAATTGGCGCAGCGTGGTCAGCACCGCCAGCAACTGCACGGCCAACAGGGCGAGCATGACCAGGGCACCTATCATCATCGATGACGTGGCAGTCTGGACTTCGCTCACCGACGCAAACCATGCCGCATCAACTTGCTCACCGCTCGACAGCACGACCAATTACGAGGGCGTTGATAGTCATGAGCGGCTCAGACAAGGGCGTCGAGGAGAATATTCCCCGAGCATATCGGGTCATTGGAAGATGTGCTTACGACGTTCTGGCGCGCCGCTTACCGAGCCAGATCGGCACCAGAGTGAACGTTACCTGCGACATCAGGACACCAACCGCTTGGCGCTCGCGCAAGCAAGCAACCGGCAGGACCGCAACCACGACGGCGGCTAACGCTTCAAGCGGCGGATCACACGCAGCGCATGTTGCCGTTCTTGCAGGTGATCGCGAACTTGCAACTCGTGCGCCGTAGTGATCAACCGCGTGCCGTTGCCATGCCAGCGCTTACCGATTTGGTCGGTGCGCGGATTAGTTAGGTAGGCCGCGGTGCCGGCACCCAACGTCCACTCAACCATTGGTATCGAACTCGTGCCGGCAAAAAGCTGCAGGTGTGGCATCGCGGAGATGTCGGGGTCTAACTGCAATTCGAAGCCACCTCCGAGCAACCAGCGAAGTCGATCGTGCTCGGCGCGGCGCAAAGCGGCGCCACGCGGGAAGATCATGGTGCTGCGATCGGCCACCTCGGTCACCGCCGCAACCGCACGTCGCACGGACGCCTCGGTTTCGCGATGCTGTCGCGGCATGCGCACCAATGATTGACGAATTGGCTCCGTTAGAAGCACCAATCGTTCGCGCGGCGTCTTGTCGACACGCTGCTTCTCGACCAACACACGATCGAGCACCACTAGTGGTCCAATCGCGAGCGGCCGATAGAGATCGCCACCATCCCCACAGCACGCCAATCGCACACCAGACCAAGCCCGAACACGAGTCGTTGTTTGCGCCTTCTTGCCAAGTCGCCACGGCTGCAGTGAACGGCGTTCGTAGGTCACCGAGACGGCCCTAATGCGAGCCTTGCGATTCTGCGCCAACGTCACACGAACCGTCGCACCATCCGCGAGCAAGAACTCGAGCCCAGCGGAATACGGGCCAGCCGCTTCGCCGCTGCGCAGGTGCAGGCCACCATCGGGAGCCAACAACACTTCGCGCCCCGATGGGAACGTCAACTTCACTCCGACCGAACGACAAGCCACGTGAACACCGCCCGGAGTCACGCAGCCACCTGATTCGTGGAAGCACAGTGTGGCCCTATTGTGATTGACGCCGCCTTCCCCAAGGCCGAAGTCGCGCACCGGAATCGTTGCTTTGGCATCTGACAACACGACCTCGGGCAGCAGCTTAGGTAGCGGCCGAAGACGTGTGCCTTCTTCATCACCTTGTTGGCCAACGAGAGTTGCCGACACGGCGAGAATGGCAGATGCGAAATGCAGCGAAGGACCCATCACACTGGATTTATCGGCAACTCAGGCGGTGCAGCCTTAGGCGAGCATCAGCGCACCGCCCACAATCACTTCGAGGACACCGAAACGCCCAATTCAGACACGATGGCAGCCAAGAACGCAAAGGTAGCCGGCAAATCCCTGCGGAACCAGCGAACCCAAACCATTCAAGCTCCGTTAGCTAAGCTGCTCGGGTTACCCAACTCCCCTCCGGTGGTGCTAGCATGAAGACTGCGTATCCCACTCAGCGAATGACCCCCCTCGCGCAGAAACTCATCGAGGCTGTCGGACAGAGCGTTCACGGCAAGGAAGACGTCATCGAATTGGCGGTTATCACCTTGTTTGCCGGTGGACACCTCCTGATCGAAGACCTTCCCGGCGTCGGCAAGACGCTACTTGCCCGCAGTCTCGCGCAATCGCTTGACCTGCCCTTCCAGCGCATCCAGTGCACGGCCGACCTTCTGCCGAGTGACTTGATTGGCGCGCAGATATACCACCCAAGAACTGGTGAGTTGACGTTCCGCCAAGGGCCGGTGTTCACCTCGGTGTTGATGGCGGATGAACTCAACCGCACGCCACCGCGAACGCAATCGGCTTTGCTCGAGTGCATGGCCGAACGCAGTGTCACCGTCGATCGAGATCGGCACATCCTGCCTGACCCGTTCTTTGTCGTCGCGACGCAGAACCCGCTAACGGCGGCCGGCACCTACCTGTTGCCGGACAACCAACTCGACCGCTTCTTGTTGCGCATCGAAATGGGGCATCTCGACTCTGAGTTTGAGATCGATGTGGTCAGCCGCGAAGACGGCCACCGCTCCGTCGAAGACTGCGAGCCAGTCGCCAGCAAGGAAGAACTGCTGGTCGCGCGGCAAGCCATTGACGCCGTGCGGTGCGATCGCGAACTGGTAGCGTTCCTCGTCGAACTGGCCAACCGCACACGCACCTCGCCGAATATCGCACAAGGTGTCAGCACGCGTGGTGCGCAAGCATTGCACCGCGCCTGCCGGGCACGAGCTCATGTGCACGGCCGTGACTTCGTCGTGCCGGATGACGTCCGCGCACTGCTGGTGCCGGCGTGGGCCCACCGTCTAACGCCGCGTTCCGGTGCCAACGCCGCCGCATTGCTGCACGAGATCCTCGGCGAAACTTCGCTGCCGGATTAATCGTAGATGGCGACTCCGCATAGTTCGACCGAACTCACCTCGCGCGGCAAGGTGGTCCTGTGCCTTGCGGGACTCGCCGCCGGCGCCGCGTGGATTGGTGGCGATGAGAACGCGCGCCTCGCAGCGGCGATGCTCGCGGCACCGATCCTGATTGACTTTGTCGCCAAGCAACGGCGCCTACACTTCACCGGCGTTCGCCTTGCCGCTCGCCGCACAGTCGCCGGCGCAGTCTATATTGAGACTCTGCACGTCGAGCACCAAGGTCGACGCCCGCTGCGCAACTGCCAACTCTACGAGCCACGCTCGATGCGCGGTGAACCGGCGGTGCTGCTGCCGACGCTGCAACCCTTTGAGCCACAGCGCATCGATGTGCGGCAACGCAGCCTAGTACGCAGCCACGTGCTCGAACGCGTCTTCGTGCTCGAGTCGCAATGGCCGCTCGGCATGTTTGCGACTCGCTCGGTTGTCAGTGCGGAAACTGACCTGATCACCGAACCGATGCGCGCCAGCCTGCGCGCGGACGTTCTCGATGCGGCAGCCGATGCGGAGATTGCGCCCGTCGATCGATCGATGCTGCCTGGACCGGAGTTCCAAGCGCTCCGCGAATACCTTCCCGAAGAAGATGCTCGCGGCGTGCACGCGTTGCGCAGCGCTTCGCTTGGCACGTTGGTTCGGCGCGTCACGCGCGGCCGCATGCCACGCACAATTGGGGTCGTCCTCGACCTGCGAAGGCCGCCGGGGCAACCTCGTGGCCGCGGCCTGCGGCGCTGCGAGTGGAGCCTTGGCGCCTGTGCCTCGCTGGTCGAAGAACTGCATCGGCGCGGTTCCGTATCGCGCGTCTTGGTGGTCGACACCGAACCCGAACAAATCGAAGTAAAGGGTGCCTCGCAACTAACGGAGTTGATGACCATGCTCTCCGAAGCCAGTCTGTCGATGCACCACGGCCTCAACCCCGAGTTGCTCGCGAACATTGAGTTGCTCAGTCACTGTTATTGGATTCCTGCCGGCGGCTTCACACGAGCACCCGAACTGCGCGACATGCCCGGCCAGGTGTCCCTGATCGTGGAGGACGAGGAATGACACTCGCCGGCGCGACCATGAGCAATCCGACCAGCACCAATGGCGCGCCCAGTTCGCTGCGTCGGCTGGCTTCGGCCTCGCTATTTGCGGCGACGGCGCTCGCGCTGAGCAACCTGCCGGCAAGCGAACTGCCTGTTCCGTGGCTACTCGCCTTCACGATACCTGGTGCCATCATCGGTTCGTGGTCGCGACTCGATCGGCCGCGCTGGTTGCGCGTTCTGTTCGCCATCGTGCTGCAAGCGAGCGCCTGTTATGGCGCTCTCGAGTGGGTCGGCCCGATGACCCGACCAGCGGCACTGGCGTGCACTATCTTGCCGCCACTTGCCTTCGCAACGACGCGCAATCACGACGGCGATCCATCGTTGGCGTTGTTTCTCAGCTTCTGCGTGATGCTGGTCGGTGTGATCATCGACGGCTTCGATATGCGAATACTGCTCGCCTACGGAGCAGTCGCATTTTTATCGCTGCACGTCGCGACGCTAATACAGAGTTACCGCACCAGCAAGCCGAGTCGCGCGCGCGCTCCGATGCAAGCGGCCGACGTGATGGCGATCAGCATGATGATGTTGTCATGCATGGTTGGTGTGTTCGCCATCGATCGCACGTTGAGTTGCCTGCCTTCGCCGAGTCGCGGCGATAGCAGCAGCACCGACAGTGCTTCGAATCATTCGCCCAATCGACAAGTCGGCCTGGACGACTCGTTCATCCTCGATGGCGGCAACGGCATCCTCTCCGAAATGAGCGGCGAGCAACTAGTTCGCGTCCGGCGCCCCAACCAGAGCACCGTCGAAAGCGACCTGTATCTGCGCTGCGGGTTCTTCACCGCTCCAAGCATGGATCGGTGGCGCATTGGCTCGCTAAACCTCGGGCCGCAATCTTCGGCAGACGGCCACGTGCTGGGAGCGCCATGGGGCGGCTTCGACATCCACCGTCTCGAAGTTGAACGATTCGGCGGCGCAGCCAAGTTCGTGTTCTTACCGCCTGACTCGGTGCAGGTTGCCGGCTTGTCCGAGTTGGCCGTCGACCAACGGCGAGAGTGGCTCCGACCGAAGCGCCCCAACCAGGATACTTACCTAGTCGCCTACCAAATCCTTCCTGCCCCTAGTCGCTCCAGTGTGCTCAGCAGAATCGACCTGCGACTCGGCCTAACCAACCTGCCCGAAGGTATGGATGTCGACCGGTTTGAACGACTGCTCGATAAGTGGCAGGTGCCGCGCGATCCACGATCAGCAATGGCGGCGATCGCTGACGGACTCGCCGGACACTGCCGCTATTCGCGCAGCGAACCCGCTGGTCCCTTCGCGCATCGCATCGAGAACTTCCTGTTCGCCGACGTCGACCGACACGGCTACTGCATGCACTTCGCGTCGGCCGCGGCATTGATGCTGCGCATGCGTGGGATCCCCTGCCGCATTGGCGTCGGACTCTACGGCGGCAATGCCGACAAGGAAGTGCCCGGCGCACGCATGTTCGGTGCACAGCACGCGCACGCCTGGGTCGAGGTGCTCTACGAAGACCGCATCTTCATCTTCGACCCGACCCCGCCCGACTCGCGAGGCCGAGCAAACGCGCCGAACCAGGGATTTAGCGAAAGCACCGATCCCGAACTCGAGATCAACGAGTCGCTGACCGACCCATTCTCGCGCCTGCTATCAACGCTGATCGGCACTCCGGCAACCTGGGCCGTGCTACTTGGCCTGGTGATCCTGCTCACCCTGATGCCGCGCCGCCAACCGAAACCACCGGCACGCCAACAAGTAATCGCGGCACCAAAGGCACGGCGCGCGCTACACAAGTTGCTGCGAGCGTTAGCCAAGGCCGGCCACCGCCGCTTCCCCGGCCAGACTCTAGAACTGTTCGCCACCGACCTCGCCGCGCGCGAATGTCTACCGCCCGAAGTTGGCACCGCCTTCACCACCTACCAAGAAGTCCGCTTCGGTGGCCGCGAGTTCGACCGTGACCGAGCGCAGCATATGGAACACGGACTACGCGCCGCCATCGCCATGCGCGACCCCGAACCGGCGTAGGAATGCGCCCGCACCTACGCGCGGGCGGCTGGCCAGACGAAGGTCAGGCACAAGGCATCGCCGTCTCGTTTCGCTTGGAGATCTCCCCCCATTCGCTTTTGAGCAAAGAGAGCGTTAGCGACGCCTGCCATGATTTCGGGGTTGCTGGCGACGTGAGGCAAGGAACCCTGCTCGGCATTGAGGACCGCAAGTAGTGGCGCCATCGTGCCTTCATTCCAGGGACAAGCAGTGCAACGCCAAACAACGCAATCGCGTAAACGGCCGTCAGCGATGGCGAAGGACTCTCGGGTCATCGCGCAACGAATATTGGCAGCTCCGAGGTGCTCGAAGGCCATCAAGATGCTCATGACGGATTGCACAACTTCGATCGCCGAGCCGCGAATATTTGGCATCTCAGCCGCGACCTCGACGTGCAGATTAACACCCGCCTGCTGAAGCGACTTGCTCATCATCGACAGAGCGTCTGCCAGCATTTCAGCAGACGAGAAGAGCTCGCGACTGTGACCCCGCCGGACCAATAACCGCGCCAAGACCGAAGCCATGCGGGAACCTACTATGGTGTCACGCTCTAGCTCGCGAGTGATCGCGCGATCGGCGTCGTCTTGGATGAAGTCATCCAGGTGGGCCGACAACGCCAACACCACGTTGAACTGATTGTTGAGATCGTGGGCCATCGTCGCCGCCATGCGGGCCAACGAACGACTGCGCGCCGTTTCGAGTTCAGCGGTAATGTGGCGCTCGCGGTCGGTGACATCGATGACGACCAGCCAATCCGCATCACCGCTGACCATTTTCTGCAGCTGCCAAAGGCCTTGTGGCGTAGCCATCATCACGGGCTCGCCATCGGCAAGCGCGACCTTCTCGCCATCCTCGATCGGCAACTTTGCGAGCGCTAATCGCGCGGAGCCACCCGCCACCGCCGCGATCCAATCGCGCATGGCACAAGTGACAGGGAGAAGGCACCCGTCGCGGTCGATCTTAGCGATCGCATCGCGGACGAGTTCCGGCGGCACTGCGAGTGGCAAGCTCATGGACAGATTGTTGGGGATCTCTGCACGCCCGTCTCAACGCAGCGCCGTCAAGCGAGCACGACCACGATCGAGAGTTACGCGACAGCGACTGAGGAGATCGATACCCAGCACACCATGCACTGGAAAGAGGCTCGAACTTCCGCGGTTCACGACGGGGAGCGTAACACGAAGGAAGCGTGCCTCCGAACAGCGCAGCACCAGATCACGCACTTCACGAACGGCAACAAGACCGCCACCGACGGTGCGGATTCGGCGGAACGAGGCCACGGCCCGTTCTTCGCCGCGTGGCAACTCCTGCAAGCCAAGCGTCGTCAGACTCGAGTGACTGGCACCAGTATCGAGCACGAACCAAAAGCGTTTGCCTTCGGCGACGACCGGCAACAAGCAGCGGCCTTCGGCACGCACACACTGCACGGAATCCTGAGTCGGCAATCCCTGCGGCAACTCAAGCACAACGCTGCCACGCTCGGGATCGAGCGTCAGCCGGCACGAGGCGATCAAGTCGAGCCCCAGCACACCGCGCGGCACGCGCTCCGGACCACCGTGCAAATCGCGAAGATGAAGTGCTCGGTCAGTGACGATCAGCACCGGAACGGCACCGATGTCGACATTGCCCACGCGGAAGCCCGGCAGCATGCCGACCTTAATTGGCAGTTGGCGACCTGCGCCATCCAAGGCAAAGCCAGCGCTACGCTTTTGGCGAACGCCAAGTTCGTCGGCAAAGGTCGCGGCGACCGTGGTCATCGACGTGCCCGTATCAATCGCGAACGGCCGCAAGCGCCCACTCGTACCGCAGATGAACTCTGGCGCCTTGCCACTCAGCAGCGGTTGCTCGGTCACCAACGGACCCGCGAAGCGCCGGACGAAAGGCAACGAAGCGGCGATTATGGCAAACGCCCGTCGCCGCTCATAATCGACGCCAAGCGCACCCGCCAACAGCGGTGTCGAGCTTTCGCCCCAACGACCAGCTTGGAACAGTTGCTCGCCAAGCTGACCACGCAATCGAGCGAGGTCAGCGGAGTCACCTGCCAGGCGCGCCAGTCGGATCGCGACCATCTGCTCGCTAATGGCGGCTTCGTCGCGCCACATCAAATCAGCTATCAAGGCGCTAGATCGCGCGGCATTGACGTGCCGAGGATCGCGCAAACGCGCTTCAGCAATGATCTCAGTGGCTTCCTCGAGCCGACCTTCGCGCAACGCCGTGGTGGCCAGATCGAGCTCGGCATCGACCGTAGTCTCGACCAAACGTGTGATGCAACTGGCCACCATCAACCCGCACAGGGCGACGACCCCAGAGGTAATCGACGCTCGCAACCGAGACTGGCGCGGACACCGCATCTCAGGTTGGTGAATCACAGTTCGTAGGTCACAGCAGCACAGGTCACTGCGTCGTATATCACAGCGTCGTGATCGGGATGCTACGACGCGAGATCTGCGTCACGCCGGCTTCGATGATGCCAATCGTCTGCGCGTAGGACACGAAGTCACCGAACAGGTTAGGCGAATTAATGTCGATCGTTCCAAACCACGCAGTGATGGTCAGTGTGTAGGTGCGACCGGCCTGCAGCGGTGTCTCGGCTACGCTCGGCAACTTGACGAACTTGAAGTCAGTAGCATCCGGGCGGACCAACACTTGCCACAGCAACAGGTCGTTGCTGTCCAACGAACGCAATTCCACGGAACCACCGACCGCGCCTGCTGGCAACGTGAAACTGGTCGTGAAGCCGTTGGCCGAGACCTCGTCGTTTGCGGCGGGCACGGTCAACGTCGGAAACTCGGGGATGGTGAAGTCAGGCGTCGACTGGCCCGACATCGCAATCAACGACGCGTGCGAAGACGTCACCTCGGCCGTGGTCTTCGTGCCGCTGAGCAGCGCAAGCCATTGGTTGTTGAGCAAGTCACCGGCAAGCGCTGGTAACGTGAAGCTGAGGTTGCCCGGGGTGATGGTGTCGTACGAGCCACCGAGGTCGCGGGCCACATCGACAAAACTGCCGTCCTCCCTGATCAGGCCCAAGGCGAGATCCAGCGTGTTGAGGTCGACTTCGGGATCGATGACGGCAGGGGCTGTGGCGCCGAGCAATGAGAACTCAGTGTCAGCGACAAGATTGAACGGCACGTCAACCTCAGTCAACGAGCCCTCAATCGCTTGATAGTCGGAGAGCACGCCCATCTTCTGCAACGTGTTCTGACCGCTAGGCGCCAAGAACTCAATCGCGGCGAGGTGACCACCCAACGCATCCATGCCAACCTGATATTGGAGATGGGTCGTCGCCGGATCAATGTCGACAGGCAACGACGACTGCAGCGGCACACCTTCGACAATGTCATCCCACCACTCTTGCTGGGTAATGCGGCGGGTAGTGCGAATGCTATGTAAGGCGGTCCCATCGGCACCGGTTAAGTCGCCGGCGATCAAGCCATAGCGATCAAACGCACCAAGAGGTGTACGCAACACGCGGCGCAGCGGGAACTCCAAGTGATCTGATTTTGGCGACTCAACCGAGAAGCCGTGCGTGATGGCTCGCCCATCGCGCGAAGTGCGCACCGTCGCCGTGGCGCGACCACGGTAGTCGCGCTCAGCAAACACGAGTCCGTTCTCGCGACTGTAAGCAAGGAAGCCTGCCTCCGGCACACTGCCTTGCACGACCACGACATTACGAATGGGGCCGCCACCGATCGAATCGCACAGGTAGCCCCTATTGTTGCGGGAGCCGATGAACCAGGCACGATCGGACAAGAACTGGTAGGTATCGAGCCAGCGGCGACCGCTTTCGAGAAAGCCCACTGATTGGCCGTAGAAGACTTCGCGTCGGCTGCGGCGGCGACCTTCTTGGAAACCGAAGTAGCCAGCCGGCACATCTTCGAACATCGCCTGGCCATTGGCATCACTGGTCATCAACAACGCGACCTCGCCATCGAGCGAACTGTAGCGCGCGGGCTGGAACGGATCCGCCCGGGCGCGCACGACCTGCTGCACACGGATGTTACCGGCGAGCACGGTGTCGAGTGTCAAGTCACCGGCATCGCACGCTGCGGTGCTAATACTGGCGCTAACTGCAACCGCCGACGACGCGATAACAGGCAACCAGACGCCACCAGCAAACAGTTCGATCACGGCATCGCGCGACGCGCCATCAGCCAGCGTCGCCGGCACGAAGTCGATGGAAAAGCGGCCATCGCCGCCAGTCATGCCGACGCGGTGATCGACGCGCACCATGACATCGCGGACCGGTATGGCAGCGCGGAGCGAGTCGCCAGGAACGTCAAATACGCGACCCGTCACGGTGCAATCGGGCACTCCGATGCCAAACGCGTAGAGGCCACCGTGCGTCAACACGCCGGCGAGTTGGATGCGGCCACCCGTAGCGTTGGCATTGCCAACCGACACCCATTCACCAGTATCCGAGTTGAGTCGATACAGCGTCGCGAGGCTGGTGGCGACTAGTGATAGGTCGTCAAAGACATCGATATCGAGACCCGGCGCGAACGTCGCATCGGGCGGATCGACAAACACACCGCGGCCAAACAAGTTGGTCATCGAACCAGCCAACGGCAAGTTGCCGGGCAAATGCTGCGGCGACAGATCGCCGATGCGAACCGTGATCGGTTCACTCAAACCCGAGTTGATGACGACACCCGAACTAACGGTGACCTTCGAGCCACCGACAGACTCGATCACGGTGTTCGGCGACGCCACGCTGGTCGCCAACAACGCCGATGCCGATGCCGGTAAATCAGGCAGATGAATCGGCGCCGGCAAGTCCGTGCCATTGACGGTCATCGCAACCTGCAAGATGCCAAGGCGATCGCCTGCCGTCGCGGCGCCATTGCTACCATCCGCGCGAATGATCACGTCGCCACGTGGCGCAGCCAGGAAGTCGCCGCGGCCGTTACGGCCGGTCAACGCCTGCATCGTCGTTCCAACCACGCTCACGCGGCCGGAAACGACGCCGCGATTCTGGTCGTCGAGCAACTGCACCTTGGTGCTGACGTCGGGGAGTCGCGCCAGCCGCGGTCCGATGTCGCTGCCGCCACCGCTACAGGCGACAGCAAACAGCACGATCAACGATGTTGCGATTAGATCGCGACGGCACGCAGCTCCCATCATGTTTGGCATCCTACTTCTTCTTGGTCGTCGGCCGCTGCGCAAAGCGGTCAGGTTCAGGCGGGGTTGCAACTCGGCTGCGGGCCCCGCTGGCTGAGATCGTGCGCATGCCGACAACGACGTCATCGAGGCATACGTCCGGGATTCGTGCCACCGTTGTATCGCGGCGGCCCTGCTTCAACGTCACCTCATCCATCGAGACAACGTTGGTCCAATCGGCTTCGGTGGTCTCGCGCCAAACAAACTCGTAGCGGGTCACGCCCTTCGGCAGACGGAAGTATAGCTCGGTATCGTAGGCATCGCGGGCGAGGCGCGCGCCGGTAACCAGCGGCGGCTTTGGGGCCGAAGCCAGTTCGCCGAGCGTCGCGACAACCACGCGGGCGACCCTGGCCGAGTAACCGAAGTCCGCGTAGTCAGGCAGGTCCCCGTAGGGCTTGCCGTCCTTTGGCCGCACATTCTGATGCTGACGCGAGAAGTCTTCGCGCGGCTCCGTCATGCGCACCGCTGGGTAGCCATGGTCGAAGAACGAACGGTGATCGCCGCCGCGGCCGTAGCGGTCGCCGCGGTAGATCAACTTGACCCGGAAGTCCGGGACGTATTCACGGCCGGCGCGGGACACGGCCCGCGCCAGACTGCGGCCGAAGCTGTCGTTGCCCATTCGTGAGTAGCTGAAGCAGCGCACGAAGTCGGTGTAACGGCGGCCGTCCATGCCCATCGTATTGCCAACGATGTCACAGGTGATCATGCCGTCGATCTCGGCACCATCATCGGCCATCTGCGCCGCGTGCGCCTTCGAGCCGAGCAGGCCCTGCTCTTCACCGTCGTAGGCCACGAATACGATCGTCGCCGGGAACTCACGCTTGGCGAGTACACGGCACGCTTCCATCGCGACCGCGGTGCCCGAGGCATCGTCGACCGCACCGGGAGCCAGATTGACCGCGTCTTGGCCCTTGCCGTTACGCGAGTCGTAATGCCCACCAACAACGTAAACGCGATCGGCATCACTCGTGCCACGCAGCGTCGCGATGATATTGACCACTTCAACCTCACGCGGCATGCCAGGACGCGTGCACGGGACCTTGGCAGTCTGCAGCGCGACCGTCAGGCGGCCACCGCTGGTCTTGGCGATCTCTTCGTAGGCCGCCTTCAGCCACTTGCGCGCGGCCCCGGTTCCTTCGGTGTCACTATCGGTTCGCGATAACGGATGGCGCGTACCGAAGTCGCAGAGCCTGCGCACCGTCGCTTCGATGCGCGCACTGCTGACCTCCTTAACCGCCTCGGTGAGCGCCGCGCGAATCGGATCGACTTGCGCAAACGCGGGGGCAGCTAGGAACGCTGCCAAAATGCAACCGAGTTGCAGAACGCCACCGGAACGGATGTTGGTCATGCGAACAAATCGACTCCGTCCATGCCTTCACCCTTATCGAGGTCAATAATCGGCAACAGTGTGGTCGCGATGTCGCAAAGACGACCGCCATCCTTGAGACGACGGTTTACGAGTGCGTTAGAGCAGACCACAAACGGCACTGGGTTGCTCGTGTGAGCCGTGTGAATGCCACCCGACTGCTCATCGAGCATCTGCTCAACGTTGCCGTGGTCCGCCGTTACGGCAACCGTGCCACCCTTACCGACAAAAGCCGGGACAATGCGCTCAAGGCACTGATCGATCGTCTGCACGGCCAAAACCGCGGCATCGACAATGCCACTGTGGCCAACCATGTCGGCGTTGGCGAAGTTCAGGATCGTCACGTCCGGGCAATTGTCTGACGCAACTTCCTTCAGTAACGCGTCCGTAACCAAGTTTGCCGACATCTCCGGCTGCATGTCATAAGTCGCGACCTTCGGGCTCGGGATGAGGATCCGTCGTTCGCCAGCAAGTTCGCGCTCGTCACCACCAGACAAGAAGAACGTCACGTGCGCATATTTCTCAGTCTCGGCAATGCGCAACTGGGACAAGCCCGCCTTGCTGACGACCTCGGGAAGCGCACCCTTGAGGCGATCTGGCGGGTAAGCGATCGAGCACGGAAAGTCCTCGCGGTAGCGAGTCATCGTCACGAAGTGTACGACTGGCACCGATGCCCGCGGGAATGCCTGGAAGTCGTGGCTGACGAATGCCTCGGTCAACTGACGCGCACGGTCAGTACGGAAGTTGAAGAACAGCACCGCGTCGCCAGTGCGCACGCGACCGCGGTCGGGACTACCGATAACCGTTGGCTTGACGAACTCGTCGTTCTCGTTGCGCTCGTACGCGGCGGCAATCGCAGCTTGCGCAGTCTCGACCGAATAGCCTTGGCCAAGCGTCAGGCAGTCGTAGGCGAGTTGCACGCGCTCCCACCTCTTATCGCGATCCATGGCGAAGTAGCGACCGATCACCGAGGCAACGCGACCGACACCGAACTCGGTCATCCAGCCTTCGACAGCTTCGATGTATTTCTCCGCGGAACGAGGCCGCGTGTCTCGGCCATCCAAGAACGCATGCAGCGCAACCTGCTCGCCGGACAGCCCAGCAGCCTTCGCCATCTCCAGCAAAGCCCGCAGGTGGCGATCACTACTGTGCACTCCGCCGTCAGACACCAGCCCAAACAGGTGCACGGTCGCGCCCGATGAACTGGCTTTACCGAACGCGGACAACAACGCCTCGTTCTTCCCGAAGCGGCCTTCGCTGATCTCCTTATCGATGCGCGTGATCTCCTGATAGACAACGCGGCCAGCACCGATGTTTAGGTGCCCGACTTCGCTATTGCCCATCAAGCCGCACGGCAAACCAACATCTTCGCCACTAGCTGACAACAACGTCGACGGATAGCGCTGGCGGAGATCGTTCCAGAACCGGGGTTCAGCCTGACTGATTGCATTACCAGGACCGGCCGGCGCTTCACCAAAGCCGTCCAGAACACACAACAACAATGGCGCCCGCTTACTCATCCGAGCATCCTGTCGACGGACACGGCGATTGCATCCTGCTGGCGACGGATCTCTTCGCGAACCGAAGTAGCGCGCTTCATCGTGCTATCGGCCAACTCGCGGTTGGTCAGATAGGCGGCGTTGATGCGCACATTGAGGAAGGCACCCTCGGAAGCCGCGAGCAAGAGAGCCGCGCCGGACGCGAGGTCACTGGCGATCTGCTTACCGATGCAATCGACGATTTCCGCCATCGCGACGAACACATCGCGAATCATTACCTGCGTTTCTTCCGGCACGACCATCGCGCCGACCATCGCTTCTTGGATGGCCCTGCTGCGCAGAGCCTTTTCCTCGTCCGATTCCTTGGGCATGCTATAAGCCGCGGAGACGAGATCGAACGAGCTGCAATCGCGCTCAGCCATTGGCATCAGACGCTGCAGCGAATCGCTCAGCTTGGCCTCGATTCTCGCGAGATCATCCTCGCGGTCAACGTTGGCCTTCTTGCCTTGCGAGAACCGCACCGTCATCAGGAAGAGCGAGGTGCCCATGCAGCCAGCCATCGCGGCGGCGGCGCCGCCGCCCGGAGTTGGCGACTTCTTGGCGAGGGACTCGACGAGCTGCTGGAAGGATTGTGTGATCATTTTCAGGCAAGCAGTGTCGGTACCCACCAATTGGGATCAAGAGCAGATGCGCTTCCTTGCCGTACTGACCCGTCTTTTGCACAGTTGCGGCATGCGACATTTGTGCTGTATGTGGCTTCTCGGCCTTGCCGGCTGCGCCGCGACCTCCTCGTCAGCCCATCTGCTTAATGATGCGGAGCCAAATCAGGTCGTAAGGCTGGCTATCGCCGGTGACAGGGTCATCACGACGGCAGTCCCGGTCGACTTCCGCACCGTCCCGGCGCTAGCCAGGACAACTGCAGACGCAATCGCCCCAAACGGGGTTCTGGAGTTCTGCGCCCGCGAGATCGGGGCCCGTGGCGATGGATTCCGACTCGAAAAACGCTACGAACTGCCGTTCCCCCACCTGCGTTCGGTACTCATCGACGAACTGGGCAACGTCCTGGAACGCTCCCACACGATGCCAGTCGCCAAGGTCCCCCAAGGTGTCCTCGGCGCCGCACTGCGAGTCGGCACCCTCGTCGAATCAGCTGCCATCGTGTCTGGCCCGGTGCAAGAAGAGTTCTGGCGCATCATCACCAAAGACCGCCGCGGCCGGATCTTCGTGATCACCATCGGCCTCGACGGTCACGTACTATCGCAAATCCGTCGCAACCAAAGCCGCCTCGATAGCTGACCAGACGACGCTCATCGCATACCCTGATTGACATGCGCTCACCTCTGCGAACAGGCCTCGCGATAACCTTCGGTCTACTTCTCACTGGCTGCGCAGCCGGTCCCCACCAACTCAGTCGCTCAATCGACGACTGGGATCAGAAGATCTACGTCAACAGCCCGTGGCTCAACGCGGCGATGTGGGTCGTGCCGATCTACCCCGTCATGCACGTTGGCGCTAGGGCGATCGACTTCGCGATCACGGATCCGTATTACTTCTGGTTCCAAGATGCATGGGATGGCAACGGCACCGGCTTCCGGCACATGCACATCGATTACACCGATGGATGGGTCGACTGTGTGCTTGCTGATAGAGCGGCCTGGACTCGATCAGAGAAGTAGCGACCGCGGCTACTTCTGGCCTACGAACTCGGCCAACTCAATCATCGTGTCGCTGAGCAATTGGCGGACCTCGATGCCAGGATCGGGTGCGTACCAGATCATCTGGGTGCGTGTCAGAAACTTCTCGCCACCATCGACGAGACGAAGAGTCCGGCGAATGCGCAACGCGTCATAGCTGCCCGCGATCACTTCAACGCGATCGAGGGCTTCGACTTCGTAGCTGGCGTTCATCAGCACCGGCTGACCACCGCGAACTCGATCAACGAACTCGCACTGCCAACGCTTGCCAACCCACAGCGGCCAGTGGTAGCGACTATCAACGGGACTCATGACTCGCTGGGCCACGCCAGTATCTGCGCGCCATTCGCCGAGGGTGCCGAAATCCTTGTCGCGATGCACCAAACGGCCGTTGCCCATGTCGACGACATAAGTGCCGTCCTGGATTGCACGCACGGAGAACGTGCCGCGCATGTGTTCACCGCGCACCATCGAGAACGAGTCGCCAACGCGCCACTTCGGACACACCCAGGTCTTGGCGCCGGCTGGCGGTTCTGTGGAAACGCTAAGCAACCCCCGACCGACCGGACCATTGTCTAGCGGATTGTCCGCCACACTTCGGCACGAAGCCAGCAACAGGCTCGCAAGGCCAAGCATGCGCAGTTGCCGCATCATGCCTGCTCGATTGGGATCGGACGGAAGTCGATCGCGTCAACCGACGCGAGGTAGTAGCGAATGCCGTCGGCAACGCCTTGGAAACCGTATTTGTGATCCTTGCCGTGCAGGTGCCCGTAGACGCATACCTTCGCGTGCGCTTCCTTCAGCAACGGCACCGCACCAGTCTCACGACCATCGGTGTAGCGAGGCGGATAATGCACCAACGCGATCGTGCGCGCGCCATCCGGCGTACAGCCACCAAGCTTCTTGCCGGCTTCGATCGAAAGCTTGAAGCGCTCTAGTTCGCGGGCGAACACCTTGGGCGCCTTATCGTCTGCCCACGGAGCGTCCGGCGGATCCCACAAACGAGTGCCGACAACCACCGTTTCATCGGCGAGTTGAATGGCGTTGTTCTGCAGCAATCGCACCGATGGATCCAAAACGCGTTCGACCTTGGCGCGTGACTGCCACCAGGTGCAGTGGTTGCCCTTGATCAACACCTTCTGACCAGGACGCTCGCCAAGCCAGTCGAGGTCCGGCTGAGCTTCCTTCAGGGTGAGCCCCCACGAGGTGTCACCGCCAACCAGAACCCAATCGTCGGGTCCGACCATCTCATCCCAAGCCTCACGCATACGATCGGCATGCCCCACCCATTGCTCGCCAAAGATGTCCATCGGCTTGTCAACGCCGAGGCTCAGGTGCAGATCGCTAATGGCAAAGAGGCGCAACGGATTACTCGGAAGTCAGGGGGAACGGTGGCAAGCGGCTTCGCAGCTAACTGGCCAGACGGCTAGTTGGCAAGCAACCCGTGAGGTTCATGCCGTGAGCTTGCCCGGTCTCATCAAGCAATGCCCACGCAATCGCCCGGAGACTGCGGTTTGGGCCGAGTTAGACGCCGGCCCACCGCAGTGACGCGACCTAGGTGGGCATATCGTCAATGCTGATGGCGCCCGGCGGCAACGCCTTGGACGGTGCGCCAAAGCCCATCGCGTGTACCGCACGACTGGCAAAGTCGTGCAACCGCTCAAGGCTTGCAGCGGTCACCACGGAAGGTGTCATCATCTGTAATGCCGGACGCAACAGGTTGCGCGACGCAAACAGGTGGAATGACAGGGCACGGTCCTTGGGGTGCGCCGCGTCGCCCATCGCTCGCAGCAGTACGTCCGGCACTTTCCAGGTGTCGGGCGTTCCCGACAAACCAAGCTCGGCGCGACGCGGGATCGCGTGATCCAAGACCGCGGATTCGACAATCGACGCCAGCAGCACGGCCGCCATCCGGTGATCGCCTTCCTGCTGGCAGCGATCGAACGCGTTCATGTCGAAACTCAGCAGCGAACGTAAACGCGGGTCGCGGACCCTGTGGCGATCAAGCAGCGGCGGCATGACCGAGTTCATCGCTGCGGCCGCAGCGGGGGCTGGCACCCGGCCCGGCAGCAGCGACGGCACGGGCTTCGCATTCGGCAAATCACACGCCAGCAATTCTCCAAAGACGGAGAGGCCTTGGGTGATGGAACCTTGGCCAGCAGTTTGCCCGCCAGACGGTCCCGCCTGGGGGGCACAGATCTTCTGGCGACTGTAGACGTCGCCGGAGATCTTGGCGTGGATGCGAGTAGTCAGCGCACGCACCGATTCGCCCATGACCGGGCTCAGTCGCGGCAGCGGCAATTCGACCAACGGCTTGGCCGCCATTTCGACGGCCCAGTCAGCTAGCACCTGGCGCTTCTTGCGGAGCCATTGGGACTCATCTGATGGCCCATCACCGTCGACCAGTCGACTCTCAATCGCTTCAACCGAGCGGCGGCAACATCCGACTAGCAGCGACGCATCTTGGTCAGACAAATCAAGTTGGACCAAGTCTTGGTAGCCACTGACGCTGCGCTGCATGTAATCGCGCAGGCGCCGCACCCCCCCGTAGATGCGCGGCAGTTCTTCAGGCCCGGTTAGCCCCTTCTGTGAGAGCTCCAGCCGGTGCTCGCCGAGGTGCTCCAGAGACAGCTTCGCTGACTCCAAGAAGCAGACTGCAACGACTTTCTTGACCTGAAGCTCTGGCATAACGCGTAGACACGCTGGCATCGGCAATAACCCCTACGTTGCTTGATGCTGGATCGCGCAGATATGCTGCCTGCGGATGACTTCGCCCGCCAAGAGCCCCAACCTCGAACGCGATCTCGCCCAGTTGCTTGGTAGAGACCGAGTCCTGTGCACGCGAGACGCGCTACTGGCATGGGAATGTGACGGCTTCACCGTGCACAAATCGAGGCCGCGCGCGGTCGTCTTGCCGGAGTCCACGGCCGAAGTGCAAGCCGTGATCAAGCTGCTACATTCGGCCAACGTTCCGTTTGTCCCGCGCGGTGCCGGCACCTGCCTCTCGGGAGGCCCAACCGCCAGTGGTAACGCCGTCATCATTGACTGTGCCCGCATGCGCAAGGTGATCAAGATCTCAACAGAGGACCTGTTCGCGGTCGTGCAGCCTGGCGTCGTCAATCTCAATCTGACCACCGAAGTCACCCCATACGGGCTGCATTACGCGCCCGATCCGAGTAGCCAGTCGGTCTGCACGATCGGCGGTAACCTCGCCGAGAACAGCGGCGGCCCGCACTGCTTCAAGTACGGCATGACCACCGACCACGTATTGGCAGCGACCATCGTGCTTCCGGACGGCGAAGTGGTGCACTTGGGCAGCACGACGGGACCACGCACGCCACACGGCATCGATGTGCTCGGGTTGTTCTGCGGCAGCGAAGGCACGTTCGGGATCGCCACCGAGATCACCGTGCGCTTATGCCGCAACCAGCAGGAAGTGCGCACGATGCTCGCGTCGTTTGACTCGATGTCGGCCGCTTGCCGCAGCGTCGGAAAAATCATTTCGGCAGGACTCGTTCCGGCGGCGTTGGAAATCCTCGACCAGGCCACCATTCGCGCGGTCGAAGCTTCGATCTATCGCGCCGGCTATCCCGAAAACGCGGCTGCCGTGCTACTAGTCGAACTCGACGGGCCGCACGAAGTGGTCGTCGAAGACGCCGCCGAGATTGCCACGATCTTTGTTGCCCACGACGCGCTAAAGGTTGAAGAAGCAACCGACCCTAAAGAGCGCAAGCGCCTATGGAAGGGACGCAAAGGCGCATTCGGAGCCATGGGTCGAATTGACACCGACCTCTATGTGCTCGACGGCGTCGTACCGCGCACCAAACTCGAAGAAGCGCTCGAGAAGATCACTGAGATCGGCCAACGCCATCGCGTCAACCTAACCAACGTGTTCCATGCCGGTGACGGCAACCTGCATCCAAACATCAGCTTCGATGGCCGCGACAAAGAGGCCACGGCGCGCACGATCGCGGCCGGCCACGAAATCCTGCAGTTGTGCATGGACCTCGGCGGCAGCATCACCGGTGAGCACGGCATCGGCACCGAAAAACTCGACCACGTCTCGATGATGTTCGAGCCCGAAGACTTAGAGGTCATGGCGCGGGTACGCGCCGTGTTCAATCCGGACGACCTTTGCAACCCGGGCAAGGTCTTACCGCAGCGCAACGCCTGCGCCGAAGTCAGCAAGTGGCCGCAAATGGTCGCCAAGGTACTCGACGTCGAAGACACGCCACAAGAACCGGAGTCCACGTCGTGAACAGGTTCGACGACATCGCCACATGGCTCCGCAGTTCACCAGGCCGCGTGCGCGTGTCGGGAAGCGGTTCGCGCGCGCACACGCTGCCCAAGATCACCGATGCCACACCATTGCACCTTAGCCAGTACAATCGCATCGAGCGCCTCGATGCCGGCGACCAAACGTGCACGGTCGAATGTGGTGTGCCGCGCGCTGAGCTAGATGCGGCGCTGGCAGAACACGAACTCGAACTACCGTGCCTCGGCGGCGGCACAATCGGCGGTCTGTTCGCCACAGATCCGTTTGGCCCAGCAGCAGCCGGCTGCCCCGGCCCACGCAACCTGTTGCTCGGCATGGAGGCGTTGCTGGCCAGTGGTTCAGCGTTCAAGTCCGGCGCTCGCGTGGTCAAGAGCGTCGCCGGCTTCGACGTGCACAAGCTATTCGTCGGTAGCACCGGCAGGCTATTCGTCGCGACCAAGCTCCACCTCCGCCTGAAGCCGCGGCCACGCACCGAACAGTGGTTCGCCAATCGCGCGCTCGAGCGCGACCAGGCGCTGCAACTGATACACGCGTTGCGCCAAGAAGCGCAGCCACCGACCGTCCTGCAACTGCGCCGCGAACGCGACGGCAGCTTTGCGGTGGGCGGCCGCGTCACCGGCCGCTCAGTGCACGTCACATCGATATGCAAACAACACGAGCTAGCGGCGTGCGAACGCCCGGCAAGCTTCCACGTCGCAGCGGCCGCAAATAGCAGTGAAGAAGTCCTCAACGGCAATGCCCTACCGAGCGCGCTGCCTTCTCTGCTCAGCGCACTGCCGGAAGGCGCCCCGTTCACCTGGCTCGGCGGCGGGCGGTTCGAAGCGGCGATGCCGCACTCCCAAGCCACGGACGCAGCCCTACAGCAGCTACCACAAGCCAACGTAACCGGCACTGTACTCATCGGCACTGACGCGCGCAGAGGCGTCGGCACCCCCATGGATCCTGGCGAGCAACGACTCGCAGAAGGCCTCAAACACGCACTCGATCCCGATGGTACTCTCGTCTGAATCGCTCGTCGAAAGCTACACGCGCACGCTCGACTGCGTGCACTGTGGCCTCTGCCTACCGCACTGTCCGACGCACCAAGTGCTCGGCGTCGAAGCGGACTCACCGCGCGGCCGCATCTACTTGATGCGGGCACTCGCCGAAGGACGCATCGAAGAGCCTGAGTCGATTCGCCCATTCCTCGACCGCTGCCTCGACTGCCGCGCATGTGAGACGGCGTGCCCATCGGGCGTTCGCTATGGTGAGATTTTAGAAGCAACCCGCGCCGAACTCGAACGGGCCCAACCCAAGCGAGGCATCGCCGCATGGCTAACACGCACGTTGCTGTGGCACGTCGTCGCCAACCAGCGCCGCCTGCGTCTGATGTTCTGGTTACTGCGCACCAGCGAGGTGCTCGGCCTACGGTGGCTCGCAACCAAGTTGCGGTTGATGCCCGCATCGATGGCCCAAATCGCACCGCCCGTGCCGCCAGCCTCCGAACGTCGACCGCTGCGAACGGGAGTGCACAAGCCGCCACCCGGAACCAAGCTCAGAGACGTTCGGGTCGCACTGTTCACCGGCTGCGTCATGGAGCCAATGTTTGGCCGCGTCAATCGCGCGACGCTAACCGTGTTGCTCGCCAACGGCTTCGAAGTGCACATTCCCGAGAGCCAGCGTTGCTGCGGCGCCCTGCTGGTGCACGCCGGCCAGCCGGATCGCGCCAGAACCCTCGCCAACGAGAACGTACGCGCGTTCGCCGACGACGACATCGTGCTCAACAACTCAGCCGGTTGTGGTTGCGCGATGAAAGAATACGACCACCTGCTCGGCACCGCCGACGGCAAAGCGTTCGCGGCGAAATGCCAGGACATCAGCGAGTTCCTAGCGACTGAAGGGCTGACGGCGACACCAGCGGAGCAGCCAATCCGGGTCGCCTACGACGATCCATGCCACCTCTGCCATGGCCAGGGGGTGACCCGTCAACCGCGTGAATTGCTGCAGCAGGTGCCAGGCATTGACCTCGTCAGCCCCACAAAGAGTGATGATTGCTGTGGCTCCGCCGGCATCTACAACATGCTACAGCCCAAACTTGCCGCAGAAATCGGGCGCACGAAGGCAGCACACCTACACGAATGCGCGCCTGATATGATCGTGACCGGAAATCCCGGCTGCATGATGCAAATCGACAGCCACATGCGACGTAGCGGCCACAACGTTCCTGTGCGCCACCCAATCGAACTCCTGCTACCGCCTCAATGAGCCGGATCATCTCCATATTGTGCGCTGCCTGTGCCATTGGCATCGGTTTCACCGCCTGGTCTCAGCTGACCACCAACGCGACCGACGTCACCGTCCCCAAGGGCAATCCAGCCCCCAAGAAGGAACTCGTAACGGACGCATCGGAGCAACTTCGCGAGGCACGCATGGCATGCACGCTCGCGGCGCTCAACGGTTACATCGAAACCTTCACCAAGAAAGCCTCCGCCAAGCCCCAGAAGGAGTTGTGGCACAACCTAGCTGAGGCCTACCTCGAGCGCGCGCTGCAACGCACGCACTTGCACGGCATGGCGCCGGGCGAACCGACCTTCGAAAAGTTGCCAGCCGATTTCGCCAACGACCTCAAATCGGGGCTCGATGCCGTCGCGAAGGCGCGCGAACTAGGCGACGAGACTGGCGAACTGTTCCGCATCGAGGCGGGGCTGATGAGCCAACACATCACTGGTTGGAGGTCGGCGCTCGCGTGGAATGGCAAGATCGGCGCAGCACTTAAGACGGCCGTCAACCGCATTGCCGACGATCCGCAACTGCACGTTGCGCTCGGCCTTCGCAAACTGTTCGCGCCCGCGTTCCTCGGCAACGATCCGGCGAAGGCGCTGGAGCACTTCGAGTTTGCCGACAAGACCGACGGCGACGAGCGCCCGGCGTTGTTTGCCGCGATGGCCAGTTACCTGCAGAAGAAGAGCCAGCAAGCCATCACTTGGCTCGAGCGCGCGGTGACGAAGAACCCCCAAAACAAGTTCGCTCGCGTGGTTCTCGGCCGCCTGCGTCGCGGCGAAGACAAGCCCTTCGCCCGCAACGTGACCGAAGAAGAACTCGCCGGCAAATAGCCCTGCGAGGTTGGAGCTACGGCTGGGGCAGGTCATCACCTGCCTGGGATGCACAACTGAGGCGCGCCCCTATCGCAGGCGAGACTAGCGACGACGCACACGGATCTGCGCGGCGCCTTTCTCGCGAATGGGCGGCGGCAACAGACGATCGGTGCGAACACGGGTCGCCGAGTTGCTGCTGGCGCGATTCGAGCGCAGGCTTTTGCGGATCTCCTGCACCATCTGACGGAGTTCACGAATCTCGGCGCGCATCTCCTCGATCACCTCGCGGACCTCGCCTTCGCCAGACTCTTCCTCGCGATTCTCGTCAATCGCCGGGCCATCAGCGGACTCAACCATGACCTGCACGTCGTTGCTGTGCACGCGCGCGCCTTCGAGCACCTTCAGCAGAACCGCTTGGTTGCCCTTGCCACCCTTGCCCTTGGCATCCTTGCCGCCAAGCAACTTCAAGAGCACTTCCTTGGCAACGCTCGGGGTCTCGGTGACCCACGCGCCGTCTGCTTTGCTGTCTTCGCCGCCAACAACCCAAACACCGTGGGCGTCCTTGCCATCACCTTGGATGAGAAGCTTGAGCACCGTGTCGAGGTCACCCTTGTCGACCGTTTTCGATTCGGACCAGGTATCAATGACGACCAAGCCCTTGTTGGCCTTGCCGGACTTGGTGGACGTATCAAAGACGAACGAACCCTTGCCGACCTGACCTTCCTTGCCAACGTGCCGGACACCCTTCGGGGCGTCCCGGAAGGTGATCGACTTGCCCTTGCGAGCCTTGCCGTCCGCCTTCTTGGCGGCAACGTAGGCTTTCTTGGCTTCATCGTAGGCCTTTTTGGCCTTCATCAGACGCTCGGACTTGCCGTCACCACGTTTCGTGTCGACTACGTAGTCGATAATGGCACCCTCGGAATCGGGGTTGCGAAAGCGAACTCGCAGTTGCTTTGCGCCATCACCTAGATCGCCGCCCTTGGCCTTCTTGGCCTTCTTGTCATCTTCCGCGAGGTGCAGCCACTCAATGGTCGGCGCTACGTCAGACGACTTGGCCTTCTTACTGACCTTGGCCGACGCACCTTCCTTGCCTTGACCAACCTGCCACCGCAGGTTCAACGGTTTGGCTTCGGTTGCGACATCCACTCCGACCGGGCCACCGAATCGGATGACCTTCGGGGCCGACTTACCGGACACGTCACCGAGCATCTTCATCAAGACGCTTTTGAGCTTCTCGCGGTCAGCTGAGGACAACTCGTCGTCGCTCAACTTCTCGATGATGGCTTTGAGATTCTTCGCCAAAATGCCCGAGGCTTTGCTCGACGCATTCGCGTTGCTCTCGCTCAAGCGGACAATGATCTCTTCCTTTTCTTGAGCGGGAAGGAGAACGGCAGCGAGGCACGCTGCGGCAACAGAACGGATCAACTTGAGGGTCATATGATTCTCCTGCGACGGACTAACGATTGAGTGACGAATCGGGGCTGACGCGGGCCAACAGCCGGGCGCGCAACTGCGAAAGACGGCTAAGGCGAAGCTGCAGTCGGGACTGCAACTACGCCGGTAGTTGATAGCTCCACGATTTTTTACGAATTGGGGAAGCGGGCACGTTCAGGCCGGGGCGCAACCGAAACCGCGCGCCAACCGTCCACGGCCCCCGCCGGCCTCAGCCTTAGCCGCCGACCGGGGCGACGATGGTCCTGAGAGCAGACGTGACGGCCACGGAACCGCTGGGGGCTAACGGATCGAAGACGACCCACTGCGTGAAGATGTTCAAGCCTTGGTAGCCGCCGACGCCCGGCAACTGGACCGGCAGCGTCGCGGTACCAGATCCGGGGCCACCGCCAATTGTGATCACGGGGATCGCGTTGATTGGGTTCATACGCAACATGCAACCCGACGGACCAAAGCCTAGGAGTTGCGTCAGATCCAGTGGATACGGAGCGCTAACGGTATCGCCGATCACCCAGAATGCCGTTCGTTGCGAAGAGGCATTGGTCAATTGATGGGTCCACACAACGCCAGGCCACGCGAGGTTGGCGCTGGCCAGTGGCACGACGTTGCCTTCACCAGGGCATCCCGTTCCGAGTTCGATCATCGCGCCCTGGCGAGCACGCATGCGCGTGATCATGCCAACGCCTTGCTGAACCTGACCGGACGTGGCTCCGGAACTGGCCGCCGCGTAGACGCGCGAGGTCAGACCGAGCGAGGACGTCGTGCCCTGCGTGTTGAACAGGAAGGGCTGGCTAGCCTGGTTGTTGCCGAAGATTCGAATCTCGATCAGGATCGGATGCAACCGGTCCCACGTGAATTGCGTGCTGAACGGAATCGTCATGCACGACGTTCCCGTCGGTGTCACTGTCAAGTTGCGGTTCCCAATCGGCGCAACGACCACAGGTGGGCTGTCCCAGTTGCTGTCGAACACGCCAAAGACGCCCGAGAACTTGCCGTGCCCCATAAGGACCTGGCAATTGATCGTGATCGGCTGCGGCGAGATACCGTTGCTGGTGCCGGACAAGAACTCGACCATGTCGAACCGCATCGGCTCGGTGATCGCGTTGAATCCGTTGGTGTTGTACCACTGCTGATAACGCCCCACGCCACCGGCGAATGGCCGATCGAGATTCACTGGTGACGGCAGGTTGGGAACCGTGACGGTGGTGAGTTGAGCCGTGGCGGACGCCACCAAGAAACATGAAAGTAGGAATGCGCGCATAGGTAGGTAGAGGCCTGGGCCTGCACTCTGAGTGTAGTGTAGTGGATTGCAGCCCGCCGAGGGCGCTTAAGAGCCCGGTTCGGCGAGATCCGGGGCAACACCACCACTAGTTCGCGATACGTGGTGGGCAACACCCGTTCGGACCGGCGAATCAGCGCGACCAGCTAGACGCCGGCACAATCTCAGAACCGGGCGGAACCCAAATCACTACGGCCCCATGATCCCGCATGGACCCCAGAACCGCAGTTTTAGAATCGCACCGTGTGCGCGACCTTGAAATTGAGCGCCTGCTCAGTCGGCACGATCGATTCTTCGCCCTGCGAATCGCGACTGCGCTGCCAGCTGGAGCCAAACACGAGGAAGAAGTCGCAACCCGGCGAGTAGATCCAACGCAGCCGACTCTGCCAGCCGATGCTGTTCGAGTCATTGTCGTATTGCAGCAAGTTGCGCACGCTCAACTCCGGTGAGAAGAACAAGTCGAACGTGCCTGTTCCGATGTGGGTCGTGAATTCGCGGCCCGGTCCGAGATCGGCAATCGTCGATCTGTAGCCAGCGCCCAATTGCACCAATCGCGACGCTCGCCAATCCAGTTCACCATAGATGCTGGTGCTCCGGCCGTCGAAAAAGTCCCCGTGGTAGATGCCGACGCTGCCGCCAACGGGACGTCCATCACTGCCTTCAAACCGGATGCCCTGCCGCGTCGCCCAGTAGTCACCGGCGAAGACGGTAGTCGCATCCCTCGTGCTTCTGAACAAGCCGAAGTCGTCCGTGACGCGTTCAAACTTGCGGCTGAAGTATAGGCTCACTTCATCGCCACTCTGGAACTCCAGGCCCAACTGATCGATCTGCCAGCTAACGCTCTGCGGCGCACCTTCCCATTCTTCGGCGCGACGGCCTTTGACCTCGAGCACGTAGCGGCGAATGGCACTGCCTTCGGCGGCGCGCGGGCGGAAACCAACCTCGAGTTCGGATTGACGAATGCCGCGTCGCGAGACGAACCCGAGCGCCGGCGAGAAGTCGCTCGAGACCCAGCGCGTGCCAGTTTGCACGCTCCACACTTGACCGCGCGCCTTCAGGTCGATGCCGAAACTCTCACCATCGTCGTTTAGCGCCTCGCCGGTCGAAGCAACCGCATCGATCGCGATCTGCAGATCCATATCGCCGATGAACTCGGGGATGCGATGGTAGAAATCGATGCCACCGATGCTGTTGGCGCCGGTGCTCTCTGGGTTGCCGTTTGTTGAAATCAGGCCAACAAAGGTCTGCTCGCCGAGCGCGTATTTGACGCGTGCCACCGCGAGATTCTCTTCGCCAGTCGACGAGGTGCCGTCGACCTGAACATCAAGCAAGCCGATCTCAAACGGCCCAGCCTCGCCCTGCATCTTCATTCCCCAAAGGATCGGTACCGGGTTGCCGTTACTGAGGCCGATACGCCTCGTGAAGAAAGGCAGGAAGCGCGTGCCACCAGCGAACTGCGAGCCAAAGTTGTAGTAGCTCTCGCCATCGAGGAAGAAGTCGCGTTTCTCGGGGAAGAACAGCGGGAAGCGGTTGAGGTTGATTTGGCGGCTGTCGCTCTCGGTCTGTGCGAAGTCAGTCAGCAGCGTCGTCGCGAACGTCAACGACGGCGTGACGCGGTAGTAGATCTCGCCGCCCATGTCGGGATCGAACTCCCAACCGGCGTCGCTTGCCGTGCGATCACGCGTCAGCCCCGCAGCAACATACGGCACTACCTCAAGGCCAATGCCGCCATCAACTTCGCCGAGGCCATCTACCGTGCCAAACTCACTGATGCGAAAGAACGGCACCGACTGGCTCGGGTTGGCCCACTGGTATTCTTCGTTGCGGTCACGCATGTAGCGCTTGAGGTTGAAACCCCACGACCGCGCGCCCTTCTTGCGCGGGATGCTGCGAAACGGGATCGCAATTTCACACTGCCAACCGTCGTCCGTCTTGCGAGACTTCGCGCGCCAGATCGCATCCCATGGCTTACTAAACCGCGAACCGTTCGCCGACACCAACGCGTCGCCGAGCGAACCACCGGCACCGACTTGGAAGTAGTACGCCGTGCGTCGGTTCTCGAACGGATCGAACATCAGTTCGATGCGATCGTCGGTCCCCAAACGCGCATCGCGAACGCGTTGGCTATTGCGCACCGTGTCCGGATCCTGCTCACACCAAACGCTGACGTAGAGGTTCTGGCGATCGTGCAGCAGTTTGACGATCGTGCGCTCTGCTGGCTTGCGACCAAGCCACGGCTCAACCATCACCAACTCGCCAATCGCCGGCGCACCGAGCCAACAATCGTCGGTCAGAATGCCATCGAGCAGCGGCGCGTCCTTCGCCTCAATCCGGCCAATCTGGCACGTTCGCCGCGCCTCATTCCCTTGCGCCAAGGCACCACCCGCACAGCACGTGAGTATCAGCAGTTGGGGAAGGCGCAACGACATCGGCGCCGATCACCATACGAAGCGCAACTCCGCGCGTCAGTAACAGGTTCCCCCTAACTCATGTCACAATCAGGTCCTGCGTTGGGGACGACGCATCTTCGAACCGGATGCATCGCCGAAGGCGGACTGCGGGCGACCACCGGTGACACCCCTAACGGCCGGGCGCGGTCGCGGCGAATCGGAGGCTTCGACTCCGGGCGTTCCGCCCTCGCTCATGCCACTGCCTGCCGCGCCGGCAGTCGCCGGTGCCCGCTGGCCCATCGAGTCAAGGCCACTGACCTGCTTCTTCGGCGTGATGGTGTCGATGCGACGGCGCACATCGTCCGGGCGATTGGCTTTCGAGATGCAGTTGTCGGATGTGATCAACCCTTCTTCGTATGCCTTGAGCAGTTGGTCTTCGAGCGTGCACATCCCGTATTGCTTGCCGGTCTGCATCAAGTTGAGGATTTGCGCCGACTTGCCTTCGCGGATGAGCGACCTAACGGCATCGGTGCCGACCAGGATTTCTCGGGATGCCACGCGGCCACCCCCGATCTTGGGCACTAGCGTTTGCGAAATGACACCCTGAAGGGTCGACGCCATCTGCACGCGCACCTGCTGCTGGGCATCGGTCGGGAACACATCGATGATGCGGTCAACCGTTGAAATCGCGCTAGTCGTGTGCAGCGTACCAAAGACCAAGTGGCCCGTCTCGGCAGCCGAGATCGCCATTGAGATCGTCTCGAGGTCGCGCATCTCACCAATCATGATCACGTCCGGGTCCTGACGCAACGCGCGGCGCAGGCCTTCACGGAACGACGAACAGTCCTGACCAATCTGTCGTTGTGTCACGAAACACTTCTTGTCTCGGTGCACAAACTCGAGCGGGTCTTCCATCGTCAAGATGTGACCGCTCTCCCTCTGGTTGATGAAGTCGATCATCGCCGCGAGCGTCGTCGACTTACCGGACCCTGTTGGACCAGTAACCAACACCAAGCCACGCGGCTTCGAAGCGAGATCGAGCGTGATTTGCGGCAAGCCAAGCGTCTTGTGGTCGGGGATCTCGTCAGGAATCTGGCGGATGACGACACCGACGGAATTGCGCTGGTGCAGCGCGTTGACGCGAAAGCGAGCGAGATCGGTCACCGCGTGCGAGAAATCGATGTCCTTATCGGACAAGAACCGCTCCCACTGCTCGGGAGACATCAATTGACGCGCTAGTTCAGCCGTCAATTGCGGCGTCAGCGCGCCGAACTCATCTTGCGGAACGACGTCTCCATCGATCCGAAATCCCGGCGTGCTACCCGCCTTGATATGAAGGTCAGAGGCACCTTTTTGGACCATCGAATGCAACAAGTCATCAATCTTCATCGCCACGGATACTCCCTTCCCAAATGAACTGAACCCCAATCCTGTGGCACGGAATCGGACGCAATCCACCTCTCGCTTTAAGCAGGTCCAGAAGTTGCCTCATCGCGAGATACAGCCAATCACTGCCCCCCTTCGCCATCTGCTGATGCAACCAGCCATCGCCGAGCCAACGATGCCGCGGCCTCAATCGATCTGCGCCACGGCAGCGACCGTCGGAATGCGAGTCCTCGGGGAAGCTCAAGATCCGAGCAACCCGTTATTGGAGCGCGTCAAGTTCCTCGCGATCGCTAGCACTAACCTCGATGAGTTCTTCGAGATCCGCGTCGCCGGCATCATGGAGATGGTCGACGCTGGCCTGCAGGGTGAGAGTCACGATGGCTTGAAAGCACCGGAAGAACTCGAATGCGTTCGCAAAGAAGCGCACGAGTTTGCGGCCGCAATGCACGCAACGTGGCGAGAGCAACTGCCGCGCGGTGTGGGCAACGCCCCATGCCGTTCTCAATGACGGCCAGGGTCGCAAAAGCCTGGAGAACCCGGTTTCTCGCTGGCGGCCGAACGGATCAACCTCGGCCAGGGCCGGAAACCCCGCATATAAGCCGGGCGGGCAGGGCTGGCCGAGGACTGCGAAACGACCCCCAAACCAGCACCCCAGAAATGAAACAACCCTCACTGCTCAGAAAGCAATGAGGGCCGTTATGGCGAGGACGACGGGAATCGAACCCGCAACTTCCAGATCGACAGTCTGGTACTCTAACCAATTGAGCTACGTCCCCACGCCTTGGGGGTCGAGGAATCTAGCCACCAAACAGAGCTTTGCAAGCATCTTCTCTGGGGACGATGCCCAACCCAGCGATGGCGGTGGAAGGTCAGGCCGGATAGAAAAATCGACCGGCGGGCTCACACCCCGCGGGCCGAAGCCACTCTTCGCTCTCCCGGGTCGAAGCGGCCACATGGCGCCCCGCCCCCCCCATGGGAGCAGGTCGCCATCAACCGGCTCGCTAACTAGGCCTCTTAACACCGACTGCTCCCCAAGCCACTCAGGCCATGTTGTATTCCGGCACCGACAAAGGGCCCTTGCCAAGGCTCGAACTGGCTTACGCCGGTACGAAGGGCGCTCCCGAACCACATCTGTCGGTCGACGGCATGACGCCCACTGGACCAAACTTGTCCCACTGGCCCGGCAACCGCACCCCGCGGCAATGGCGCGCCGACCTCAGCACTGGCATCGCGCTGCGCTTCGCCCGATCCCCAGTAGCCGAGCGCGACGCGTTCCTCGGCGACGTTCGCTACGTCGTCAACGACCACTACGACACCGATGGCTTCGGCGCGTTGCTCGCCGTTCTGCAACCGGATGTAGCGTTCCGCTATGAAGAACTGCTGCTGACCGCCGCCGCCACCGGCGACTTTGACTGCTGGACAACCTGGCGGGGCTTCGCGATCGACCGCATCGTCAAACGACTCGGCGATGAAGGCTCGCCGGTGCGCGGTGCGCTACTTCACGCGACCGAGGATGATGAACTCTCGCTACGTCGCTACCAGTGGTTGATGGAGCGCGGCGAATCTATGCTGGCACACATCGGTAGCTACAAGGCCCTCTACGAAGAAGAGATGGCGCTCGTGCAAAGTGAAATCGACGCCGGCCAGCGTGGCGCGATCGAACTGCGTAGAAACGCAGCGCTCGGGTTCTCTTCGATGCATAGCCAAGGTCCCCGCCAGCGCATGACGCTCAATACGCTCGCCGGCGCCTATCGCGTCTTGCACGTGCAGCAGAGTTCTGGCGAGACCTTCTTCCGTTACCACGACCGCACCGAGAGTTGGTTCGATCTGGTCACGCTGCAGGCACCACCGCGCCAAGATCTTCGCTCACTCGCACAAACGCTCGCGGCGCTCGAACCTGAGCACGACGGCGCATCTTGGCAGGCGGATCCGCCAACGACGCCCATTCCGGAGATCTACTTCGGGGTGCCATCGGAACAAGAATACGGTGAAATCACGCGAGAGTTGCGACCTAGCAAGTTGGCCGCGGATCAGGTAACCGGCGCGTTCGTCGAGTTCTTCGCGAACTAAGGTCCAGCAAGCGGTTCTGGCGTGAAACCAAGCGCAGCGTCATCATCAGTCACGATGTTGACGCGCACCTTGGCACCGTTTCTTTGCCTGCTGATCGCCGCCTGTGGCAACGAGCCGTTGGCAAAAGATCCGACGGGCAAGTTCCTGGTCGGCGCCAAGTGCACCCCCACCACGCTGAGCAAGACGATCGTCGCCACGACCGATGCCACGTTGATTCTCGCGTTCGAGTCGAACAACAGGGACGTGATGACGGCGACCAAAGCCGCCAACCGCACCACGCGCCCGTTCGTCATCGTGATCGGAGACGCGCCCGGCGGCAAAAAAGAACTCGCCGACGCAGTGATCGTCGCGAACACGGGTGCCGCGACGGCAATTGATCTTGCCCTTCTCGCTTGCAACGGAGTAACGCTACCAACCAAGCACATCGAAGTCGGCTCGCGCACCGTCACACCCGCCAACCGCGCAGCGGGCGGCATGTCGCAAGCTGGACCTGGCGACGCGTTCATGGCGATCACGCGTATCCAACACAGCAAACTGCTGACGACCAAGCCGGAAACGGACGAGTCTCATCAAGTCGGCCTACTGCAGACAGACGCAAGCAACAATGGTCAACAACGCATCCGTCGCGATGCCAACGCCGCAGCTTCGCGCTATCCGCAACTGCAATTGGTTATCTCTAGCGGAGCCGCCGACAGCGACGTCAACGAACCGGCCCAGTTGATGATCACGCGAGGTTGCAAGGTTCTGATCCTGGCAACCAGCGACCCACAACAAGCGCAAGCGGTGGTCGCCATCGCAGCGAAGGCACCCGACGGCGGCGTGCCGGTCATCGTGCTCGACCCGCTGATGCGTAATCACGGCACCTGCGTGATCGGTTGTTCGCCAGGATCGCTGGGCCAAGCGGCGGCCAAGTTGGTGCGAGGTTTGCTGCCCGAAGGTGGCTCAATCATCACATGCTTTACGCCTGACGGCCGGCAACCGATCAGCGCGGTTTCTGGCACCCGGGCATTCGGCTTTTGCCAAGCGATGAACCTGCCGACTAAGCAGTTGCTAGGCCGTTGAGTTCGCCAACCGGTTCGCCAGCGAGCACGACAGTTACGCAGCCGTCTGGCGGCGGTCTGGGCTTCATGATCCAAGCCGCGTTCTGGTTCGCGGTGATGGCCCTACTGGTCAAGCTGGCCGGAGCGCAAGGCCTGCCAACGATGCAGATCGTATTCGCGCGCGCGCTTGTGACGCTGACGCTCAGTTCGATCGCGCTGCGACGTGCGCGCATCCGACCATTTGGCAGCAAAACGCGGTTGCTGTTGCTGCGCGGCCTCTACGGATCCGGCGGGCTGATGTGCTTCTACGCGGCCGTCAACCATCTACCGCTCGCCGACGCGACCGTGTTGCACCAGATCTCACCAGTGCTGACTGCAGTCGTCGCCGCGATCTGGCTTGGCGAGAAACTCGAAACACGCATCTTGCTCGGCATGGCACTCGCGTTCAGCGGGGTCGTGATGATCGCACAGCCCACATCGTTGCTTGCCGAGTCAGGCAGCGAAAGCGACATCGCTTGGCCGTTCGTCCTGGTTGGAGTCTGCGGTGCGTTGTTTGCCTCGCTTGCCTACGTTGCCGTGCGACGGCTCGGCCAAACCGAACCGCCGCAACTAGTCGTATTCTACTTTCCGATCGTGACCGTGCCGATCAGCCTGCCGTTTGCGATTCACGATTGGGTTTGGCCAGACGCCTACGGTTGGGCCCTGCTCATCGGCGTCGGCGTCGCCACCCAAATCGCCCAGATCGCGTTGACCAATGGCTTGATTCGCGAACCCGCCGGCCGGGCGATCTCGGTCGGCTACCTGCAGGTTGCCTTCGCAACGATCTTCGGCCTGGTGATCTTCGGCACGATGCCGGGCCTCTGGAGCTGGCTCGGCATGGTGATGATCGTCGGCAGTGTGTTCATCGCGCGGCGCCGTTAACGCAAACCACCAGAGAGTCTTGCTACGCCATCACAAAGGGCGGTGCGATACGACACGAGCGATCTCGGCCACCTCGGCCCAGGCAACTGGACACTCCGTGCACCGCATCCGTCAATTGTCACGATCAAGCCCAAGCAGGTAATCCGCGGTAGTTCGCAAGCCAAGATCGTGATCAGCAAGTCGTGATATCGCACCACGCGCCGCTGAGTGATACCGTGCCGCGGCGCACGATGTTCGACCGCTCTACTTTGCAGTATTGGCTAAGCCGCTTCGTATTCGGGCTGGTGCTGCTCGTGGCCGCCGGAAGCGGCATGATCCAGCGGGCCCTACCGCTGAAGGACCCGCTCGGCCTAAGCAGTCTTGGGCTCGGGCTGCTCGGCTTTCACCTCGCACTAAGATCCGTCGGCCCCCTCACACGCCTCAGCAGCTACCGCCAGCACACCCGCAAAGCCTGGGGGGATGCTGCCCGCACCGCGTTCGAACGCGCCTCGCTGCCACGCCGCATCTTCTACCTCCTGGTCGCCGTTGCCGAAGCCGACGGCCCGATGGGCCCCTCCGAACGTGAAGTCGTGCGGCAGTTCTTGCTGCAGCGCTTCGAGGACCCCGTGCAGTCGCACGAGATCCGCACGTGGGAGATGCAGCCGCTGCAAGTCGAAGACCTGATCGGCCTCGCGGCACGCATCGCCACCAGCCTTGACGAAGCCGAACTAGACACGCTGTTCTGCTGGTGCGCGTTGGTCGCATTCGCCGACGGCAAATTCCGACCCGACGAACATCGCGCCTTGGCAGATGTCGCGCGCGGCATGGGCATCACCGCTGGGCGAGCTCGCATGCTATTCCACCTGGCCCGCGCACAGTTCCTCGCCGGAGCCAGTGGCCACCAGCGCCAGGGCCAACAACAACGCGAGCCGGAGACACACACTGTGCATACGCGCGGCCAGGCGCTGGCGGTGCTTGGCCTGCCCGTCAACGCATCGGCCGAACAGATCCGCCGCCGGCACCGCGAACTCGTTCGCAAGTTCCACCCGGACGCACAGCCGAATCTCGGCCCGGTCGCCCAAGAAGAGGCGACCGAACGCTTCCAAGCGATCCAACACGCATACGAAGTACTCACGTCCGATCAGTAGTCAAGCTACGCTCGCAACATGGTCACCATCTCCGCCACCTACGAAGGCGATCTCTGCTGCACTGCCGTTCATGGTCCATCTGAAGCCCAGCTTCAGACCGATGCGCCTAAAGACAATGAAGGCCTCGGTCGTTACTTCTCCCCGACCGACCTAGTTGCCACGGCACTCGGCACCTGCATCCTGACGACGCTCGGCATTGTCGCGCGCCGCCACGACTTCGACCTGTTGGGCTGCAAAGCAACGGTCGAGAAGCACATGAACGCGACGCCGCGACGCATTGGACGACTGCCTGTGCAACTCACCATCGAAGGCAGCTACACCGATGCGCAGAAGCAGTTGCTGGAGAACACGGCGAACACATGCCCGGTGCATAAGAGTCTGCATCCGGACATCGAAGCAACTATCTCGATCGTTTGGGCTGGCTAGCGCTCAGCCCGAATACGGAACGTCCGAGGACCTCGCCCAGGGTACGCCGCAAACGGATCGCGAAGGTTTCGGTAAGGGCCGCAGGCGTTGCCAGTCGTCCATTGGATGTCACTGGCGAAGCCAGCAACCAGAGCGGCGGTGATGCGCGCGAACATCATGCCAAGAAGCGCAGCCCCAAATCCTAAAATGACCCTTCACTAGTATTCGTAGCGAACGGGTCGTGGATGTTACGGACCGGGTTGTCGGCTTCG
>CALCZA010000218.1 GCA_937906475.1 uncultured bacterium
CTCGATAGGTTCGCAGCGATCGTCACACCAGACACGATCATGAGATGGCATCGCAGGCTGATTGCCGCTCATCACACCTACCCGCGGCGTTGGTGCATGGATCGACCCACGACCTAAGGTCAGGGTTTGCTTGCATTTGAGAGGCCTCATCATGGGTCGAGTTTCGCCCGGACCACAGAGTTGATTCTTTGACCTCGGCCAGTTCCTGATTCAGTGAATGTCTCGCAAGTGCATTCCGGGATACGCATTGTGAATGATCGGGGTGAGACCGATTCGGATTCGAGGCTCCTCCTTGGGGTTCGACGAAATCAGCCGAGATCATCTTACCGAACAGCTATCTAGTTGGAGTGAAGCAGTTTGCATGGATCTGATTCATGCACCAACGCCCTGCCTTTGGGCGCGCGCATCGACCGAATGAGTCATCCGAAGATGGCTGGACCAGTATAGCTTGCTAGCGCTTCACGGGAATCGTGGACCAGCCCTGCCCTTCGGTGAACTCGCGTGCGGTCAGGCACCAGATCGCAAACTTCTTGCCCTCGAACCTCTTGCCGCGGAACGCGTCGACGCGTGACGGAGTCGCACCAGAGCCGCGCACGCCGACTACCGTGATCGGCATTGAGAGTTGTTGCGCGACGTGGTCCGGGAAGCCAGCGCCCTTGGCGTGCATGTCGCCGCCTTGATGGAAGACCAGGCAGTGGCTGTCGCCGAGCAGCAGGACTGGGCTGCTGTCGGAGGTCGTCGTACCTTCGACCACGGAAGAAGCCAGCTGTTCAGGGCCCGTAGCTTCGCGGCGCATCGCGGCCATGTCGCCGGTCAGCGTGAGCGTCTTCGGTGTGGTCTCGAATTCGGTCTTGGTTGCCTGTGCGAACCAGCGTTGCTTTGCTGCACGTTCGCGCACGAGCGCGGCGACGGTTTCGCAAGCAGCGGGGGTCCAATGGGTGTCTGTCATGCAGTGGGCGCGGGTGCCCTTGCTGACGAGTTCCTGCAAGTCAGGGACGACGTCGAGGACTGGGACGCCGGCCTTGCGAAGTTCGTCATAGAACGCGATGCAGTGTACGTCGATGCGGCCTTCGACCGCAGGCGCGCCGGGAACCAGTGATGGGTCGACTGCGACCTTGGCCGGGACCGGCACGAACACCCACTCGATGCCCGCCTTTTTGAGCGCTTCGTGGTAGGCCACGATCGCCGGCAGTGGGTCCCGTCGGTTTGCCTTGGCGGCGCGGCTCGCAGTTTGCGCTGCGTCGCCCCAGAAGGTGCCGGCCGCCAGGCTGCGCAGTTCTTTAACGAGCAGTACGTCCTTGCCGGTGCCGGGCAGCGTTGTCTTGCCGTCTGATTCGGCCTGCGCCGCGATCTTCTTCAGGTGGGCGAGGTATGCGTCCGCGTTCTCGGCCACATGCGGAGCTGCGGGTTTCTGCGTCTTGTCGCTTGCTGGCGAGCCGCCGCCGGTGGTCGGGTCCGGCTTGTCGGCACTGCAGGCGGCGAGGGCGATCGCGAGAAGGCAGCAGAAGGAGAATGCGCGCATCGCGAGCATCATCGATCGCGCGCGGCACAATGCAACCCGTACAACGGGTTCCGTGGACGGACTCAGCGCAGAACGGTGAACCAGGGGTTCGCCAGCATCAGATCGTCGTCGTCCAGTTCTCGTCGATTTAGGCTGCGCACGGCCTCCGCAGCGCCTTCCCACGGCACCACGCGCAGCTCGATCTCGCTGCCAACTTGCCACTTGGTGACCGCCGTCCAAGCGTTGTTTTGCATGCCCATCACGTAGAGCAGCACGGCCTCTTTGTCTTCGTCGTCCGGCCACGCGCCGTTGACGACCGTAACGGCTTCTAGGCGTACGCCGATCAGGCAGTCCTTGTATGGCACGGAGCCTGGCTGAGGAGGCGTAGACTTCGCGGCAATGCGAGCTTTGATGGTCGCGGCAGTCCGCGTTGCGGCGGGCGTTTCGACCTTCGGCAGCTCAAGCACCTGCCAGTCCCCGACGGCTAGCTCGCGGCTTGCGAATTGCCATATCACGAGTTTCTTGCATGCCAGTCGATCGCGACCTCGGCGCAGTTCGTTGCGTAACGCACGCCGCGTCTGCAGGGCGCCGGCGTCGTTGATCGTAATGCGATCAAGTGGGCGTTGTAGTTGCAACGAGAGCGTTTCGGCGAACCCAGAATGCGTACCCCAGCCCATGCTCTCCAGCGAGAAGATGTTGCTGAAGCTGTCGCCGAGCAGCAATACGTCGGCCGACTCGTCGGCTGACCAAGGTGTTCCATCGGCGGCCTCGACGCGTTCGAGGGCGACCGTCTCCTTCTCGAACAGCTCCTGATTGTCGGGCAGTCGCAGCATGACCGCGATGTCACCCAGGTTCTGGTGGGACTGCGGCTTGCTGCGCAGCTGCAACGGCGCTCGAGCTGGCAGGCCTGGCCACACACCGATGGCATCGTGCTGAACAAGACTCGCAGCGAGTTCCTTGGCGACTGCGCGCATCGCGCTTGCAGTCCAGTGTGTATCGGTCTTCAAGAACGGTTGTCGGTGCGCGGCGAGGGTCGCAGATGGATCGAACACCCATACTCCCGCGTCGTTCATCTGCCCGAGCCACTTTTGGAACGACGGGTTGTGCAATGGGTGCGCGCCGGCGGCGACGGTACCGGTGGGGTCGAGCTGTGGCTTGACGGTCGTCGGCATGATGATCAGCTCGATGCCGCGTTCTCGCAGTTGGTCGCGGAACGACACGATCGCCGGAGTTGGGTCGGGTTCGGGTGGCAGGTCCCAGCTCTTGCCACCGAGGCGGCGCGCACGAAGCACCTCGGGCTCGAGGAATCCTCGGCCGGTGACGAAGTCGAAGCCGGAGCGGTAGAACAGCCAGCCGTCCGAGCCGAGGTAGGCCTGTTCGTTGCCTGCGCCGACCCCAACGAGCATGCGCTGCATCTGCGGCAATACGCGCTCGCCGATGATTGAAGCGTCTTCGAGTGCGCGTTCGTAGTCTTGAAACGCCTGCTCACTCGGTGCGTGGGAAAACACTGTCCACATTTGCGGCGTCTTGCCCTCTCCGAGCTCGTGAATATGCTGCAGGACCGGCACGATAATAATCGTGACCAGCAACGTGGCGACGAGGGCAATGGCGGTCGACTTCGAGATCGTTGTTTGACCGAGTTCGATCAGCGCGACTTCTTCGCGGCTTAGCTTGGGTTCGGCCATGGCTAGAAGATGAAGTAGATGAACGGGTTGTAGGACTGGGTGAACAGGAACGCGATCGATACCCATAGACCGAGTGCTATCAGCACGGCCTTGCCTGGCGTCAACGTGCGTGTCCAATCCCAGCTCTGTGGTGCGAAGAACGCGACGCCGAGTGCGGTCAGGAACGAGACGATGTAATACGGCTGCCAGATGACCAAGTCGAGTAGCGGGGCGCCCGCCTGTGCGTCCGCGATCCCGAACATCGATGCGATGTACGTCATCGACGATGGCAGATCCGACGAGCGGAAAAATACCCACGCGAGCAACACGATGACGAACGTGATCATCACGCGCATTACACGCGGCATCCTTGAGTAGAAACTGTCCTTGCCCATTGCCCGCTCGGCGGCGAGCCAGCCGCCGTGGATGGCGCCCCAGATGACGAAGTTCCACGACGAGCCGTGCCACAGTCCGCCGAACAGCATGACCGCAGTCAGGTTGACGTAGGTTCTCGCTTCGCCCTTGCGGTTGCCGCCGAGCGGCACATACAGGTAGTCGCGCAGCCAGCTTGACAGCGAGATGTGCCAACGCCGCCAGAACTCAGTGATTGACTGCGACTTGTATGGTGAGTCGAAGTTCTTGGGGAACACGAAGCCGAGCATCAGGCCGAGTCCGATCGCCATGTCGGAGTAGGCGCTGAAGTCGAAGTAGATCTGCATCGCGTAGGCGACGACGCCATGCCACGACTCCACGACTCCGGCCGAACCCGCATCAAACACCGTGTCGGCGACTTTGCCGCACGGGTTCGCGAGCATGATCTTCTTGCACATTCCCAGCGCAAACATCGCCGCTCCACGTGCGAACTTCGTCATCGTGTGGCTTCGCTCGCGCAGCTGATCGGCCACGTCAGCGAAGCGGATGATCGGACCCGCGACGAGCTGCGGGAACATCGCGACGTAGCACGCGAAGTCGACCGGGTTCTTCATGCCGCGCGCGTCGCCACGGAACACGTCAATCGAGTAGCTCATCGACTGGAACGTGTAGAAGCTGATGCCCACCGGCAGCAGAACGTCCAGCCGCAGGCCCCAGGCCTCCATGCCCAGCCAGGTCCGCAGCCCGTCGGCGCTGCCCATGAAGAAGTTGAAGTACTTGAAGGTCGCCAGGACGCCGAGGTTGTAGACCACGCTCGCCCACAGCATGGCCTTGCGCTGGCGCGGACCGTCGGTGCGCCCGAGGCGACGGCCGACCAGGAAGTCCACGGTCGCCGAGTTGATGATGAGGATGAGGTACCAGGGGTTCCACGAGGCGTAGAACAGCAGGCTCGCCCCGAGCAGCAGCGCGATCGCCACCCGGGCGTAGCGAACACACGCCCAGTAGAGCGTGAAGACCGCCAGAAGGAAGCTCAGATACTCGAGGGAGTTGAAGAGCACGGCC
>CALCZA010000219.1 GCA_937906475.1 uncultured bacterium
CTCGCTGGGGTCACGTTCGTGTTCGATGAACCATCGATTGGGTTGCACGCGAGCGAAGAATTGGCGGTGCTCGACTTGCTCGCCGACCTGCGTGACGCCGGCAACACGGTTGTCGTCGTCGAACACAGCGAACACGCGTTGCGTGCCGCCGATCATGTGATCGACGTCGGTCCGGGCCCCGGATCGCTCGGTGGGCGTGTGTTGTTTTCCGGCCATCCCGATCGATTAGCAGCGGATGCTGAGGCGAACAGCCAGACCCGGGCGCACTACGCCGTCGGTGGCGAGTTCACTGGCCTGCCGTTGCGGTCGCGCAGGTCCGTTGAGAACGCGACGTTCCTCGAGGTGTGCGGCGCCAATGCCAACAACCTGACCGACGTCGATGCGCGCTTCGCAATCGGGCATCTTAATGTTGTGTCGGGCGTTGCTGGCGCTGGCAAGTCGACGTTGGTTACGCGGGTGTTGGCCGAGGCCGTGCGCGCCCAAATCGAAGGCCGGGCGTTGCCGGGGACGCTGCGCGAACTTCGTCATGCCGAAGGTTTGGGCCAGGTTGTGCACGTCGGTCAGGATCCGATTGGGCGCACGCCGCGCAGCAACCCGGCGACCTACACTGGTGTCTTCGACCATGTCCGCAAGTGTTTCGCTGCTGTGCCGCTTGCGAGGGAGCACGGCTTCAAGGCGACGACGTTCTCGTTCAACACCAAGAACGGTGGCCGCTGCACGACGTGTGAAGGCAGTGGCCGTGAAGTCGTCGGCATGCATGGACTGCCCACCGTCGAATTGACGTGTGGCGAGTGTCGCGGTCGCCGCTTTCGCGAAGATGTCTTGCAGGTGCGGTATCGCGATCAGTTTTCGATTCTCGATGTGCTGGAGGCGACGGTTGCCGAGGCTCGGGAGATCTTCGCGGCCGAACCGAAGATTCTGTCCGTGCTGCAGGCGCTGCACTTGGTGGGCCTAGACCACCTGACGTTGGGTCAACCTGCGACGACGTTGTCGGGTGGGGAAGCGCAGCGGGTGCGGTTGGCGGGTGAATTAGCGCGTGGGGGGCGGAAGAAGACGCTGTTCGTGCTGGAGGAACCGACCATTGGTTTGCACCGCGCCGACATCGCTCAGTTGCTCAAGGCCTTGGATGGACTGGTGGCGAAAGGGCACACCGTAGTACTTGTCGAACATGACCTCGACGTGCTGCGGGCGGCGGATCACTTGGTTGATATGGGGCCGGGCGCGGGTGCTGCTGGTGGCACCGTGTGTGCTCAGGGAACTGCCGATGAGGTTGCCAAGTTGGATACGCCAACCGGCCGCGCACTGCGCGAAGGCGTAGTTGCTGTGGCCAAGAATCGCAGTTCGCAGGTCGGCGATGCGGCGATGATTCGATTGCGAGGTGCGACTACCCATAACTTGAAGAGCCTCGACGTTGACATCCCGAGCACGGGCTTCACCGTCGTCACTGGTGTGTCTGGCAGCGGCAAGAGTTCGCTCGTGTTCGATACGTTGTTCGGAGAGTCGCGGGCGCGGTTCACCGAGCACTTGTCGGGTTACGTGCAGCGGCAACTCGGTGCCGGTGGTGCTCGCGCGCGCAGTTTACGTGATGCGGAGGGCTTGCGGCCGGCGATCGCGCTGGCGCAGCGAGCGGATGCCGCTGCGGCACGCAACCTGCGGGCGACAGTCGCGACAACGGGCGAATTGCATCCACTGCTGCGCACGCTGTGGTCACGTCTTGGTGGTGCCGACCTGGCCGCCGGCGCGTTCTCGTTCTTCTTGCGCGAAGGTGCCTGCCCGGACTGCACAGGGGTTGGCTCGGTCGAACGATGTGACGCTTCGCGAGTTGTAGTGACTCCCGATGCGCCGCTGTTTGAAGGTGCCCTCGATCCACGCAACAAGGTCGTTGCGGACTATGCCGATGCGACGATGCGCTATCGCGCCGTGATCGAGGCGGTCGCGACGGCACGCGGGTGGGACCTGTCACAGCCATGGTCCGAGTTGCCTGCGGAGGCGCACCGTGAACTCTTGCATGGCTGCGGCGATGAAGAGTTCGACGCGGTCTGGCAGCACGAAGGAGCCGAGGGTGGCAAGCCGCATCAGTGGCGCACGAAATGGTTGGGAGTCGCGGGGGATATCGATCGCGAGTACGCCCGTCGCCAGCAGAGTGGTGCGGTCACGCGTGCGAGTGCGTTCGCAGCGTTGTTGAGCGATCAACAGTGCCCTTCGTGCAGCGGCGATCGCTTGGCTGAGCCGATGCGTTCGGTGAAAGTCGGTAACTACTCGCTGCCAGCGTTGTGCCGTCTGACCGCTGCCGCGCTGGGTGATGTGCTGCGTAGTGGCTTGGCACTGTCGGCTCGTGATCATGAGGTCGCCGCCGATACATCTGCCGAATTGCAGCGTCGCCTCGCTCGCATGGTCGAACTAGGTCTCGGTCACCTACAACTTGACCGCGTGACTTCGACGTTGTCCTCGGGCGAACGACAACGATTGCGCTTGGCCCGGCAGTTGGCTGCTCCGTTGACTCGCTGCGTCTACGTGTTAGATGAACCGACCCTAGGCTTGCACGCACGCGACACGGATGCACTGTTACAAGCGATTCGCGGTCTTGTCGCGGCCGGCAATGCCGTCGTTGCCGTCGAACATGACATGCGCGTCCTCGCTGCCGCCGATCACGTTCTCGAAATTGGGCCAGGTGCGGGACGTCTTGGTGGCGAATTAGTGGCGGCGTCGGCGCCGCAGCAGTTGCCTGAAGGGTCGCGCAGTGGCAAGCGGCTTCGCATGCCGCCGCCGGTGCCGAAGGCGACGCCGCGCCCGCGCCCGCGCGAGCAAGGGGTGGTTGCCATCCGTGGTGCGAACTTGCACTGCCTAAGAGATGTCGATGTTGCGTTGCCGGTTGGTTGCCTGACGACAGTGACAGGTGTCTCGGGTAGCGGTAAGACGTCGCTGATCCGCGGCGTGTTGTTTGCGTCGTCGCAAACGGGTCGTCTGCATGGTTGCCGCGAGATTGCTGGTCTTGCGGCGTTTGCGTCCGTAGTCGAAGACGCGGGCGCTCGTGGTAGGCGCAGTCGTACGGGTTGCGTGGCCACGGAACTGTCGGTGTTCGATGAGATCCGCAAGATGTTTGCGGCGACCGAGGGTGCGCGCGAGCGTGGCTTCAAGGCACAGCACTTCGCGTTCCTTGGTAAGAGTGGCGGTGCATGTCGAGCTTGCGGTGGTCTCGGTTGGGTGCGCAGCGAGTTCGATTTCCTGGGGGCCGATTCGTGGACGTTGTGCGAGCAGTGCGCTGGGCGTCGCTTTGATGGCGACACGCTTTCGGTTCATTGGCAGGGCATGAGCATTGCCGATGTGTTGGATGCAACGATCGACGAGTTGCTCGGCGAGCTTGGTGCCGCGGTCGCTCGTAAGTTGGCCGCGCCCCTGCAAACCGCGCAAGAATTGGGGCTTGGTTACCTGCGTCTGGGGCAGAGTGCCGATTCGTTATCCGGTGGCGAAGCGCAGCGCGTGTCGCTTGCCGTGCACCTCAGTCGTGCGGCCACGTCAAAGACGTCGGACGCGACGCTGTTCCTTCTCGATGAACCAACTCGCGGTCTGCATCCGGACGACATTGACGCGATGCTGCTAGCCTTCGAACGGTTATTGGAGGCGGGCCACACGATTGTTGCGATCGAGCACGATTTGACCGTTATCGCGTCGGCGGATCACGTCATCGACCTCGGTCCCGATGCCGGCGCCGACGGTGGGCAAGTCGTGTTTGCGGGGACGCCGTACGAACTCTCACAGTGTGAGGATTCCGCGACGGGGCGCGCACTGGCGCAGACTACCCGATAAGCCGAAACCACCTTTGGAGCCGGTCTGGGTTGGCTTGATCTTGCGTTGACCTGCTTTGGCCCGAAGGGTCGCGTTGCCGTTGCCAGCGTGATGGTCACGCGCGAGTGGGGCAGGTCTTTGCTGGACA
>CALCZA010000220.1 GCA_937906475.1 uncultured bacterium
CCGCCCATACCGCCTAGGCCGCCCATGCCGCCCATGCCGCCCATGCCGCCCATGCCGCCAGGGCCACCGCCACCGCCACCGAGCAGGCCGCCCAGGCCGCCCATGCCGCCCATGCCGCCCTTGCCCAGCTTCTTCATCATGTCCTGCATTCCCTTGAACTGCTTGATCAGGCCATGGACGGCCTCCAGCGGATTGCCCGACCCCTGCGCGATTCGGCGGCGGCGCGGCAGATCGATGAGGCCGGGTTTACGCCGCTCCTGAACGGTCATCGACTTGATCATCGCCTCGAGTCGCTGGAAGTGCTTATCGTCGAGATCGATGTTCTTCAGCGCGGCGCCGACACCCGGCAGCATGCCGAGCACCTTCTTGAGCGGCCCCATCTTGCGGATCATGTTCAACTGCGATAGGAAGTCTTCGAAGTTGAAGCTGCCCTTCTGCAGTTTCTTGGCCTGCTTCTCGGCCTCGCGCTGATCGATCACCTGCTCGGCCTTCTCGACCAGGCCGACAACGTCGCCCATACCGAGGATGCGCCCAGCCATGCGGCCCGGATCAAACACCTCGAAGTCTTCCGGCTTCTCACCGACACCGGCGAACAGGATCGGGCGGCCGGTGATCTTGACGATCGACAACGCCGCGCCACCGCGCGAATCACCATCGGTCTTGGTCAGGATCAATCCGTGCAGTGGCAAGCGCGCGTGGAACTCCTTGGCAGAGTTGACGGCGTCCTGGCCGAGCATCGAGTCACTGACTAGCAACACGCCATGCGGGTTGGTAGCCGAATGCACGTCCTGAACTTCCTGCATCAACGCTTCGTCGATGTGCAGGCGGCCGGCTGTATCGAGAATTACGACGTCATGGCCGTGCTTCTGCGCATACGCCAAACTGGCCTTACATACCTCTGGAGGCCGTTTGGAGGTTTCTTCGGCGTAGACATCAATACCGAGTTGTTTACCGAGGCTCTGCAACTGCTGCACAGCGGCAGGGCGTTGCAAGTCAGCAGCAACCAGCAGCGGTTTCTTCTTCTTGGCCTTCTGAAGATGCAGCGCGAGCTTGGCGCAGGTCGTCGTCTTACCACTACCCTGCAGACCGCACATCATCAGGACCAACGGCCCCTTGTCGGCCACCGGCAAACCAGTTGCTTGGCCTCCGAGCAGATCGGTCAGCGCATCGTGAAAGCACTTGACGAACTGCTGGCCAGGGTCGACCGAGTTAATCACGTCCTGGCCGACGACGCGCTTGCGGACGTCGGCAACGAACTCCTTGGCGACCTGGAAGTTGACGTCAGCCTCCAACAGGGCCTGACGGACGGCGCGGATACCGTCGTCGACATTGGCTTCGGTCAGTTTCTTTTGACCGACGATGCTCTGGTAGGCATTACCTAGAGCCGTGGCGAGCGAATCGAACATGTGGGCAGAAGGATGGTTCCCGCGACCGGAGCGGTCAAAGGAAAAGGACCCGCGACCCCCAAAGGAAGACTCAGCGCCCAGTCCCGCCGTAAGATATGACCCTTCCAAGAAGCCGGATATCGGCCTGGATTGGAGTGGCTGAGCACCGGCAATGGGCGCCCTGGCGCCAGAGCGCTGCGACCGTCCAGCTCAAGTTTGGCCCGCATCTTGCTATCAGGCACATCATGAACTCACGCCGCACCAGCACAGCGATTCCCCTGCTCCTTGCCGCCGCGTGCGCAACTCCTGTCTCCTTCGAGCGTCCGGACCACGCTCTGAAGACGGAACTACAGGACTTCCAGGTCGCGCAGCAGGTGTTTCGCGAACAGAACACGGGCGTCCATAAGTTCGACTTTGAAGGACACGGGCGGGTCACGGTGCGCGAAATCACTCTCGACGGATTCCCGGGGAGCACCTACCTGAAGTGCCGCTTCCACTACCAGAACCGCACTAAGAAGCCGGTCGTTCAGAGTTGGGTCAGCCTCGACGTTCTCGATGCCGAAGGCCGCATTGTGTCAACCCAGAGTTGCCACCTGATCGTGCCAGTGCCGATCCCAATCGCGCGCGGCAGTTACTACTCCGACGAACTGCGCACCCCCACCTACGACGCCTATCTGAAGGAAGGATGGTCGTGGCGCATTCGCTGCGTTGCGGACCTAGAGGCAGAGGAAGAACCGCTCAACCCGCCCGTCAAGCGACCGGCCGGCGTGCAACACTTACCGCCGCCCGTCATCATCAAGGATCGCAGCGGCCGCAATCGCCAGCGCGGTTGGCAGTGGTAGCCACAGCGCAGGTCACGACTAGTGCGAAGGCGCGCGACTCGGGGGCCTAGCCCCTGCAACGGGGGACAGCCCAAACTCAGCGTCCCAGGAACTCAGCGCTTCTTCCGCTGCCCTTGCACGCGCTTCAAGATCTCTTCACCCTGCTTGTTCCAAGCGGGAGCTTCGTCTCGCTCGGTAAGCTCTCGGGTGACATCCAACAGTCGGCGAATGATCTGCGTCATGTGCGGGATGTCGAGTTTCTCGACTTCATCACTCGGCTGATGGTAGTCCGGATGTAGCGAACCCGCGCTCAGCGAGTGCGCGACGATGCCTTTGCGCACGAACGAGAAGTTGTCGCTCGCCATAAACAACTGGTTAGCCATACGGAACTCAACCAGGCCACCACCAGTCTTCTGGAAAGCTCGGTCACAGATCGAGGCGAAGTCGCTGTAGCCGCTGCCGGTGACCCAAGCCTTACCAGCGTTACCCTTCTCCGGACGGCCGATCATCTCAACATTCAGAACCGCGACGATCTGATCAAGCGGCAACGGCGGTTGCTCGCAGAATGCCTTCGAACCGAGCAAGCCGCGTTCTTCGCCGGCAAAGCAAATGAACAGGATATTGCGCCGCGGTGCCGGCATCTTGGCCATCGCTTCCGCCAACAGCACAACCGCGGTCGTGCCAGTGGCGTCATCATCGGCGCCGTTATTGATAGAGTCTCCGTTCTTAGCCCGGCCAACGCCAATATGATCGTAGTGCGCGCTGACCACGACGTACTCTTTCTTGAGGTCACTGTCTTCGCGTGCCGGCAGCAACGCCATGACGTTGCGTTGCGGCACGTCGGCTCGTTCAGCAGCGGCGACCGACCAGTTGGCCGACCACTCAATTTCCCTATGCTTGGGACGCGGCGGCAACAACCCCTTGCGCACCAACAACACCGGACGCGAGGCTTTGCGACGCTCTTCGAGAACCGTATGAAGCCCCTTCGCCTGCTGCCAGTAAGCATGCGTTTCGGGCACTTCGATGATAATCGGTCGGCGCGCCGACCGCGCCGTGAGCAAGCGCTGCAGCACCGGATCATCCATCGTTGCGACCGTGCAACTCTCATCCCCCTTGAGGCCATCGGAAGGCCGCCACTGACGCACATCGCGGCCGGCGACCAACTCGAGTTCCGAACTCTTGTCGCCGACGCGACTGGTCAATTTCAACGTCACGGCGCCCGAATCGATGAGCAGGCCAGGCAACGAGAACTCGTGAAACCACGAACCGTCGCTAAGTTGCTTGAGCCCTGCTTTGGCGAAACGGTCCGCCAACCAATCCCCCGCTGCAGCGAGTTCAGGCGTGCCGGAACCACGCCCCTTGCGTTCGTCGGCGGCGAGCCACCCGACCGTCTCGCGCACCGACTTCTCGGTGATCTTTGCGGCCTGGGCAGCAGCAACAGTCGTCAAGAGGCTCAGGCAGGCTAGTCGGCAAAGGTCGCGCATCATCAAATCCAAGTTCGGGGTAGGCCAGGAATCGTACCGCGACCGCAACTGCGATGACAAGCCGGAGTCACGATCTAGAGATCGCTGGGAAGCTAGCCGTCGCGCCCATCGCGCGAGCAAGGGCTCCGAAGCGACGACTCCGAGCAACGACTATCCGCCGGGTTGCTCAAGCAAGACATTCATGGCACCCGAGCGATAGCCAAAGGCATCGATCGCAACGAACTTGTAGCCAGTCGCCTGCACATCACGACCGATCACTTCCCGCATCGCAAACGCGCGTTCGATTTCGTCCTGCGCCACTTCAATGCGCGCCAACGAGTCGTGATGACGAACCCGGAACTGACGGAATCCGTGCGCGCGCAAGACAGCCTCGGCTCGCTCGATCTTGCCGAGCAACTCGCGATCAATCGCGGTCCCATACGGAACCCGCGATGACAGACAGGCTAGGCTCGGCTTCTCCGCGGTACTCAACTCGGCATCGCGGCTGTAACGACGCACATCTTCCTTCGAGAACCCCGATTCCAACAGCGGTGCCTGGACCAAGTGCTCGGCGGCCGCGACCTGACCGGGACGGTGATCGCCGAGGTCATCGGTGATCGCGCCATAGACGACAACCCAATCGGCAGGCGCAATGTCGGCACGTCGTTCTGCTACCCTAACGAACAACTCCTTCTTGCAGTGGTAGCAGCGATCGCCAGCATTCTCGCGGTAGCCTTGCCGCGACAACTCGTCGGTTGGCAAGACAACGTGGCGCACGCCAATGCTCAGCGCCAGTTCTTGCGCCTCCTGCAACTCGCTGCGCGGCAACGACGGCGAGTCCGCGGTCACTGCAACGGCACGGTCGCCGAGCACCGCATGGCATGCGTGCAGCAGCGCCGTCGAATCCACACCGGCCGAAAACGCCACCACCGCGCCTGGCAACGCCGTCAGCTGCTCGCGCAGGTGCGCAAGCTTTTGCTCATAGGGAAGGGATGCAGTCACCGGCAGCATGTCAACGTTCTACGACTGCTGCGACCGGCTTGCTAGCTGCATGCAGGCGTAAGCATAGGATCGCGTCGGGAAGTGGCTCTGCGACGGCTGGCACTTCGCGGGTGCTGAGGCCGTGCCGCGGCTTAGTTCCGCGCAGAAGCCGCAGGTACTGGCGATGGCGCCGGACAAGCAGCGAACCGCAGCACACGAGCAACTAGCGGGCAGCCGTGTTGCTGGCCTGCGTGCAGTTTCTGAGAATCAGGCTTCGGGCTCGCAGCGGATCTCACTGTCGGCAGTGAAGATCGTCCGCCGACGCACGCGGCCAGCAGGCACTTTGGCGCCAGGGAACAATAAACACTCCTCGAGTCGTGCGCCTTCGCCGATGTCGGCGCCATCCATGACCACCGAACGCGTAATCGACACGTTGTCGCCGCACGTAACGCCTTCGCCGATGGACTCGCTCTGGTCGCTCTGTTCCAGCAACAGCAGGTTCAATTGCAGCAGGTCCTTCGGGTAACTCACGTTCATGTCGGCCTTGACGACATCGGCCGCCTCGACCTTGTAACCATCGTCGAGGAAGATCTGAATCGAATCGGTGATCTCGTATTCGTTGCGCAACGCGGTGCGCGGAGTACGCCGCACGGCATCGAAGAACGACTGATCGAACAAGTAGATGCCGCAACCCTTCAGGTCCGTGCGCGGGTGACGGGGCTTTTCGACGACGCGGCTGACGACGCCATCGTCGTCGGCTATCACCGCAAAGTTGCGCTTCATCGCTTCGAGGTCAGGCTCGTGCTTGCACGCGAGCACACCGCCGAGTTTGCCCTTTTGGAAGCGCGTCAGCATCTCGTCAATGTTCTCGGTGACGAAGAAGATGTCGCCGAGGAACAAGAAGAACGAACGGTCGACGTGGGCTTCGAGACGCGAGACCGCGTGCGCAATACCAAGCATCTCTTCTTGCTCGACGTATTTGATCGACACGCCGTAGTCGGCACCGTCGCCAAGAGCGCGCACGACTTCGTGGCCAAGATGGCCGATCACGACGACGACCTTGGTGATGCCCATGCCAGCCATCATCTCAAGCTGGTAGCCCATCAACGGCTTGTTGAGCACCGGCAGAATCGGCTTCGGCCAATGTTCAGAGAAGGGACGCATCCGAGTGCCCTTGCCAGCAGCAAGGATCACCCCCATCAATTCTTCAGCCACAAGTAGTCCAGATGGTATGTAGTTGTCCGAGGCTGAGCGCGCCGTTTGGCAGCGCCCGTCCAGCAGCAATCGCGCCCAGACTACAGTTGGTTGCTGGCGGGCGTAATGTTTCGCACGAAAGAGATGCGATTGGTGACCAGGCTGGACACCATCAACTCGGGCTTGCCGTCACCGGTCATATCCTGCAGAACCACATCGCTCGCACCAAACGTGCCCGGGAACGACGGCAGCAGCGGGAAGCTGCCCGCGCCATCACCAACCAGGACCCGGAAGTCGCCGCTAGCCAGCGAGGCGACCAGAATGTCGACCGCGCCATCCCCCGTCAGGTCTTGCGCCAGCAGCGCCGTCGGCGCCAAACCAGCGGCGTAGTCGCTACCGGAAAAGCCGCTAGCGGTGCCAAACAAGACCGAAACCGTGCCCGAGACTGCATTACTGACCACCAGGTCCGCGCGGCCATCGGTGTTGAAGTCTGCTGTCACCAAATAGTTAGGGGACAAGCCAACCGGAACGGCGAGCGACTCGACGTATTGGTTGTTACCCTCGTTGCGAAGGATTGCGATGTCCGCCTGATCCGAACGCGAGACCGCGAAGTCCTGCATGCCATCACCGGTGAAGTCCGCAGCGACAATGTCGACCGGGCCACCACCAACGTTAATGATGATTTCCGGGTCATAGACAAACGCAGTCGTGGTGCCAGGCAACAGGTGCACGCCACCACCGACGTAATCACAGATGGCGATGTCCAGGTCAGCGTCGCGGTCGAAGTCGCCGATCTCGATACCAAACGTGAAGGAACTCGATCCGACCGTGATCGGCATAACCGGCAAGATGTCGAAACTGTAGTTACCGGGAGTCGAAGTGTTGTGCAGGATCATGACGCCGCCGGCAACGCCAACGACCAAGTCCGGCTTGCCGTCCAAATCGAGGTCTCCGGATTCCATCTGATAAACCTCAACACCAACAATGATGCTGCCTTCGATTGCCAACGAGTCCTGACCACCGAGGATCGACAGGCTGGTATCGGAGTTACTGCTCGCGATGACTTCGAAGTCGCCGTCGCCATCGAAATCAGCGCCTTCGACCCACGACGCGACCGACAAGCCCGAGGCATAGTTGCGGGAACCGTTCAAACGGCCGGAGTCCGCATCGCTCAACCACACGTTGATGCGGTTGCCGAGACCTGACAGAGCGCAGACATCTTGCTGGCCATTGCCATCGACGTCGCCGATGAAGGGACGCAACGGCATACCAGTCGAATCGAGCAGGAACTGTTCGCCAACGCCACCACCGGGGCCCGGGAGCCCGGGCGCAATGCATATGCTGGCGTTGAAGCCGAGGCACGCGACTAGATCATTGATCCCATCGCCGGTGACGTCGCCAACCTTAGCCAGCGACGGCTGCGCCGGCACCGGCACGTCAAACGAGTTGTAAGTGCACACCACCGATGGCGTCTGGCCAGGCCCAGGCGGGACCGGGGGCATGATGTCCGTGATGACGATGTAGCGGTTGGCAGTGAACGCCGACACGACCATGTCCTCGACTCCGTCGCCGCTGAGGTCGCCAAAGGTCACGGCGCCAGGGGTGCCGGGGACCTGCAGTTCACAGAGGGAGCTACCGAGCGAGCCGCTCGAGGTGCCCGAGAAAATCACGAGGCGCGATAAGGTGGTATCCGCGATCACGAGGTCATTCAGGGTGTCCGAGTCGGCCAAGCCAATCGCAAGATTGAATGCCTCGCCGCCACCGGGCATCGACAACTGGTCTTCGGAGAGAAATCCGTCGATCCCATCACCGTAGCCAACCAGGATTTGCGGCGCCGATCGCCGCGAAACCGCGACGTCAAGATTGCCGTCGCCGTTCAGGTCGCCGACGGCAACTGCCAAAGCACCGATGCCACCCTCAAGCGCAATCGCCGGGTTCGTCGCGGTGGGCAACTCAAAGCCGCCACTACCATCGTTGAGGTAAACGTTGGTCTGATTGGCATCGCTTCGCACAACGATGAGGTCTTCGAACCCATCGCCGTTGAAGTCGCCGCCCGCCATCCAGATCGGCAGTCCGTCAATCTGCAGTTCCTGACCAACCGAGAACACGCCGTTGTCGCCGCGCAAGATGCGAAGCTCACCAGTCAAACTGATAACGGCCATGTCGAGATCGCCATCATTGTCGAAGTCTGCGACGCGATAATCCGAGTGGTTGTCAGACCCAGTCTCGATCTCAACTCGCGTCTCAAAGACCGGAACATCACCCGTGTTTCCAAGGGAAGCAACGGCCCCCGAGTGGCGCGCGCAGGAAGCGGCGACAGCGATCAAGGCAATGACAGAACTACGATAGACGAGCTTGTTCATGATAATTAACGATTGGTTTCCACGGAGTGACCAACGAAAAAAGTGTAGCACACGCAACTGCGGACGCGATGAACGTCACAACGATGTTCGCAATGAGTCACGGCGGCGTGTGCGTTGGACCGCAGACGCGGGATCGCTGCACCGCATTCCCAACTTGAGATTACGCGTCCCGCGCTAGAAATGCTCGACGCCCTCGCGGTCAGCGGAAGGCCGCGGATCGCGACAGAATTGGACGGCGCAGCCTCAAGGTCCACTTCGTAATGGCGGGCCGCCGCCGCTCAGGCATTGCGGTAATCAGCAAGGTATGTGCGCGCGCGCTCGACGTAGTGCTCCGCCCGCCACCGCATGCCAACCATCTCTTCGTCCGTGACTTGGCGCACAATCTTGCCGGGCATGCCAAGCACGACAGAACGTGGCGGGATGACGGCGTTCTCTTTGATCAGCGCACCGGCACCGATCAGCGAGTATTCACCGATCTGGGCGCCACCAAGAATGATCGAGCCCATGCCAATGAGGCTGTAGTCGCCCACTTCGACGCCGTGCAGCGTGACGTTGTGGCCAATGGTCACGCCACGACCGACGGTCAACGGTGCGCCAACATCAACGTGAATGCACGAGTTGTCCTGCACGTTTGAGCCCTCGCCAATCGTGATCGAACTGTCGTCGCCGCGGATCGTCACGCCAAACCAGATACCGACATCCTTGCCAAGCCGCACATCGCCAACCACAGTCGCGTTGTCAGCCACCATCGCGTCCCCGCGGCGTACGAAGCGACCGATCATGTCGGGGTAGACCTTGAACTCACGGTGCCCGGGGTTCTCGGGCGGGTAGCGGCTGGGTTTCTTATCACTCATCGGTTGTAAAACAGGTCCAACAGGCCGGGCCACGAACCGAACAATACGAGCGTGATCCCGTTATGCACGATGTGCGCCAACATCGACGGCCAGATCGAACCGTAGCGCTGCCGTAGGTAGCCGAACAAGAGGGAGAGCACGCCAATCGGCAGCGCGTGGCCAACACCGTGCACTAGACCGAACAACGTCGCCGTCACTAACTGCGTCGCCCACATCGGCATCGTCGTGCCCAGGGCACGGAACAGATAGCCCCGGAATACTATTTCTTCGCAGATCGGAGCAAGGACCACGATGAGCAGCACCTGGCTCCAAAACTCGGAGTCCGCTAGCTCGCCGCTGACGAACCGAAGCAGTGCTCCCTGCGGTTCGACGCGATGGCCAAGAAACTCGGCAAAACGCAGATAACCCGTCGCGAAGGCCACCCACAGCAACACGAACGGTACGTAGATCGCAATCGCCGGCCACCACTTGTCTGGTCGCCAAAAGTCCCAACGAAGACTGATGCCTACTGGCGGTTGACAGAACAACAGCAGCACCACCGCGACCGCACCGACGTAGCGATTGACGGCAACGAACACAAAGAAGCAGGCGATCGCGCCGAACAACAGAAGCCAACTGCGCACGTTCGCCAGCGACGCGATGAAGTCATCAGGTCCAAGCTTGACGCGGGGCACGTCGTCGTCGGGTTGGTCCGGGCTCATTCGCCTGCGATCACACCGCTCGTCGGCGACGAAGCACTGGCGTAGAGCCTCTTCGGAATGCGTCCGGCCAAGAACGCATCGCGACCCGCTTCTGCCGCAGCCTTCATGGCGCGCGCCATGCGCACAGGTTCTTTGGCGAGCGCGACGCCGGTGTTGAGCAGCACGCCTTCGGCGCCGAGTTCAAACGCGAAGGCTACGTCGCTCGCGGTGCCCACTCCGGCATCGACGATAATCGGCACTTCGGCGCGCTCAAGGATGATGCGGATGTTGTTGGGGTTCTGGATGCCCTGGCCACTGCCGATTGGAGCACCTGCAGGCATCACCGAGGCAACGCCAACTTCTTCGAGTCGCTTGGCCAACACCGGATCGTCGCTGGTGTAGCAGAGCACGGTGAAGCCTTCTTTGACCAGAATCTTGGCGGCTTCGAGCGTACCGATCGGCTCGGGCAGCAACGTCATCGGGTCGGCCAACACCTCAAGCTTGACCAGATCGCCGATCCCCAACTCGCGCCCGAGTCGCGCCGTACGCACGGCGTGATCAGCGTCAAAGCAACCAGCCGTGTTGGGCAGCAGCACGTATTTGTCGCGCGGCAGGTAGTCGAGCAACGTCTTGCCCTCGGGCACGCCAAGCTGCATGCGTCGCACGGCGACCGTCACACACTGGGTGCCGGACACCTCAAGGGACTCGACCATCGATTCCATGGTCGGATACTTGCCCGTGCCAAGGAACAGGCGGGAGTCGAAGGAATGCGTTCCGATTACTAGGGGTTGGTCAACGAGCGTCACAAAGGGATCGTGCGCCGTCAGCCGAACCGAGACAAGGGCAGTATTAGCCCCCGCCGAAGAACGTCACGACTTCCAGCTCATCGCCATCCTCGAGGAACGTGCCGGCGTGATCTGGCCGCCGCACAATCTCCTTGTTGCGTTCGACCGCGACTTGCTGGGGCTTCAACCCCAGCGCGGCCACCAGGTCGGCCACGGTCGTGCCCTCCCCGACTTCGCGGGGTTCGCCGTTGACGACTACCTGCAGGATTTCGTTCATGAACCAGCTCGGCCGCTAGCCATTCCGGAGCTACTCATCCCGGAGTTAGCCATCAAGGCGCTGCATCAACAACACCTTCAGGTATTCCGACTCTGGGTGCGTGATCAGCGCCGGATGGTCATCACCCGCGCCGAGACGCTTGCGAGTCGCCACTCGGAACGGCAACCCAGCCGAGGCTTGACGCACTAGTTCTTCGAACCTCGGCCCGTCGACGTGATGACTGCAACTACACGTCACTAAGAACCCATTCGGAGCCAGCAGACGCAGCGCGATGCGGTTCAGGTCGCGGTAGCCACGCTCGGCACCGGGCGTCTCGCGACGCGATTTGGCGAACGCAGGCGGGTCGAGCACGATCAAATCAAACTGCTCGTTCTTCTCGCGCAACTCACGCACGACGTCGAACACGTTGCCGGATCGCGTCTCAAGCCCTTCGAGCTTGTTCACGCCCGCGTCAAGCTCGGCTTGCGTCAACGCTTCCACCGACTGATCAACCGCCAACGCCGAAGTTGCACCACCGCGCAGTGCGTGCAACGCAAAGCCACCTTGGTAGGCAAACAGATCGAGCACGCGGCGCCCCTTGGCCAACGACTGTACCAACGCGCGCGCCGGTCGCTGATCGAGGTAGAAGCCAGTCTTGTGGCCGGTCAACGGCCGCACCGTGTGCGTCACCGAGCCTTCGACAATCGAAGTCTCTTCCTTGCGGTTGCCGTGCACAACCTCGATTTCTTGCTCGAGCCCTTCCCGCTTGCGCGTCGGCACGTCGTTGCGCATCACGACCGAACTAGCAGACAGACGATCCGCCAGATACGGCACAATCGCGTCGAGGGACTCTTGCACGAATGTGCTCGTCACCTGCACGACCAAGACGTCGCCGTAGCGGTCCACGATCAGGCCGGGCAACCAATCACTTCCGGCATGCACAATGCGCACCCCGTCTTCGGGGCCAAGCATGCCCGCACGCAACGCAATCGCGGTATCGATACGGGCGTGGAAGAACGCTTCGCGATCCGGCACATCCGTGCCCTCCCACGGCCCGCACACCCGCAACGCAAGCTTGCTGGCGCCGGTGATACCGAGCCCGAGGTCGCGACCGTCCTCGTCGAGGACGCGCACCAGGCGCGGCGGCATCGATTCGCCAACAACGATATCGTCGCGGAACAACCACGGCCGCCCACGTCGAGCAAAGCCGCTTGCCTTAGGCGATAACCGCACCGTGTCCGACGCCATAGTGGTGTCAGACTCGGAAGCACTATTCAGTTCGTCAGATGTCACTTCTTGGGGGTCTCAGGGATCTCGATCAGGACGCGAGCAAGCATCGTGTCAAAGCGCACGTCGAGAAACAGCTTCGTGTTCTCCTTATCGCCGCCAGGTTGAATATCGCAGTTGAGGTGCTCGAACAGCAGCGTGTCCAAGGTGCACTCGGTCTGCAGCGCGAACACCGCTGTGTCCTTCTTTGGCCGACTGAAGCCCTTGCCGTCGTGAAGCGTCAATTCCCAGCCCAACTTGGCCTTACGCGCACTGAGTGCGTATTTGCCAGCCTTGACATCCTGGCCGCCAATGACGAGATCGCCGGTCGACTCAAACGTCGCGCCAGCGAGGTGCCACGCACCGCCCACCGGCATCTTCTTGGCGCCTTCCTTGTTGAAGGTCACGGTCAGGTGGCTGATCGTGATCTCCAGCCCCTTCGGCAGCTTGCAGTTGAGCGTCTTTGGGAAATGTGGATGCGGCAGCGGTGCCGACGTGTAGTCGCTCGGCGCAATCGCGAAGCCGGTGTCGGCTTCCGTCGCGAACGCGAGCGAAAAGGGGATCACACAGATGACAGCGACTGCTGCAAGGCGGGAATGGAACGAACGCATGGCGGACTCAGGTTAGGGACTAGCGAAAGGAACGACGCTCAGCGCTGTTCGGCTGGCTTGCTGTCTTGCACAGCAAATCCGCGAGCACCAAACAGCTTACGCAACGCCTCTACATTCTGCCGAGTCGGGTCGTGCCGAACGATGACCTTACCCATCTTCTGGTCCAAGCTTTCGACTCGCGCCCCGTCGAGCCCATCGATGCTCTCGGTCAACCGCACCGCGCACCACACCGGGCAGTCCAATCCATCGATCGTGAACTCGACGCGCGGAGCGTCTTCCGCCGGCTGGCGGAGCGAGTCCCGATACGCCAAAGTGCCGGCGATACCGGCGAATGCGATCACGCCGACGATGGTCAAACGCACCGACAGCGGGGTCTTTTTGGCAGCGGGAGTTCGCGACGTTCGCACGGCCCTATGCTGGGCCTAGGACGTGTAACCGGCAACCCCGACGACCAAGCATTCTCAATGCATCGGGATTTAGGGTCACCAAGACCCGGCGGGACACAACTCATCGCTTGAGGTCGAGTCGCGCTGAGCAACCAGCATCCTAAGCGGGCTACTTGGCGCCGCTCGCTTCCACCGTCGCCGGCTTCTGCTCCGGCCCGCCCATGACCACGACTTCCACTGGCACGTGGCTGCGGCCGACGTTACTGCCATCGAGGCCAGCCAGGGTCTTAGAGATCGTCAGTTGCAAGGCTCGACCGATCAGACGATACGGGCTGACCGGCTTGACCTGGTATTCCGACATCTGACGGTTGCCGTAGGCACAATCGTGCCAAAGCGGGCGCTCGCCCTTTTCGTTGGCCGGACCGAGCACCTGCACGCGCAGGCCCACTTCGGCGAACGTCGCCGAGCCCGCAATCGCTTCCTTCGAACCGATCGTGAACAAAACCAGCGTCGGCTTCAGGATCAGATCCTGAGCCCGGGCTTGGGTCGTAACCGCCGGAAAAAGCTCACTATTAGTCAGGTGCCGCTCGAGCACCTCGGTGAACATCTCGACGACCGGACGCTCCCAGAAGTCATCATTGCCATAACGGATCGGGAAACCGCGCTCGTGCAGCGGCAACTCCGCGCCACCGCGCTCGTCCTTGAGCGGCGTCACAAACACCTGGCGATCGCCCGGAGCCTTGGTCCGGAACGGCACATCGGCAAAGAACAGCTCGTTGTTCGAAAAGTCGGAAGTGTAGTTAAGCGTGCCGCAGGAAGCGGTTGCAAGAGCCACAATGCCGAGAGCGAGGGCCCTGAACGAGGCCATTTGGGGGATACGAGTCATGACGTCGATGCCATCGGCAGGATGGCCACCTAAGCTCAAGCCGCGAGTGCTTTTGCTTAGCCCATGCAGAGCGGGTAGAACGTTTGCCTCGAACTTGCGGCGAGGTCCCGTCGCAACCCGAATCCGACTATGGCCGTCCGCAACCCCTTCTCCTCCCGTTCCAAGCTCAAGGTTGGTCGCAAGACCTACACCTATTTCTCCCTGGCCGCACTCGAGGCGGCTCCCAAAGACGGAGGTGTCGGAGCGAAGCTGAAGAAGCTGCCATACTCGATCCGAGTGCTGCTGGAGCAGGCGCTGCGCAACCTCGACGAATACGTCGTCACGACGGACCACGTCAAGAACATCGCCAAGTGGGGTCCGAAGACCGCTGGCCAGGTTGAAGTTCCGTTCTTGCCCGGCCGCGTGGTGCTGCAGGACTTCACCGGCGTGCCGTGTGTCGTCGACCTCGCCGCCATGCGCGCCGCGATGAAGCGACTCGGTGGCGACCCGAACCTGATCAACCCGCTGGTGCCGTGTGACCTGGTCATCGACCACTCGGTGCAAGTCGACGCGTTCAACAGCAAGGCGGCCGAACAGCACAACCTGAAGCTCGAGTTCAAGCGCAACAAGGAGCGCTACGAGTTCTTGAAGTGGGGTCAGAAGTCGCTGACGAACTTCCGCGTAGTGCCGCCCGGCATGGGCATCGTGCACCAGGTCAATCTCGAGTATCTCGCCGGCTGCGCGCTGACCAAGGAAGTTGGTCGCGACACCTATGTCTACCCTGACACGGTCGTCGGCACCGACTCGCACACGACGATGATCAACGGTCTCGGCGTGCTCGGCTGGGGCGTCGGTGGCATTGAAGCCGAAGCCGTCATGCTCGGCCAAGCGACGTACATGTTGCTGCCGGAAGTTGTCGGCATGGAACTGACCGGCGTATTGCCGGACGGCGCGACCGCGACCGACCTCGTGTTGACCGTCACCGAAGCGCTGCGGACGCACGGTTGCGTCGGCAAGTTCGTCGAGTTCTATGGCAGCGGCATCGCGCAGATGTCGCTCGCCGACCGCGCGACGCTCGCCAACATGGCGCCGGAGTATGGCGCGACCATGGGCTTCTTCCCGGTCGATGCCGAGACCTGCCGCTACATGGAGCGCAGCGGTCGCAACAAGGATCACATCGAGTTGGTCGAAGCGTACTACCGCGCACAGGGCTTGTTCTGGACGCCCGAAGCCCCCACGCCGAACTTCTCGTCGACGGTGTCGCTCGACATGTCGACCATCGTGCCCAGCCTCGCCGGCCCGAAGCGCCCGCAGGACCGCGTGACGCTCGCCGACATGCAGAGCGAGTTCCAACGCACGCTCAAGAAGAGCCCGAAGGAACGTGGCTTTGGCTTGTCAGGCAAGCAACTGAAGGTCAGCGCCGACATCAACGACAAGTCAAAGGCGACCATCACGCATGGTGCCGTCACGATCGCAGCGATCACTTCGTGCACCAACACGTCAAACCCGTCGGTCATGCTCGGCGCCGGACTCGTCGCCAAAAAGGCCGCCGCGCGCGGCCTCACCCGCAAGCCATGGGTCAAAACGTCGCTCGCGCCAGGATCACGCGTGGTCACCGACTACCTCGACAAGGCTGACTTGCTGAAGCCGCTCGCGAAGCTCGGCTTCCACGTAGTTGGCTACGGCTGCACGACCTGCATTGGCAACAGTGGCCCGCTGCCGGCACCGGTTGCCGAAGCCGTGCGATCTGCCGATCTGGTCGCGACGTCCGTGCTAAGCGGCAACCGCAACTTCGAAGGTCGCGTCAACCCAGACGTCAAGGCCAACTACTTGGCGTCGCCGCCGCTGGTCGTCGCCTACGCGATCGCCGGCACCGTCGACATCGACCTCGACAACGAGCCGATTGGTCACGACAAGAAGGGCAACGCAGTCTTCCTTCGTGAACTGTGGCCGACCCAACAAGAGATCGCCGACACGATGGCCTCGAGCATGTCGCCGAAGGCCTTCGTGCAGCAATACAAGGCTGCCAATCAGGGCCCGCCGCCATGGCGCATCATCGCCGCCAAGAAGAGCGCGTTGTTCGCCTTCCAACCGAAGTCGAGCTACATCCAAGAGCCGCCGTTCTTCCAGACGATGACGCCCGAAGTATCGCCGATCCAACCGATCGCAGGCACGCGCGCGCTCGCCATCCTCGGTGACTCAACGACCACCGACCACATCTCTCCTGCCGGCAACATCAAGGCCGACAGTCCAGCGGGTCGCTTCCTGCTCGACAGCAAGGTCAAGCAGGCCGACTTCAACAGCTACGGCGCTCGTCGCGGCAACGACCGCATCATGGCGCGCGGCACGTTCGGCAACATTCGCCTGCGCAACCTGATGGTCGATCAAGAAGGCGGCATGACCAAGCACCTGCCGACGGGCGACACCATGGCGATCTACGACGCCGCGATGCGCTACAAGGAAGAAGGCACGCCACTGTGCGTGCTTGCTGGCAAGGAATACGGCACTGGCAGTTCGCGTGACTGGGCCGCCAAGGGCACGTTGATGCTCGGCGTCCAGTTCGTGCTCGCCGAGACCTTCGAGCGCATCCACCGCAGCAACCTGGTGTTCATGGGCGTGCTGCCGCTGCAATTCAAGGACGGCGACACCCGCGAGTCACTGGGTTTGACCGGCGCCGAGAGCTTCGACGTAACCCTCAACGACAAGTTGAAAGCGCGCCAGATGCTGACGGTAACCGCGACCGACCTCGACACCGGCAAGGTGACGAAGTTCCAAACCCACTGCCGCATCGATACGCCGGTCGAAGTTGACTACTACCGCAACGGCGGCATCCTGCAGACGGTGCTTCGCAAACTGCTGAAGACGAAGGCAAAGAAGGCTGCCAAGAAGGCTGCCAAGAAGTAAGAGCGCCATGAACGTCACACCGGGATCCATGCAACCGTCGACCGAATTTGGCCGACCCGAAAGCGGTTTCCGGCGACGGCTCTACGACGTCATCTTCGGCATCCACACACCGGCCGGCCGCGGCTTTGACGTCGCGCTGATCTCGATCATCGTCATCAGCGTGCTCGCCGTCATGCTCGACAGTGTCACGGCCATCCACAGCGCGTGCGGCAACTGGTTCGACACCGCCGAGTGGGTCTTCACGATCATCTTCACTATCGAATACGTAGCGCGCCTTTGCTGCGTGCAACAGCCTGTCCGCTACGCCCGCAGCTTCTTCGGCATCGTCGACGTGCTGGCGGTATTGCCAAGCTACCTACAACTGGTCTTGCCGGGCATCAACGTGCTGGTCGATGTGCGCGTGCTACGACTGCTACGCGTATTCCGCGTCCTGCGCCTCGGCAAGTTCGTCGCCGAGTTCGGTTCACTCGGCCGCGCGCTCAACGCATCAAAGCACAAGATCTTCGTATTCTTGTTCTTCGTAGTCATCGTCGTGCTCGTCATGGGCACCTTGATGTATGTGATCGAAGGCCCCAACAACGGCTTCACCAGCATCCCGATGTGCGTCTACTGGTCGATCACTACCATGACGACCGTCGGCTTCGGAGACATCACGCCAGTGACCGACGCTGGCCGTTTTATCGCTTCGATAATGATGTTGCTCGGCTGGGGAACACTCGCCGTGCCGACCGGTATTGTCGGCGCCGAGTTCACCGCCGACCGCCTAACTCACCGCGGCAAATCCCGGAGCTGTATCGACTGCGGCAGCATTGAACGCGAGGATGCAGCCAACTATTGCCGCAAGTGTGGAACGGCCTTCGAGGTTCCAGAGGAATGACACCTTCGAACCTAGCGGTCGCGGGCGCGCTGTTCGCCCACATCGTTAGCGCCGGCGGCCACCTGACTGCGCAGGAACCCAAAAGTCCGCAGCGCATCACCCGACTCGTCTACGAGCTGCCGGTCGACGCGCTGCAACGCACGCTACTGCGCGACACCAACAACACGATGGAGTCGCTGCTCAAGCAAACGATCGGCGCCGTCGCCCAACGACTGAGCACAGCCGGAGTCACGCGAGTCGGCGCGGCGTCATTCTCTGTCGACCTAGCGACCGAAAACAGCGAGGACATCGCCAAGGCCCGAGGTCGAATTGAAGCCATCGGTTCACTGGAGATGCGCATGCTAGCCCGCTACGACTATGCGGAAGCAGAACTCAGCCTCGGGCAAGAACGCAAACGCCTCGAAGCATGGCTCGACAAGGGCGGGCGGGCGAAGCTGAACAAGGACTTGCGTGCCATCTCCCAGTATCGCGCTGCCGCGCCCGACAAGATCCGCTGGGTGCCGCGCAAGGTTGCCGCGGACAAGGGGCGGTGGGGATACTCGCTATCGCATTTTCCGGGGACCCGTGACGCGACCGTTCGCACGTTTACCGACGAGCAGTGGAACAAGCAGCGTGTGCCGGCCGCGATGCTCAACGACGAGCACGCATTCCTCATCGAACTGGTCGCCATCAACATGCACGAGACGAGCTTCTCGCACCGCGACCTGAATCGCGACAAGGTCCAGTTGTCGGTCGGACTCAATGGCGAAGCAGGGGTTACCTACGAATTCGTTGAGCCGCGCCAAAAGGACTACACCGCCTGGACCCAAAAGCACATTCGCCACGCCTGTGGAATCATAGTGGACGGCGAACTCGTCTCGGCGCCGACCTTCGTTGCCAAGATCGTGAGCGCGGGAATCATCGCAGGCAACTTTGACCTAGCGAGCGCAGAGGCACTTATCAGCGCACTGCAATCTGGAGCCCTACCAGCCAAGCCTGTGCTGGTCAGTCAGAATCTGTTGCCGGCTGAACAGCTGACCGGCAAGCGACCGAGTGCGACTGGCGGCAAGTAGCCACAAACAGAAGCTCTCTAGGCCAGCCGTTTCTTGATCAGCGGCCGGCGCTTCTTGCGCTCGCGACCAATCGTCATCGCTTCGAGCACCGCGTGCGCGGCATCGCGTGCGGCCAGATCCGTGCTCGCGTGCACGAACGCAATCACGTCCCCGGTGCGCACTTCGTCGCCGAGCGTCTTGCGCAGCATGATGCCAACCACTGGATCAACCTCGTCCGTCGGCTGTCTGCGGCCACCGCCTAGATCGACAACCACATGACCCAACGCCAACGGATCAACGTCTGTCACAAAGCCTGACTGCAACGCCTCCACCGGCACTACATGCGCGGCACGCCCTAACAGCGACGGATCATCCATGACACGAACGTCGCCGCCCTGCAGTTCGAGATTGTCGCGGAACACCTGACGCACGACGCCGTCACGCCAGAGCTGCTGTAGGGTCGCTTCAGCAGTTTCGGCATCGGGAGCGATGCCAGCGAGCAAGAGCATCTCGACGGCCAACGCCATCGTCACCTCACGCAAGTCCGCGGGGCAGTTACCATCGAGTGCCTGGATCACCTCGAGCACTTCGAGCGAGTTGCCGATCGCCAGACCAAGCGGATGGTCCATGTCGGTCAACAAAGCACTCATCTCGATACCCGCCGCGCGACCCGTTGCGACCAGGCCCTCCATCAGAGCCGACGCGTCTTCTTCTTGCTGCATGAACGATGCGCGGCCGAACTTGACGTCCATGACCAAGCCATCGATGCCCTCAGCGAGTTTCTTCGACAGGATCGAACTGGTAATCAACGGAATGCTTTCGACGGTGCCGCTGATGTCGCGCGTCGCATACATGCGCGCGTCGGCCGGAGCGATTTCTTTGCTCGGCGACAGCATCGCGTAACCGCACTGGTCCAGCACTTCACCGAAGCGCGCCAGCGACAAGTCGGTGCGATAGCCCGGCACCGAAGCCAGCTTGTCGATCGTGCCACCGGTGTGACCCAAGCCACGACCGCTGACCATCGGCACGGCAACACCGGCAGCGGCAACCAACGGCGCCAACAGCAAGCTGACATTATCGCCAACTCCGCCCGTCGAGTGCTTGTCGATCTTCTTCTTCGCGATGTGGTCGTGATTGAGCACGCGGCCGGAA
>CALCZA010000221.1 GCA_937906475.1 uncultured bacterium
TGATTGAGGCGAACACCATCCACGCGTCTCGGTGCGGTGGTATAGGGATCGGCAAGCCACAGTTCACCGCCGCCATCCACATTGCGAATCAACGCAAACGCGCGTTCGTCCGCTGACCAGATTGGTCCCGACCAGTGATCCGGTTCGATCGGCACGGTGTGCACACTGTCATCGCGCAGGTTCTGCACGGTCAACCCAACCGTCTTGGTGCTCAACTGCCGGCTCCAAGTCGAACCATCGATTCGCATGCCGGCAAGCTTCAGGTGCGGCCGCGCCACAACCGCAAGATCCGGCAATGACTCGCGCGTCGTCATCACCAGCAGGTTGCCTTGCGGCGACAAAGCCGGTGCCGGGGCGGCCGGCGCCGTCACCAGGTTCTTGATGATCGATGACGGTTCCAGCCAACCACCACTGCTTGGTTCCTGCGCAAAAGCGCATGCGAGCAACGACAAAGCAACGAACGAACGACGCAAGAGCACGGTATCAAGCATGGAGATTCCTCTACTGAGGACTCGTGCTTACGGGCTACACGATGCGACTGCACGGTGCCCTTGGCATTTTCGGCTGCAGTGACACAACTGACACGCCGGAGAGGCACCGGCCCCAGGCGCGACCGCAACCGCTCGCCGGTTTATCGTTCGGTGATTCGCTGCAGACTCTCGCGATGCTTCTCGTCGAAGGTATCGCGGAAGTCGATGCCGTCGACGAAATCGAGGCGACTGTCGCACGGGCGACGGCTGAGCAATTCGGCGTCAATCAGATTGAAGACGATCTCGCCAAAGTCACCGGCACTGCGCACACCCAAACGTTCGAACACAATCGTGGCCATCGGGCCAAACTCATTGGCCGCGTATTCCTTGATCCCTACGAGCAGTTCGCGGCCACCGACATGGCGATCTTCGCCCGTCAGTTGATCGCGACCGAAGTGCGTCATCGTGTAGTCGAGCGCGTCGAGTACAAAGTAGTACGCATGACGCGAGAACCGACGGTCCTGGCGACGAACGATTTGGATCTTGTCTTCTAGTAGGTCTTGGTCAGTTGCTGGCATCGACACGGTTCCTCTTCCGGCGACGTGTGGGTGTTAGACCCACAACATCGACCAATTGAGAACCGCCCTTGAGCGCTGCAAAGGAACCCCTTCGCAGCACTACCCCCAAGCCTTCCGAACACGTAACTCCAAGGCAAACCCGCATAGGGTAGACAATGCACTTGGGGCGACCGACACGACCGGGCGACCAACCCAGTGCTGTGCGGCCCGCTAGCGAACGACCAACTACGACATCAACTGCACCAAACAGGCAGTTAGCACCTGTTCTGGTGGAATTTGCAGATCGAGATCTCGGTCTGCTTGCAGTGTTCGTTCGAGCCAGGTCGTCCATGGTTCTAGGCTCTCGGCAGCGTAGGAACCCTCGGCGGAGCTGGCAAGGGCGTCGCGCCGGCCGCGAAGCTCGGCACGCATCCACCACAGGAACATCCGGGCTGACCTGATCTCGTGGCGGCGCTCCTCGGCCCCAGACAGTGCAGCACGCGCAATTGCGAAGGGCCGCAAGTCCTGGGTGCTGTCCAACCACTCACGCACCAGATCATGCAGTTGTACCGCCTGTTCGGTTCCCGCCGAGAGGGCAAGCCCGAGGCTGCCTTTGGCCGCCGCTACGATCTCGCCGAACCGCCCCAACTGTTGTGGAATTCTTTGCTCAAGCTCACCAAGAATCACCGAATCGGGCACTGGCAGCACCCTGAGACGCTGGACTCGAGAGCGAACTGTGGGCAGCAACTGCTCCGGCCGAGCCACTTCCAGGATCAAGAACGTCGCCTCGCCCGGTTCTTCGAGCGTCTTCAGCAACATGTTCTGCGCGTCATCTTGTAGGTGGTCCGCTTCGACAAACGTGGCGACACGCGCGCGACCTTCGACGGCGTGACGCTGCAGTTCTTCTTGCACTGCGCGCACTTGATGCACGGTGATGCGATGGAAGCTAGTTTCCTTCTGCACGAACTCGATGTCATCCCGAGGCCGCCGCACAACGTGCACATCAGGATGCAGGTCATTTGCGATGCGTGTGCAAGTGCGGCACATGCCGCACGGTTCGTTTTCATCGATATCGGACGGGCACAATAGCGCTGCGGTTAACCACTGCAGAACCGTGGTCTTGCCAATGCCAGGTGCTCCTTCGATCACGAGACCATGCGGTAGTTGCAGTTGACGCGCGGCACGCAACCATCGCTCGAAGGCTTCGCCTTGGCCGAGCGGTCGCACCAATCGTTTATTCATGCGCGGGGCGGCATCCGGCTCCTGCTTGGAAGCCGACTTGCGCTTCGCCTCACGTACCCACTTCTTACTCACAGCAGGCTCCTGATGACCGCGCGCAGTTGCTCTTGCACAACATCGAAAGGCTTGGCCGAATCGAACACATGAGCACGCGGTTCGCGCTCGGCTGCCAGCAAGTAGCCATCGCGAACACGTCGGTGGTAAGCCTCGCCGCGCGCTTCGATGCGGTCATCAACGCGATTGCCGCGGCGCTGCATGGACACGTCTGCCGACACGTCGAGCACGAATATCGCATCCGGCAAACACGCGCCGTGCACACGCCGGGTCAGGTCTTCAAACCACCGTATGTCGAGCACGCCAGGCTGCGGGTTCTCGGTGGCGAGGATTTGGTAGACGGCCGTCGACAAGTAGCAGCGTTCGGCTACGACGACGGCTCCACGGGCACGCGCCGGCGCAATGACGCGCTGCATCAACTCGGCGCGGGCGGCTGAGAACAGCAAAACTTCGGTGATCGGCTGCAGGTCGCCAGTCGCATTCGACAGCAACAAATCCCGCAGCGCCTCACCGACGGGCGTCGACCCGGGTTCCCGCACATGCACCACATCTACGTCCTCCTCGGCCAACCATGCGGCCAGCGCGCTCGCCTGCGAACTCTTGCCGCAGCCATCAGGACCATCGAGCGTGACATAGGGCCCTAACAGAGCCTTGCGCTCCTGAGCGTCGCTCACGTCAGCTCCTCAACCTCGCGTCGCAATTCTGGCGACTTCTTTAGTTCGCCCTGAAGCGACAACAACATGTAGCTAACTGCCGCGCGGGTGCGGCCGAGGAAGCGACCGATTTCGCCACCGCTCAGGCCCTGCTGCTGGCACATCAAAGCCATGATCTTGCGGGCACGCGACAGCTTGCGGCCCTGGCCTCTGCCAACCAGGTCGTCAACCGACACGTCGAATCGTTCCGCGATGCGATCGCACACGCGCTGGAACACGCGCCTCGGATCGATCAGTTCGAGATAGCGCGGCGGCAACGTGTGGCCACGCGAACTCGCCCACGCGGCGCGTAGTTCGGGGTAGCTACCGACGATTTTTTGCGCCAACTGTTCGATCTGCGGCGCGCGACCGTTGCGCGACGGCGTGCCTTCGAGGGCGCGCAGGTAGCGAAGTCGACCAAGCGGTCCAGGGCGATCGATCGCCGCGACGAACCCAGCCAACAACGAGGAACTCAAGGACGCATCGATGTCGTGCACATCCTTCGGATTCCAGCGCGACGAAAGCACCGTTGGTGAACTGTGATTCTCGCGGGCGCGCAGCACGCCTAGCAAGAATGACTGCAACGCCGGCTTGTTCGCAATGCGATGCACCTCATCGATAACCAATGGCAGGTCGGAACACAATTCGTCGTGCAACTCGCCGACGCGCTTATCCTGGTGCACCCGCTGGAACATCTTCAACAGAGCCGGAAGGTCAAACCACATCGAGCGCCGCGGCAATTGGCGACGCCACCACTGCAGCAAGAAGGTCTTGCCGACACCGGGAGGGCCGTGGAACACGTAGAGGTTGCCGGGCACCAGACGGCTAGGAGCCACGTCGCCACCAAACTCGAGACGCTCGGCGCCAACAAACGCCGAATCCGCGCGGGTCCGACTCGCCGGCAACAAACTCTGCAGCACCAACGACGCCGTGCGGTTGCCATCATCGATGACCGGTCGTTGCGGCGAGACCTCGAGGTCATCGAAGGTGTCCTCTTCGCGCGACTGGATTTCGACTTTCAGGTCGGTGCCAAAGTCCTTCGACAAAACATCGGCGATCGTGGTGCAGAAAAGCGCCCGGACCCGGTCGGCGGCGAGTTTGCTCTCAGCTTCGAGGTAGACCTTGCCGCGCTCGAGCAGTACCGGACGCAGTCCTTGAAGCCATGCTTCATACGTCGCGGTACCGACGCGTTCGCACAGAACGGTCTGGACACGTTTCCAGCATTCCTCAAGCAACAACAGCATGTTCGTCGGCGATCTTCTCCGACTTCATGCCGCCCGGCGGGGGAACCGTCGGACTGAATCGGAGGGCCAACGCTACCACCGCGTCACTTGCCTCGCCACTCTTGCTGCAGCTCGCGAGCCTCGGCTTGCAACTCGCTGACACGATCCTCCTGCAACACCCTCTGCAGCAAGCTATCGCGACGCTCTGAGTCCTTCAGTTGGTGGCGCAACTTCGCCGCCCGCAACCACAACTTACAGCGTGCAGTCAGCTCTTCGGGGCTGTCGGCGGCGGGCGCCTGGGCCTGCGGCGTCAAGTAGGCGCGATCGACTTCGGGATTCACGGCCGCCGCGACCTCAAACTCAAGCGCCGCCTGCGCCGGCTGCCCGAGCGCCTCGTAGGCCTCGCCCATGCGCACGTGCATCTCGCGATAGAACGGGTCGATGCGGTTGCATTCGATCAGGTAATCCAGCTCAGCGCGGCGGTTGTCCGCTTTCTTTTCGAACTCGGCCAGAGTGTAGCGAGGCGCGAAGGCACGCGCGGTGCGACGACAGAAGGACTTCATTTCCATCTGCGCCTGGGTGCTGTCTCCCTGGTCGCGATAGAGCTTCGCAAGTCGCAACTCGGGAGCAGTCTCCTGCTCAGTGCAGGACGGCCAGCAGGCCTTAGCACGCTGCCACTGGTCGATGGCACCCTTTGCATTGTCCAACTTCAACATCACGTCGCCGCAACGGATTCGAGAATCAAAATCCTCGGCGCCGTTTTTGAAACCCCGTTGCCACATTTCGACCGCCTGCTCGAATTGACCACGACGCCGCAGCATCTCAGCCCGGACCAACTGACCTTGCGGATGTTCGGGATCCGTTCGTAATACATCGGCCAACCACCGACCGGCATCGACGGGATTATTGCGCTGCAATGCCGCCCAACAAAGATCGATGCGCGAACGCAAATCACTCGGATCACGCTTGGCCGACACCATTCGGCGCGCCAGCGTCGCGTTATTGAAACGCGGCACGAGTTTCAGGCCGCGCAGTAGATCCTTCTCAACGTAGTCGAGAAAGATGCCATCAAACTTGCGCGAACTCATGCCCAGGGCGCGGTTGAACACTTGCTGCAGGGGCAGGTCATCCCCGAAGCCGCGCAAAAGTTCGAGCGCGTCGCCAAAGCCGAAGCGCTTTTCGATCAACTCCACCAGCAAACCGCCCTGGTAGTAGCCGAACAAAATGCGCGGGCCGCGGAACAACCGGTTCAGCAAGTGCACCGGCGGAATGTCTTCATTGTGGAAGGCATCGAACAAGTCGCGCTGCATGCCGCGCTCCCACGACTTCTCGCGAGCCCGTTCTTCGTAGACCGAGAAACCTTCGGTCAACCAACGCGGCACGCGACTGTTGCTGAGCCCGAGCGTCAACACGTGCGTGTATTCATGCCAGGCGGTCGCCTCCCACATGAAGTCCTGACGGCGCAGGTCCAGATCAACCGGTGACACCAGCGTGATCAAGCGACCGAAGCAGGCCCCCAACGCGGTGAAGCCACGGAAGCCAATCGTGCGAACCGAGAAATCATCCCACGTATGGAAGACCTCGACAGTCGTCTTCTCCTTCGGCTTCCAGCCATACTTCGCGCCGAGCACCTCGACAGCTTCCAAGTGAATCGGCAGCAGGTAGGCACGCAACACTTCACTGTCTTCCTTATGCAGAAGCATCGTGAAGTCGCCGAGATTGATGGTGTCGTATTCTTCTTCGAGCAAGTCCTGCACGGCGATCGCGTTATTGCGCCACGGGTCGACTAGGCCCGGCTGCAGTTTCTTAGCTTGCGCCAACAGCACCCGCGCGCGCTTGCCGGCACCGGTATAGATCAACGACCGAGCCAAGCCATGAATCGAAGGCACGTGTTCGGGGGCGCGAACCAACGCCGCTTGATAAAACGGGATGGCCGCGGCAAAGCGATACAACGCAGCCAGATGATCACCGATGATGCGATCGCATTCGGGCCAGTCGGCATCACCGGCCAACGCACGTTCGCGATACTCCCGAAACTCTTCGTCTTGGTGCAGCAACATCGCGGCGGCGGCGCGATGGCACAGTGCAACGCGATGGTTACCATTGATCGCCAGAACTTCGTTGAGCCGACGTGCAGCCTCTTCAAAGCGACGGTCGTCGAGCACATTGGACGCGCGCTCTAACAGCGCCGCGACGCATCGGGGATTGCGATCGAGCACGCGACTAAGGAACTTCTCAGTCTTGTTTGCATCGAGCACCATGTTGGCACTGCGGATGCGATACATCGCCAGCAGTGCGTTCTCATCGTCACCGTTCTGATCGAGAACTTTCTTCAGGTCCTTCTCGCCACTCGGGAAGCGCGCGGTCTCGCCGTAAGCGAGAAACTTCAACTCGCCGAGGGTCGTGCGAGCTTCCGGGCGCTCGGGCGCAGCCTTCATGCTGTCAACCAGCAAGCGACTCGCCGCTTCATAGTTCTCGCGGCCAGCAAGCCGGAACATCGAACGGCCGACGTAGGCCAACTGCAGCGGATCCTTCGACCGCGGCATGCGGTCGGAGTTTTCTTGCCACAGTTTCTTGGCACGTTGGCGTAAGCCGCTGTCGTGCAGCACGGCGCCAAGCTGATGGCGCGCATGACAATCAGCCTCGTCGGTAGCGACCAACTTCTCCAGCAACGCAATCGCCTTGTCATAGTCACCAAGGCGACGCAGCACGCGCGCCTTCAGCAAGACGACCTCGCGCACCGACGTGGCACTCTTTGGCAGCGCCAGCAGGCCTTCGCGCGCCATCTCGTAATGACCACGCCGCAGCGCGATCTCATTGATCCCAAGCTCGACCCCGACGCGGTAGCGGCTGTCCTCATCGACCCCGTCCTCGATCAGATACTCGAACAGTTCTTCAAACTTGGTCTCTGCTGCGAGCACCTCCCCGCGCAACAACTTGCGGTTGGCATCCTGCAGCATCTCCTCATATTCGCTACTCGCCTCAGCCGCCTCACCGGCACCAACTTGCGCGGGAAGCCCCACGGCAAGAAACGAGAAGAACAGCAACCAACTAGCCGACCGCAATACACACATCACGCACCACAATACGCCGCTTTGTGGCGCACGGCTCCAGGAACAACACCCGAACAGCAAGAAACGCATGAGGTAGCCGACAGCCAAGCAGACCGCGGCAATGCGAATCGACGTTTCTGCACAGCTTTGCTAGTCACCAGCCAACTGCTCGAACTGGCTTAACGTCTCGCGAAAGTCATTTGGCAGGGCGGTTGCCTTCATCTGCTTGTCGACATAGACCAAAGCCATGGTTGCCTTGCAAAGCACTTGCGCGCCCGACTGCACTTCATACCTCATGTGGAAACTTGTCGTGCCGAGCTTGGTCGTGGCAACCGCGACCTGAATCGGCATATCTAACCGACCCGGATACACAAACTGCATCGTCGTTTCGGCCAGCACAAACGGCACCTCATGCCCCTGCAGCAGCCCAAGCTCGGCAAAATAGGAGTAGCGCGCCTGCTCCATCAGACTCATGTAGACGGCATTGTTGATGATGCCGGCGGAATCCACGTCGACCCAGCGGAGCGGGACTTCGGTATTGAAGCGGTAGAACATACGTTGGCATTGTCGCAGGCCGCGCTCCGCGATGCGATCGATGCCCCCGGGATCTGACGACTTAGGTTTTTGTAGCTTGGCCAGGAGCGATCCCGTGAATCGTTCGTAACACACCCCATGCGTATGCCCATCTTGCCGCTGTCATCGCTTCTGGCTCTGAGCGCAATGACGTTGCTGCCCGCTCAGAGTGGCAATTCCGGCCAGGCCAAACCTCTGGTCGATCGCAGTTCCCCGCTACAGGTCGTCGAACCGGACGAAGGCGACCGGGCTCTTCGCATGACGCCGGTCGTGCGCGCCGTGCAACGTGCCGCCGATAGTGTCGTCAGCATCTATCTGCAGAACCAACTCGCCAGCCGCGGACCAGTCACCGAAGGCCAGGGCTCCGGCGTGTTGCTCGACGAATCAGGCCTGATCATCACCAACTGGCACGTCATCGCCCCAGTGCTGCTCGGCCAACGCCAAGGCCGCAGCTACGGTGTCATCGTGAAACTGCGCGACGGCCGCGAACGCAAGGCGCGCATCCTCAGTTCGACGCCGGTCCGCGACCTGGCGCTGCTGCAAATCGAAGTAGAGGGATCCGAGAGCTTCCAAGCCATTGAGATCGCCCGCTCGTCGGAATTGATGATTGGCGAAACCGTTATCGCAATCGGCAACCCTCAGGGCCATGCCAACACCGTGACAACCGGCGTGCTCTCGGCAACCGGCCGTTCGATTCAGGTGCGCGCGCCAGACAGAGAACTTCGCAAGTATAAGGACTTGCTGCAGACCGACGCCGCAATCAACCAGGGCAACAGTGGCGGAGCGCTGCTCGACATCACCGGTCGCCTAATCGGCATCAACAATGCAATGTCGGCCGGGGCCGAAAACATCGGCTTCGCGATTCCGATGGACATCGTGCGACAAGAGTTCACGCGCGAGTTACTGCAGAGCACTAGTTTCGTCGCGTCCGGCACCGCGCCGTGGCTCGGCCTAGAGGTCGCAGACCAAGACGGCAAGGTCGTCGTCACCGAGATCGTGCGCGGCGGCCCCGCCAACCTCGCCGACATTCGTATTGGCGACGTTCTGACCAAGATCGGCACGCACGATGTGCGCACCTCGATCGACTACCTGCGTCACTTCTTTGACCTAGCGAACTCGCGCATGGTACCGGTGACCGTGCAACGCAAGGGGCGGCCGGTCATCGTGCAGACCGAACCCATCCCGCGCGACGAGGGCACGGTGCTCGCGAGCATCGGAGTTCGCCCGAGCGAGATTAGCGTCGAAGAAGACCAGACCCTCGTGCGCACGGCAACCGAAGCGTTCTACCGCGGCAGCGGCTTGCGGCGCGTGCGCTTTTTCCCAGCCGTCGTGCAACTTGGCGATGTGCTGCCGGGATCCGCCGCCGACTCAACCGGCTTCGAACGCGGCGACCTGCTGCTCGGAATCATCGCCAAGGGACGCTTCGGCGACCGCGAATTGCCAATCACATCCCTGATCGACTTGGCTCGGTTACTTGAGGAGCAACGCGGCAAGAAACTTCGGTTCATCATCTTGCGAGGTGATCGCGATCTGGTTGGCACGTTAGACGTGCCGAGCAAGAAGGCAGCCAGCCTCGGCAAGAACCGCTAGCCACTCGCCACTAGCGCCACACCCACCGACACCGCGCCAACAGCGTGAACTCGGTAGCTAGGTCTGGATGATCGAACGCCGGGGTTGCGGCGACCGCTCGCCGCACACTACTACGACGCAATAAGCGGCTCTGGTCAAGAGGCGACAGCGCTTCGAGCAACCAGGATGCACGAGCCGTTTTTCGCTCGTAGTGCTCGGCCGACACTCGACCATTCGCGATGCGCCAATGGGTTGGCAACCCACGCGCCCCGGAACCGATGCGATCCATCAATGACTGCTGCACCACGCGCACCTGCTCAGCGAGCGCTGCTGCGGGCCGGCGTTGCAGATGAAGGCGCAGGGCCGGGATCAGAATGCCGGCCGTCAACCAACCGCGCTCGAGGTAGACGCCACCACCGAGTTCGCCTTCGCCGAACCGGAACGTTCGAGCAGTAGGATCGAACCTCATTTGGATTGATGCAGCGAGACGGTCGGCGGCGAGGACCAGTTGCTTGACCGGGGCGACCCGGAGTAGCGACTCGATCTGCATCAATGGCCACGCATAGTCGCGCAGGAGTTCGTTGCGACCAGTGCCGACCGGCAAGTGCACCGCCAAGGCACGCCCCATGCTGCGCGCCGCGACCAACACATCGTCATCAGCAGTCAGCAAGCCAACCCACAACAACCCTTCGAGCCAAGTGTGACCCGGTTCAGGCGGCGCGGCGCGATGACTGACACCGTGCATGAACGGCAAACCGGTCTGAACGTCCAAATCGCGATCGCGCAGATGCCGCGCGGCCCGCAAAGCCAACTGCCATGCACGCGGTTCGTGCATCGCAACGGCACATCGCAGTAGCGCCAACGTCGTATCAAACTCGAGATTGGTAACGACACCATCCCGACGCGCAAAATCGCCGGCGCCGCGCTGCCCGTCCATCTCAACAAGGTGCGGCAAGACCTTGTGCAAGTGACGACGCACGTTCTTGGTTGCGGTCAAGCCGCTCGCCCGCACCGGCAACAAACCGCAACGAATAGCTGGGTCACGACCTCGATGCAGCCAATACATGGCGCGACTCGCTAGACCCTCTGTGTGCAGCGTCAGTCCTTCGCCAGCTTGATAAACCTCACCGCCCAGTTCGGTCGTCGCGGTGAAGGTCGTGCGAGTGCGTTCGTCCACGGTGCCATCGACCCACTGCCAGCGCAGCACGCGCACCGCGCCGTAGGCAATAGGATACTCTTCGCGAGACAACACGAACGCCGGACCACGACCATTTGCACACGGGCCATCCCCGCCGCGCACGATGCGCACGGTGCCGCGCGGCGCCACAATCGCGAGTTCGATCCAGACGTTCTCGGAATCAGCGGCGCCGACCGGCAGCAGACGCCACTGCATCGCGCCACGGCCACCGAGTGCCAATCCGCGCTCAAGTTCGACCGCCGGAAACGAGATGCCAAAGCGCATCGGCCGACCGTCAGTTGGCACGGTCAGTAGCGGCGGCAGACAGAGTGACAGCAATAACGACAAGCCCATGACTGACAAGGGGCCCGGAACCGCGCACGGTGACAGGTCACGTGCGAAATATTTGGCGAGCGGTCGCGTTGGCGCAGCTAGTCGCGCCACGTACTGACGAAATAGCTACCGCCATGCTGCAGCCACTCACGAAAGCTGTTGTGGTATGGCGCGTGGCACTCGTTCTCGATCTCGGCTCGGGTCATCCAACGCACATCGAGCACTTCGTGACTCGCGACCGGATCGCCTGCCGCCTCGATCACGAAGAAAAGCGAACGCCAAGCCCATTGCCGAACACCACTTTCGATGCGCTCGCCCTCTTGGACGAACACGAACTCTGGCGTTCCCTGCAGCGACAATTGCGTCTCTTCTTTCAGTTCGCGCCGCAACGCCTCCAGCACCAATTCGCCAGCCTCAACGCGGCCGCCCGGCAAATCCCAAACACGCTGCATCACGCGATCAATGCGACGCTCATTGGCGACCAGCAAGTAGCGGTCGTCTCTGCGCAACAAGGCGAACACCCCAACGAAGTCATCTACCTGCCGTTCCATCTACGAATCCTGTCACCGAGGAGCGGCGAAGATGTTGTTTATTGTTCTGACACCGTAAGCACTAACGCAATCACTCCTGTTGAGATTGGCAGCGCGGCCCCGCCCAGGACTTGCACAAATCCTAGCGGTCGATGAAGCGGATCGCGGCCACCAAGTCCAGCGAGGATGACCTAGGACTCGAAGCCCTGGCTTGTTTGTAACACGAGCACGAAGCCCGATTCACACCAGCGCGCAAATCCTCATATTGGCAAGCCAAGCGGCAGCACCCCGGGCAAATCTGGTTCGCCACCCGGCACCAGAGCGCCGCCAAGGACCCGATGGCATGTGGAAACTGCAATCGACTGATCGAACTGGCCCGCCGCGAAGACTCGACCTGGCCACCCGCCGGTTAGGTCGAGTATCGCTGGCACGGGACGGAGTCAGGCCAGTGTTCCCAGCCGACCGCATGATCACGGCCAAGAGGGCCATGCTTGGCGGCTGTTCTGACGTCACGACTGACGGTTGCGCGAACCGGCAGCGCTCGCTGCCGCCTTGCGGTAGGCAGACAACAATTCCGCGGCCACCGCCGGCGGACTGCATGCATGCACGGCCATGCGGGCATCCCGAACGAGGCGCGATTGCAAACTGCCATCGGACCGCAACGCCGTCATTGCACGGGCCAAGCCACTTGGTCCATCAGCTACCGGCACAAGAACGCCACGGCCAAAGTGTGACAAGGCATCGCGCACTCCAGGAACGTCATAGCCAACCACCGGAACCCCGGCAGCGAACGCCTCGATCGCAACCAGTGGACAGCCTTCGCGAATACTCGGCAGCACAACCGCGTCGTAGGCCGGCAGCAAACGGGCTATGTCGGGCTCGGCTCCACGGATGTGGATGCGACCGCCGGCGTGCTGCTCGGCCAGTTGCTGCAGCGCAGTACGTTCGGGTCCATCACCGATCACATCACCATGCAGTTCGGCGACGTCAGCAATCACCATGACAAAGTCTGCCAAGCGCTTGATCGGCACCAGGCGGCCAACGGCACACACCCGCCACTGCTCAGCATCGATACCTAGCTGTTCGCGCGCAGCACCGCGTGCCATCGCAACGGGCACTGCGACCGCCGGCGCAATCACCTCGAAGCGCTCGCGCGCAGCAACGCGACACTCTGCCAGTTCGTCGGCGCAACTAGGGCTAATCGCAAACAACAAATTGGTGCGTCGCGCGAGACGCCGCTCTAGCGCCGCCAACAACATCGACGGCAACTTACCAAAGTAGTCCTTGAGCACGTGGCCGTGAAACGTGTGGGCGGTGACCGGTACGCGCTCGGCCAACGCCGCCTTACGCCCAATCAGTCCGGCTTTACTCGTATGGGTGTGGACCACGTCTGGCTGGAACCGCTGAATGACTTTCCGCAACGCACGCCGCGCCCGGCGATCTCCGAACAGATCAACCCCACGCCGCATGTCGGGCAACTGCAACCAGCCAGCGGCGGAGCCATCCGAAGGTGCCGCCGGCACGCCGTGGGCCGCCGGTGACAGCTCCACTTCTTCGGGCCCAACCACTCCGGTGACCAACACTGTCTCGATCCCTAGATCGCGATGCGCGTGCCACAACGCAATCGCCTGACGCGTCGGACCGCCGAGGTTCGGCCGCGTCAACACACGAACGACACGTAGCGGCCGGGAGCCGGACGGGTCGCCTGCATTGACCAAGTTATCAGGAGGCATGCTCATTGGAGGAACGCGCAACCATCATTGCCAACCGCTAGCCTCATGAACATGGCCAGCTTGGTTTCCTTGCGGCCCGCGCTGCTGTTCTCGTTCACGCTAACTACGACGCTTGGCTCCTAGCATCGCCACAATCAGCAGGCTTAGCCAGGCTCCCCGGGCACCGGCCATGTCACGCGGCGACCACCTGAGAGTGGCCTGCTAACACTCCATGTTCTTGTTCGGATCCACTGACGGCCTCAGCACTCCAACTGGCAAACCGGGCGCGGCAGGCAATGCATGCAGAGGGCTAGACGAGGGCCGCAGCCGTGTGGCCTAACGGTCTTTAGGCGGAAACGAAGAACGTGGCTTGCGGGCAACATCGAGGCGCCATGCGGCCAGCGCGGCAAGCATCGACTGCACTCGCTTCGGATGTTGTGCAGCGACGTTGTGCTTCTCGCCAATGTCGCTCGCCAAATCAAACAACAGCGACTGCTTCTTCTGCACGACAAGTTTCCAGGTGCCGTCACGCATCGCGACGCCATTCCAAAATAGCTCGCGAGGACCGAGTGTTTGTCGATCACGTAGCAGCGGCACCAGGCTTATGCCATCTAGCTTGCAGTTGGATGGTGATTCAAGCCCAGCCAATTCCAGCATCGTCGGCATGACATCGAGGCTGATGCACAACTGATCGGTCTTGGTGCCCTTCGCGATCGTGCCTGGCCACCAGGCAATCGCAGGCACGCGATGGCCGCCTTCCCAAACCGTGCCTTTCTTGCCGCGCAACGGATCGCAACGCATGTGGGCAGCACCGCCATTATCTGAGAAGAACAACACCAACGTGCTGCCGGCGATGCCGTTCTTGCGAACCGCGGCGAGGATCGAAGTCACACTGTCGTCGAGCGACTTCATCATCAACTTGACCTTCTCGTCACGCGCGCGACCGTCCTTCGGGCCGCGACTGCCGCCACGAACGGGCGCGCTGTCGGGTGCTTGAATCGGCGAGTGAACCGCGCCGTGCGCAACGTATAAACAAAACGGCTCATCGCGGTGATCCCCAATGAAGCGCACGGCGTCCTGGGTGATCAAGTCGGTCAAGTAGCCATCGCGTGCCACCAACTTCGTGCCATGCCACCAATCGGGCGTGTTCATGCGATCGAGATGCGAGTGGTAGTCGATGTTGCCACTAACGAACCCGCGGAACTCATCGAAGCCGCGATGCACCGGGTTGAACTTGACGGCGTAGCCAAGGTGCCACTTACCAAACAGAGCCGTTCGATAGCCTGCGGACTTCAAAGCACCGGCGAACGTAAACTCGCCTTGCAGCAAACCAAGCTTGTGCGCCGGGTGGTTCGGGTCGGCATTGACGACGCCCGAAATGCCGGAGCGTTGCTGGTAGCGCCCGGTCAACAACCCAGCACGCGTTGGACTGCACACCACGCCACTACTATGGAAGTCAGTGAACGTCAGGCCTTCGCGCGCCATGCGCTCCATGCCAGGGGTCTTGATCCACCCGTCGTAAACACTCGAATCGCCATAGCCCATATCATCGGCGAGGATGACGATGACGTTGGTCGGATGCGCGCGGGCCGCATGCCTCGCCAACCTCCCAACAACATCCGGATGCTCAGTGTAGAGATTCTGGGTCTCCGCCAGATCCGCATCAAGATCATAGAGTTGTCCGCGCGCGGCCCCCGTCTTGGCATTGCGCGTAAAGCCACCCGAGCCCTTGTGCCGGATCAGCTTCCACTTGCCTTCTCGAACGACCGTAGCGGCTGCCTTGAGCACCGTCACTCGGCGCCGCTTGACCGCCGGCTCGCCAACTAATTGCGGCAAGAAGCTGATGCTGTCCTCACCGCTGCCCTCGGCCAAGCCGCTATCGGTCGCAGCCACACAAGTCGCCATCACGTCGGTGAAGCAAATGGTCTGTTCACTAGTCGATCCCTTGGCGACATGTTTTGGCCAGCGCACCAAAAACGGCACGCGATGCCCGCCTTCAAAGGCATCGCCTTTCATGCCGCGCAACGGCCCGACGGACCGATGGCCAAAGCGCGCCGTATCTGCCGCATACCAAACCGGGCCGTTATCTGACGTAAAGAACATCAGCGTGTTCTCAGCTAGGCCTTGCTGATCTAACGCACCGAGAACATCGCCAACGATGCCATCGACCTGCATGACGAAGTCGCCATACATCCCAGCCGCACTCTTGTTGCGGTAGCGCTCCGCAGGCAACCACGGCGTATGCGGTGCCGGCAGCGCCAAGTAGAGGAACAGCGGTTGCTTGCCATCGTGATTGTTGATGATCGAAAGCGCTTCGTCGCGAAGCCGCGGCAACACTTCGCTGTGCACGAAGCCAGGCGCAACGCCACCATCACGCCAGAACGCACCCTGAATCGGCGACCACCCTTCGCTGCGACTGGCCAGGATGTGTTCTGTCGGTGCCGCGACAGCCTGCCGGTTCTGCACGTAATAGTACGGCGGGATATCCAGCGATGCAGGAATGCCAAAGAACTGATCGAAACCGCGATCGACCGGCCCACCGCGCATGTCTCCGTAGTCTGGTTTGTTCGCGGCATCGAAACCAAGGTGCCACTTACCAACCATTGCCGTCTGATAGCCCGCGCCGCGCAACACATCTGCGAGAGTGTTCGTGCCCTCCTGGATCACCGCCTCGCGGGCTGGTTGGTAGCGTCTACGACGACACGCATAGCGACCCGTCAACAAACCGTAGCGCGATGGCACACACACCGAACCCGGCGCATGAGCATCCGTAAACCGCATACCCTCGGTGGCGATTCGGTCGATGTTTGGCGTCGCGATCTTCGAGTCCGGATTGCAACTTCCCGGATCGCCGTAGCCCATGTCATCCGCCAACACGAACACGATGTTCGGTGGCCGCGATGCGTGCTGCCCCGCGGCGGCACCAACAAGTAACAACAAAAGCCCCATGCGCAGGATCGGCATGTGACCACGATGGCTTGCGAAGCACGCGCCGTCAACGCGCGCCAACAGTTCTGACTACGGCAGGTATTGCAGCAGCGTCAGGTGCCAACCCAGCAACACCGCGTAACCAACCAACACGAACGCCATGCCGACACGCGCCGAGCGGAAGTGCTTCGCCATCATCAAGAACGCGCAGGCGATGCCGATGCCGACGGTCTTCATCAACAAGAACGGCCACGGATGCCACGTCGAATCGAGCACCCATTGCACCGCCGGGTTCAGTTCGGTGCCGCCGTGCGACAAGAACAGCAGCGTGAAGAAAGCGTCGAGCAGATTGAGCGCGACGATCGATAGCACGACGAGCAACACGCCGGCGCCGTGAATATCGACGAACGCGCCGTCGCGTTCTTCTTCGCGGCGCACTTTACGACGTCGACCACCGCGCAGCACAAAACGGCTGAACATCGGAGTTGGGCAACTCCTGCGATCGGAGAACGTGCGCCGATTTTCTTCCGCTAGATCTGCAGGATCGGTTTCTGTCGAGGCCGCGATCTTCCCTTCTATTGTGCTGGTCACGCACCAATCTTACCCCGTGCAATCACTCTTGAGCGCATATGCCCGCCGCGGCAACGAGCAAACGCCGATGCCACGGCGCCTGCGCAGTGAGACTATGCGCAAATTTCTTTGCAGCGCATGCGACAGCCCCCCCGCCAACTACGAGAACTTCGTGACGCCGGGGATCGAGATCTCGCTCTTCGGAGCCTTGTCCTGCCATGTCAGCAGGTTCGGCATCAACTCTTCGGTGCTCTCATGCGCCTGCTTCCAAGTGACGCGCTTGCCGGTGTAAGCCGACATGCGCCCCATGATCGCCATCAGCGTGCTGTTGCACATGTATTCGCCGTTATTGATCGGCTTGCCAGCTCGCAGCGCCCGGAACATCTCGTCGTGCTCGGCCTGGTACATGTTGCGCGACTTGTCCGCATAGCGCCATTCGTTCTTGCCGGTGAGCTGGTGGCGGAAGATGTTGGCCTTGCCTTCGGTGCCGAACACGAACTCGTTGACGCTGCGCGCCGTGTTGTTCTGCTGGCGACACTGGCTGATGCCACGCGTGCCATCCTCCCATTCGTAGTTGTTGACGAAGTGGTCGTAGACGTTGCCATACTTCGCATCGGTGCGCTTCTGGCGGCCACCCATCGAAACCACGGCGCTCGGGTATACGTCGCCCTTGATCCAAGCCATCATGTCGAGCGTGTGGATGTGCTGCTCAGCGATGTGGTCGCCCGACAGGTAGGTGTAGTAGAGCCAGTTGCGAACTTGTTTCTGAAGATCGTTCCACTGCGGTTGGACCTGACGGAACCACAACTCGCCAGTCATGTAGTTACCCTGAATCGTCAGGATCTCACCAATGGCGCCGTCCTGCAGCTTTTGCACAACCGCGCGGCGGCCATCGTGATAGCGGTAGCAAAGGCCGGAAACGACCGAGAGCCCCTTCGCCTTGGCAAGCTTGCACGCCGCTTCCACGCGACGAATACCAGGAGCATCGACGGCGACCGGCTTCTCGGCGAAGACGTGCACGCCCTTCTCGACCGACCGCTCGATCTGCATCGGGCGGAAGCCAGGCGGGGTCGCCAGCAACACGACATCGATACCAGTCGCCAGCACCTCGTCGAGCGCGTCAATGCCAACGAAGCGACGCTCCGGCGGCACCTGAAATTGCTTCTCGCGGCCAGCTTCCGTGGCCGACGCAAGCACGCCGTTAAGGCCCCCCTCCATGCGGTCAGCGAATGCGTCGCCGGCGGCGTAGAGGATGTTCTCCTTGTCAGCCATGATCGCCTGGATGGCGGCACCCGAGCCACGGCCGCCAACGCCGACAATGCCGATTTTGAGCTTGCCGCCGCCTTGATGCACAGGGGACGCGGCACGGAGCGCGCTGATGGACCCGGTGGCCGCAACAGCGGCGGCGCCGGTTGCGGAGGTCTTCAGGAAAGAACGACGGGATGGCTTCTTGATCGACATGGCAGGTAACGGAGCGGATTCTGCGGCCGCATGCGCACGACGGGAGAAGCTCCTTCGGGCGAACGGCCGCCTTATCCTAACGAGAGTCACAAGCCCAACAAAGGCCCGTTCCAAGGAGCATCTCCGGCACCGATCTTGGTCCTGGAGCCACAGAGGCTCGACAGATGGCCCGGCATGACCGTATCGTTCCCGCTTCGCCGAATGGCAGACCCCACATGGCAGCCTGCCCCCCGGCTGCCGCCCTCCCCTAGCTGCAGCGTCCACGATGCGCCAATACGCCTTCCTCCTGTTCCTGTGTGGCTGCACCACCCTCTCGTCGGAGCAAATGGACCGACTGGAGATCTGCCAGCGCAATGCGCCGCTGTACTTCGATGGCAACAAACTCGGGCAGGCCTTAATCCAAGTCGAACGCGGGCTTGAGATCGACCCCGACGACTACAAGCTCAACGTCATCAAGGGAGCCGTATTACTACGTGCCAGCGATCGCGATCCCAAGATGCTGGATCAGGCGACCGAGATCCTCGAGCGCGTCTACGACTGGCGCTCGCCGATGCGCCACGAACCTTACGAGTTGCTCTACTACGGACTCGCTCGCCAAAAGCAGGGACTGCGCAAGATCGGGGAAGCAATTCGCCTCGAAGATCGCGCGGCCCGAGCACCAGACAAGCAGCGTCACGATGAGTTCGCCAACAAGGCAGCCGCACAACGTGCGCTTGCGACCACCGAGCTCCGCAAGGCCGATGAACTGTTGTCTCACCTGATCGAACGCGGCGAACTGCTACGCATGGTGCACAACCATCGCTTGCAGATTGCACGCCAACTCGGAGACGACGAGACGTTCGAGATCTCGGCCAAGGCGTTCCTTGAAAAGATGAAGGAAGAACGCGCGGTCGTCGAAGCGGACGTCAAGCGCACGATCATTCCAGATTACGAAGTACAGCAGTATCGCTACCTGGTCGACCTGAAGGCAGAGGAACTCGATGTGCGTGCGCTCTACGCTGACTGGCTATTCAACCGCAAGAGCTTTGAGAAGGCACTTGAGCAGATGGACCTCGTCGTCAAACTCGACCCGACTCGTAGCGACAACTACTACAACCGTGGCCGCGTGCGCCTAGAACTCAAGGACTTCGACAACGCCAAGAGCGACTTCCGTCGCTTCCTCGCGACGTCGCAACTGCCGGCCTCGAGCAGTAAGAAGACCTTTGCGACGAAAGCGCTGACGCAGTGATTCTTGCCAACGCGCAGCCGGCCACCTATCGCCTGCGTTCGCAGCGCGACTTCCGCTCCGTCTACGGCCGCGGCCGCCGCGCTTCGGGGGACTGGTTGACAGTGGTCATTTGGCTGCGGCGTCCCGGTGAGATCCCGGCACCGCGGGTTGGCCTATCGGTCAGCAAGGCCCACGGCGGTGCCGTGCGCCGCAACAAGCTCAAGCGCGTGCTGCGCGAAGCGTTCCGAATGGAGCGGGCCGGCATGCCGCCGAACATTGACGTCGTGCTGATCCCGAAGCAGCGCGACGACAACATGCCACTTGCTGCGATTCGCAGCGAGTTGCCAAAGCTGATCGAGAAGGCGCTCCGTGCTCCGAAGCGGCCGCCGCGGCGGAGATCTCGGTAATGCGCTCGCCGCTGGCGTTCGTGCTGTCGTTGCCGGTGCACTTCTACCGGCGCGTCATCAGTCCGCTGAAGCCGAAGACGTGCCGGTTCGACCCAACGTGTTCGAGCTATGCGCTGGCAGCGCTGCGGCTGCACGGAGCATGCAAAGGCAGCTGGCTCACTGTGCGACGACTGTGTCGGTGCCATCCGTTCTGTGAACCTGGCTACGATCCCGTCCCCCAAAAGCCAGGCTCTTCAGGTGCCCCACCCTTACAGGATGGGCGCAATGCGGAGACCGCGCAGCAAAGCGAAGCGACCGCCCTGCCATCACCGGAAACGGATCGAGCGCCGCCGCCGTAACGCTCACCTTGCCGGCGACGCGCAAGATGTCAGTCGGCCGATCGGCGGCACCAAGCATCGCCATAGATAAAAAAAAGGGACTCGGCATGCCGAGTCCCTCGCGGGTGGGCGCATCACGAAGATCACTCTCCTGCGCGCCCCACTTGCCTAGCCGGGAAGACACTTGCCTAGCCCGGAAGACTGGCGGCTTACTTGCCTTACTCTATCTCGCCGAGCAGTTGCTCGACGGCTGCCGTCATCTTCTCGCCTCGCGTGCCGGTGAAACGAATCACGCCCTTGTGGTCGAGCACGTAAATGGTCGGCCAGCCGCGCACTCCCCACTTTGAGGAGATCGGGCCACTGGTGCCACGCGGGCCATTCCAGAACGAGCGCCAGGTGACGCCCATCTCTTTGGCCTTCGAGTGGAAGTAGTCCTTATCTTTATCGCTGTTGATTCCGATCAGGGCGAACGGCTTGTCTTTCATCTGTTCCACGAGCGACCGCTCGTGTGGGATCATTGCCACGCACGGGCCTCACCAGAACCCCCAGAAGTCGAGAACGACTACCTTGCCGCGGTAGTCTTCAAGCTGGAACTTGACACCATCGATGTCTTCACCAGCGATGTTCGGCGCAACGAGGCCGATCTGCAGCTTCTCAGCCTTGAACTTCGGGCCGCGAATCTTGTCCCCGAGCCAGTGGCTGCCGGCGAGCTTCTCCGCTTGCGCTGCGAGGACGGCACCCTTAGCCAACTGGTCATCGCTGGCATCGCGACCGGAAAAAGCGATCGACTTCCAGTAGAACGCCCATGCCTTAACAACGTCGTGCGGCGATTCGGCGATGACCTGACTCAAGAACGCATCGGCACCTTCGGCGCCTAGCGGACGCGAAAGCACGCGGCCATTCTCAAGCAAGTCGACAAGTGCCGCGCTCTTCATGTGCTTCCCTTGAAGCTGCGCCGCGACCGCCTTGACGATGTCCGTATCGCGACCGTTGATCGCAGCCCAGCTCAGGATCTTGACGGCACCATCACCTTCAAACTGACCAGCGGCATCCATGGCTTTTTGGGCAAGCCCCTTGGTGTCCGGCCGCTCCAGCGTACTGCGGAGCTCCGTCATCTTCGCTCGGTCCTTGGCCGCGACCGCCTGCTTGTAGGCGTCGCTTTGCCGCAGCTTGGTACTAGCTGCGCGGTAGGCTGAGTTCTGCTTCGAGAGCTCAGCCGAGAATTTGGCGTGCAGTGCGTCAGCCGGCGATTGCTGCTTGGACCCGCCTTGGGCCGCGAGCAGCACCGGCAGCAACAGCGCTGCAGTGCATGTCGTGATTAGTCGCATGATGCGGATAACATACGAGCCACTAGGTCAACGTTCCCCGTCAGCGTGTGTCGATTCGGTCACGGCGCAAATTAAGGACGGAAACGCGCCTACCGCGCCCTGGGGACAAGCTTTAGCCCGACGACTTATTAGCCCGACGACTTAACCCGACGACTTTTTAGGCCGACGACTTAGCCCGACGACTTAAGCCGACGACTCAGTCCCCTGGCTTCGTAATCACACCGAGTAACGCCGCTAGGCTGAGCACGTCCAAGCGGTTGTGTTCGAGCACGCGGTCAACGGGGCCGGTGCGATCGCGAACCCAATCGAGGAACGCCGCCGGCGCTTCACTGCCCGGCAAGTCATCATCGCGATATAGCCCAAGCAACCGCTCTTCCGCGGTGTGCAGTCGGCTGTCGGGCCAGCGTTTGCCGAACTCGCGCCGGATCACGTGGTACAAATCGAGGTGACGGTCGGTCAAGATTGGCGCCTTAATCTTGTGCACCGCCAGGCGCGCAGCAATTCGATGGCGGTCGTAGCTTTTGCCGACGAACGTGACCGGCACCGGATGCTCCGCGAGGCGCTTCGCGATGTGGTGCAGCATCGCCGGTTCTTCACCAAAATCGCGCAAGAACAACTGTTCGAGCACCAACTCATTGCCTTCGTAAAACGCGATCCCGTAGGCAAACACCATCGTGCCCGCGCCACCACTGAGACCGGTGGTCTCGGTGTCGAGGAACAAACACTCCTCCGCAGCCAGATCTGTGAACGACGGAGACTTGGCCATCTTCGCAAGACGTTCGCGATCAAAGTGCCGGCCAGAATCGGTCTTGATGCGACCATGAACGTGCGTGGCCGGATACCGAAGTTCGCGGCGCCACAGCGGACCGTGCTCCGTCTGCAACACATCCGCCGGCGGCAGTTCGACCTCTTGGCGCGACAGATGCGCCGGCATGCCTTCGGCCATGCGGTCGCGGCGCGCTTGCAAGAACGCACGTATGTTGCCTCGTGCAGGCGGCACGCCTGACGGCAGACGATTGCCTGCAGAGCGTTGGAGTTGCGCGCCGGCTTGTTGCTCGAACCGTTCCGCCTGCGCGGCTGGCTCGGCCTCGACTTGAAACATGCGGCGCAACTTGTCACGACGCGAACGTGTCACGGCAGGCTTTTGGCCGTCGCCAGAGCTAGCACCGGAATCGGCATCGACCGCACGTCCTGTTGTGACTTTCTTGGGGGCTACCACGCAGACTCCTCGATGGGTGACAACATCTGCTCTCGTTCGTCGAGCATGCCGCGCAGGATAGCCAGCGCGACCGACTTGCTACGGGTGCCAAGACTCGCCTGTGGACCGACACACGAAGGACAACCACTGCGGCAATGACATCTCATCAACAACTGCTCGGCCGCCGCAAGGATCTCGCGGTGCACCTCAAATAGTCGCTGACTCAAACCAACGCCATCCGGGATCCGATCATAGAGGATCAGCGCCGGCGCGTCGAAGTGCGGATGCAATGCCTCGGCCACGACCTTCACATCGCCCGGGTCAACCCGCACAAACAACGGCACGAGGCCTTGCAGCAACTGCCCGACTCCCTGCAAGCACGACGCTTCGCCGCCTTTGCGCAGGCCGAGGCGCTGCACCAAATCCTTCTGCAACACCAACGCGGTCGCCTCGGTCTCGAACTCTTCGGGCGGCAAGTTGATCTCACCGATGCCGACGTTCTCACGGGTGTAGAACTTGATCTTCTTGAACGCCTTAGCGAGCGTTGCCACGTGCACTTCGCCGCGATGCGCCGCGTAATTGGGGAACTCGAGGCATTCGTCGAGGTGCAGAAATTTGACCTCGGTCTCGGTGTCCGCCTCGGTGTAGTAGTCGGCGTCAACAGGCTTAACGAACGCCCGGCGATCATCGTAGTCGAAGCGCTCGACCAGGTAGGTCTCACCTTGGTGGCCGTAGATCGCGCCTTCGTAGACTTCGGTGATCGCGGATGGCCGGTCGATCTCGGCGAGGATCTTGCGCGACTCCACGTCTTGGATCGTCACGTTGTCCATGTCTGCCGCCGTCAAACTGACGCCCTCGGCAGGATAGGTTCGCTCGGCGTAATGGAACCGCCCGGACTGATGCACCAGCACGCGCAAATCGTGCGTCAGGAAGTCGAGAACGTCGCGCGTGCCGTCCGCCTGGCCGAAGTTCTCATCCTCATCGAATGGCAACTCAAACGCCGCGCAACGAATGTGGTTGGTCAAGATGATCGCGTTATCCGGATCAATGCTGACGGCATCGCGTGGCTGGTCAAACAGGTAACCAGGGTTCTGCATCAAGTACTGATCCATCGCGGAACTGCGCGCCACCACCACCACGGCGCTTTCCTGACTGCGGCGACCAACGCGTCCGGCACGCTGGAACGTGCTCGACACCGTGCCCGGATAACCAACCAAAACGCAGACATCGAGGCTGCCGATGTCGACTCCAAGTTCGAGCGCATTGGTCGACACCACAGTACGAATCTCGCCATCGCGCAGGCCCTTTTCGATCTTACGGCGAAGATTGGGCAGATAGCCACCGCGGTAACCGGCGACGCGTTTTTGGTCGATGTTCTTGGCGCGGGCATCATCGCGCAGGTATTTCAACAGCACTTCCGTCTGATTCCGCGAGCGTGCGAAGAAGATCGATTGCAAGCCGCTCGCAAGCAATTGGCCGCCAAGTTGGCGCGCCGATTCAATCGCCGGCACGCGCATTCCAGACGCCACCTGCGTGACCCGGGGGTTCAAGAATACGAAGTGCTTCTTACCGCGTGGACTACCGTCTTCGTCAATGCAGTGTACGTGTTGCTCAAACAACCGCCGCCCATGCTCGACCGCATTGCTGACCGTCGCCGAAGCACCACAGAACGTTGGGTTACTGCCGTAGTGCCGGCAAATACGTTGCAACCGCCGCAGCACATTGGCGACGTGCGAACCATAGATGCCCGACAGTGTGTGCAACTCGTCGACGACCACGTACCGCAACCCAGCAAACAGTCCCTGCCACTTCTGATGATTCGGCAGGATGCCTTGGTGCAGCATGTGCGGGTTGGTAAGCACCAGCGAGCCGTGCTCCCGCAGCGACTGCCGGACCTGCGGCGGAGTATCCCCGTCGTAGACAGCAACCGTCAGCGGATGCTCTCCTTTCGGACGAGCAACCTGCGCGTGTTGCAGCAACTCCTCCAAATCGGCCATCTGGTCGCGCGCCAGCGCCTTGGTCGGATACAGATACAGTGCGCGAGCATCCAACCCATCGCGCACCAAGGCATCCAGCACCGGCATGTGGTAGGCCAGCGACTTGCCGGAAGCAGTCGACGTCGCAATCACCGCGTGCTTCTTGTCGTGAAGCAGGTCCGCGCACTCGCGCTGGTGCGAGAATAGTTCGAGGATGCCGCGGGACTGCAACGCGTCCTTGAGGCACGGGTGCAACCACTCTGGGAACGGTTGCATACGTGCAAGCCGTGGCTCGACCTGATGCAACGCATCGACCGTGCCTGGTCCATCGTCCGCGTTCGAACGCAGTCCCTGCATGAACTTGCTCAGGTCCAAAAACGGACCTCGCGCCAGTAGCCACCCATAGATTCATCCTACGGCCGACCCGAACGAAAACCAAACATAGACTTGCTGGCGACAGCCGGATTGCCTGCGGTTCCTGAACGCGAGACTGCCGAACTTGCGCCGCGTCCGCCCAAAGCGCCCCAACAGTCGCTTCGCACCGGACTGCGTGCCCGGTGGCGTGCCCGGTG
>CALCZA010000222.1 GCA_937906475.1 uncultured bacterium
CGGCAGCGGCAGCGGCAGCGGCAGCGGCAGCGGCAGCGGCAGCGGCAGCGGCAGAGGCAGCGGCAGCGGCAGAGGCAGCGGCATCGGCCGCGGCAGAGCCCGCCTTGCCGGAGACTTCAGTGGCAGTTGCTGCAGAGACCGCAACTGCTGCGGCGCCAACGTCCGAACCCACACTCGAGCCAACAGTCATCCTGCCGACGGTTCCCAAGTCGGTGTCGACCCACAGCTAGCCGCGACCTGAACCGCGGAATGTAGCGTCGATTGACGCTGGTGATGTCAATTTGGCGTAGGCATGCGCCTGCGAGTGCGTCACCCCGAGAGGCGACGGAATCCTCCTTGCGGTGGGGATTTGCCGAGCGGCGGTTTGACTTGGTATGGCAGGTGTTTCGCCCTGGTGAGTTGATTTTCATCACTTATTCAACTCGCACGACCGTTGGTGCCGATGCATATCCTGCGCCGAGCCCAACCGGGCATGCGCACGAGGTTACGCTATGGAAATCGTTGGAAAGAAAAGTCAGGGTCTGTCGGTTGCAGCACTTAAGGACGACAAGACGGTCATCATTTCGTTCAACGACAGAAGCTTGAACTTCTATGTCACAGACTCCTTGAAGGAGTCGTTGAAGGAGACGATCAACGAGAAGATCGAGGAAGGTTACGAGCACTTCGTGCTGAACCTCGACAACGTCAAGATCATCGACTCATGCGGTGTCGGCTTGATCATTGTGGCGAACAACGTGACGTCGTCACGCAGCTGCAAGCTCTACCTGAGCAACATCAAGCCGTTCATCGTCAAGATCTTCGAGATCATGCGCATCTCGAAGCACCTAGCGATCTACGACAAGGAAGATGACGCGCTGCAAGCTATCAAGAGCGGTAGCTAAGTCTCGGCCCGCTTGATTGTTTGACTGCTAAGTAGCCCGACTACGTCGGGTCCGTCTTTGACTGGTTGGCGGAGTATGACCACGACTACGAACATCCTGATCCTGGCGACAGGTGCGAACGCTGTGCGATTGCAGTCGTGGTTCGCCGAAGCTGGGGCTAAGACCGCCGTCGCTGCATCGATTGATACGGTTGCAGATCAATTTGCCAATGGCGACCTACAAGCAGTGGTCGCAGATCTCACCTTCGTCGGGGATGCGCTGCAGAGCTTGCATGAGCAATGCCAAGCCGGCGATGTCGGCATGGTGATCGCCGTCGATGGAGTGCCGCAATCGGCCCATTACGACCGCGGTATGGCGCTTTCCGCGGTTGGCGTCATTGGTGCCACTGGTTCTGCGAGTGACGCCGCCACGTTATTGGAGCGACTGCGCGCCCGAGTGGACGCGCGGTCTCGCGCTCGCGGCGAATCAGAGCGGTGGAGGGTCCAGTCCGAGGAACTTGGCCGTCGATGTAAGCAGCAGGCTGAGAAGTTCCAAGAGACGCAGGAGACGTTCAACCTCGACCTGTCACGCATGATGACCATTATCACCAACATCATGGACGGTATCGTTTTCGTCGATCGTGGCGGCAACGTGACGTTGATGAACCCGGTTGCCGAGGGCCTGTTGGGCCTCAAGTCCTTCGTAGCGATTGGCAAGCCGATCAGCATGATGCAGGGTCAGCACGAGTTGCTAGATGCGTTGGTCGAGGACCACGCGCGCATCGAAGACCAGAAGGAAGTCATCCGCACAGTCGAAGTTCACGACAGCGAACAGGACCTGCTCTACATCAAGTGCATGACCAGTTGCGTGCATGACTACCGCGGCCGTCCTGCTGGCACGCTGACGGTGCTCCGCGACATCACCGCGGACTTCAAGACCGACCAGCTGAAGAACCAATATCTATCGATCGTCGCACACGAGTTGCGCACGCCGCTGACGGGTATCAAGACGTTTGCGACGATGATGGCGAAGGGCACGCTGGGCGAGCTCAATGACCGTCAGGAGCACGTTTGTGAGTCGATCCGCGAGCAGTCGGTCCGTCTCGAGCATCAGATCGACAAGCTGATCAACCTGGGCAACCTCGAGTCCGAAGACTACGGCCAAGACCGAGAGGTCGTTGCCCTGGACGGCTTCCTTGCCGGCATGCTGCTGCCGTTCGAGCAACCCGCTCGCGACCGCCGGGTTGCGCTGTCGCTCACGAGCGAGGCCGAAGGCGTCCAGTTGTTTGCCGACCGCGGTGACTTGCGCCGTGCCTGCCAGGCACTGATTGAAAATGCTGTCAAGTTCGCTCGCGACGATGGTCGGGTGCGAGTCGCAGTCGTAGCCGAAGGTGAGGGCCTCCGGTTCTGCGTCAGCGATGACGGAATTGGAGTCGATCCTCGCTACCAGCGACGAATCTTCGAGAAGTTCTTCCAAGTTGAGGACCCGTTGACTCGGCACCATGGCGGCGCTGGCTTGGGCCTCTTCGTAGCGCGGGGCGTCATCGAAGCTCACGGAAGTCGAATTGAAGTCTCCAGTCAGCTAGGCCAGGGAGCCGATTTCTCCTTCATGCTTCCGATCTACCAACCTGAGCATGCTGGGTTGGTGACGGAAACCGCGATAGATCTACCGAGGCACCTGTGATGCAAAGAACCGTTCTGATTATTGAAGACGAGAAGTTGATCATAGTCTCCACCCAGATGGTGCTCGAGGCCGCCGGCTTCAGGGTGGAGTCGGCGACCAACGGTGAGGATGGGATCACGCAGGCTCGCGCGCTGACGCCGGACCTGATCCTCTTGGACGTCATGATGCCTGGCATCGATGGCTGGGAGACGCTGACACGCCTGAAGCACGACAGCGGAACTTCGGGCGTTCCGGTCGTTATCTTCACGGCGCGCGAGCATTCGCGTGGCCATCAGAAGAGCGCCGAGATGGGGGCCGCGGACTACTTCCGCAAGCCGTTCGAACCTGACGAGTTGATTGAACTCGTTGAGAAGCACATCGGCCAACAGGCCTGACCGTTTTGGCGAACGTTCGTCGAGCAGACGAACGTCGTCCATGGTGCACCGATACAACTGGGAGTCGGTTCTCGATGGCCTCTATTGGAGGCTTGTCGCGCCGGCAGTGACGAAGCGCAGTCGCAATCTGCCCGCAACGCCGAAGTTGCGGTGTGCAATCAAGACAGCCTTGAGGGGCGCCTGACGCTTGAACTCATCGATGGCTGCGCAACCGCGAGTGGCATCGGCACGTTTACCGCATCCCACGGACCGCTAGGCTCCATTCCAGCCGAGCTTGCGAAGGACATGTTGGCGGCGACCTGATCAGGCCGCCGCGGCCCATGTCCTATTCGTGACGCAGTGCTTCGACTGGGTCCATGTTGGCTGCGCGCCAGGCTGGGTAGATGCCGAAACTGACGCCAACTGCTGCCGAGATGCCGAACGCCAGCGCCACGTGCTGTGGCATGACGTCGGTTCTCTGCTCGAAGACATTGGTGATCACCGTCGGCAGAACGACGCCGACAATGACGCCGACAATGCCGCCGAGTGCCGACAGCACGCCGGCTTCGACCAAGAATTGCTGGATGATGTGCTTCTTCTTGGCTCCTAGTGCCCGGCGGATGCCGATCTCGCGGGTGCGCTCGGTCACAGTCGCCAACATCACGTTCATGATGCCGATGCCGCCGACCAGCAGGCTGATCGAAGCGATGACCGCGAGCACGATGTTGAACATGCGCTTGCTCTCCTCTTCCTGCTGGAGCAGTTCAAGCGGCACGGTCACGACCACATCGTTGTTGAGCTTGGTGCCGATCAGGTCGCGTAAGATGCGCGCGCCAGCCTCGACTTGCTCCGACTCCGGCATCTTGACCTTGACCTCGTTGAGTTCAACGCGCTCACGCGAGAACGAACCGCCGGCCCGGGTCGTGACTTCTTCGCCGAAGCGTCGGCGAGAGGTCATCATCGGCACGAACATGCACTCGTCGTAGGGCGTGCTGCCAGCGCCTGCGGTCCGACCTTGTTCCTGAAGGATCCCGACGACGCGGAAGCGGTCGCCGCCGCCAACTAGTACCGTCTGGTCCATCGGATTTTCCAATGGGAACAGCAGCCGTGACAGGGCCTCGCCAAGCACGCAGACGTTTTGCAAACGCTTGTCGTCGGTGTCTGTCAGCCATCGTCCTTCACGCACCTTCATATTGGTGATGTCGAGGAACGATGGTTCGGTGGCGACGACGATCGACGTGTGGAAGTACTCGCCGCGCATCATCGGTCGCTTGATTTCGCGAATGCGTGCGACTTCCGAACCGGGCAATGAGACCTCAATCAGATCTGCGTCTCGATAGAGCAGGCCATACGCGAGTGCCGACCAAGTGCTCTGCGAACTGCTTGACTGAGTCTCAGCGGGCTTCTTGCTGCGGGCGATCAGATTGGTGACGCCCATGTCCTTGAAGCGCTCTAGCGCGTCGCGCTTGGCGCCTTCACCGACGGCGAGCATGGCGATCACCGAGGCAACGCCGAACAAGATGCCAGCCGTCGTTAGGGTGCTGCGAAGTTTGTGCAGCAACAGGCTCTTGAGGCCGAGGCGCACGATGCGCCAACCGTCGCGAATCATACGTTCTCTCCTTCGGCCGCGGCATCGCCAGCGATGTTCGCTTCTGCTTGTGGTGAACTAGATGCGGCCGCCAGTTGCCTGGGTGGGTTTTCGATCAGTTTTTCGACTTCGCCATCCTTCAACCACAGCGTGCGATCTGCGCGCACGGCGACGATGGGGTTGTGGGTGACCATGACGATCGTGATGCCGTCCTTGGCCCGTAGGTCGTCGAACAGGTTGAGGATTTCGCCCTCGGTGCTGCTGTCCAGGTTGCCGGTTGCTTCGTCTGCCAGCAGGAACAGCGGGTCGTTCATTAGCGCGCGGGCAATTGCGACACGCTGCTGCTGCCCACCCGATAGTTCCAGCGGGCGGTGTTCGAGTCGTTGGCCGAGGCCGACGCGATCGGCGAGATACTCGGCCTTCTTGCGCGATTCGGGGCCGACCTTGCCTTGGTAGAACAGCGGCACTTCGAGGTTCTCCAGCACCGTTAGCTGTGGGATCAGGTTGAAACTCTGGAAGATGAAGCCGATCTCAGTGCCGCGCACGTCGGAAAGGTCGTCGTCGCTGAGTTTACTGACGTCGCGACCGCCAACGCGGTATTCGCCGCTGGTGGGTCGGTCGAGGCAACCCAGCAAGTTTAGCATCGTGCTCTTGCCGGAGCCTGAACGGCCCATGATCGTTACGTAGTCGCTGCGCCGCACCTGCATGGACACGCCATTGAGCGCGCGCACGACGTTGTCCCCCATTTTGTAGTGGCGGTGAACATCGGCGAACTCGGCGATGATGTCATCGCCGTTGGTTTCTCTGTCGGACACGTGCTTATTCTCCGCCGCGCCGGTTGCCACCACTGCGGCCACCTGATCGTGCGCCCGAGAAGAGCGACTTCATGGTTGTGTCGTAGAGTGACTGGGCGCCGATCAGATCAGCCTTGTCGATCATGTTGATGATCTTGGGGATCGCGGCGTTGACCTTGGCCATCTTGGCCGCGTCGAGCATGGCACCCATGCGATCTGGCATGGCAAGCAGTCCTTGTTTGGCAGTGGCCAACTCTGCCGGGTTCATGTCCATGTACTTCTTGCGGGTTCGTCCGCCTCCGGTGCGCGGGGCTTTGCGCTCTCCACCTTGGCGATTGCCTTCAGGGCGTTTGCCACCTGGGTTTGCACCGATCCGATTACCTGGGGTCGTGTTGCCCGGGATCGTGTCCGTGCCGCCAGAGCCTTCCTTGGCCGGGCGCACTTCCGGCAAGGCCGGTTGGTCGAACTTGGGGTCCGCCTGGCCACCGGGTGGCGTGCGGTAGATCACGTCGCCTGCCGTCAGGCCGGCGGAGATCTCGACCTTCTCCTGGTTGTTGGCGCCTACCGTGACCGGCACGGCAACGGGGCCTGTTGGAGAGAACTTCCATACGTAGTTGACCGAACGGTCACGGCGCACAGCTTGGATCGGTGCCGTTAGCACGCTCTCGACCGTTCTGACGGTGATCGTTGCCGAGGCCTTCATGCCAGCCTTCAGGCTGTCATTGTTGTTGATGCCATCGAGAACGACCTTGGTCGTGTAGACCTTCTTGTCGTTGCCACCCCAGCGACTCGCCGAGTCGGCAACGGGCGCGACGTAGCTGACGCGCCCGGTCAGAATGTCGTTGGGGCGGACTTCGGCGCTGATGTGTGCCGGCAGTCCGACGCGCACTTTGTCGATCATGGCTTCCTGCACCTTGATCTCGCACATCAACTCGGAGTTGTCCGGCAGGATGATGATGCTCTGGCGTTCGCGAACGCTCGTGCCTTCTTCCATCGGTTCGCTGTCGCCGCGGCCGCGTGAGACCTTGGAGTAGACGACCAAGCCGCTGCCAGGCGAGAAGATGACCGAGTTGCCGATCTGCTTCTCGAGGTTCTGTAGACGCTCGGTGGCGACCTCCCATTCCTTCTGCTTCGCCTCGAGGTCGAACGCCGAGTTGCTGCGTTCGGCGTTGTTCGAAGCGGTGACGCGCTCTACTTCGAGTTCTGCGTTGGCGAGGTTCTGCTTCAGTTCGATCTTGCTGCTGCGGAGTGTGTAGTTGATCAGTAGTTCGAGGTCGTTCCACGCGATGGTGACTTTCGACGCCTGGCTCTGATAGGCGAGAACGTCGCGCTCCAGTTCGTTGCGCGTGATGAACTGCTTGGCGGCCAGGCTGCGGCTATGCTCGGCGGTGTCTTCCTTGACCTTGAGATCCGCTATTGCCAGCCGGATTTGGTCGGCCTGCTGCAGGATCTTGTTGGCCATTTCGCCCATGTCGCGCTGCAGCGGATCCCCTTTTTCGCCTTCGACCTTGAGTAGCTTCTTGGCCTTGTTGACCAAACCGGCGTAGTTCTGCTGGTGAACTTGGGCGACAAGTTGCTTGCCGCCCGGGGCGTTTGGCTCATCGGCCTCTGCTGGCGCCGAGACCAGTTGTTGCAGGAGCGTCACCATGTCGGCGTTGCGGCCTTCGGAACCTGATCCATCCTTGGCGCCGAGCAGCTTCTCGAGTTCCATGGCGGAAATTTGGCGTTGCGAGTCGGCTGTGTTTTGCTTCGTGACCAACTCCTTCTCGAGGATGTTGCCAGCCGTCTTAGCTTGCTCCATCGCGTTGCGCGCTTTCTCGACTGAGATTTCTTGCGTCGCACGTTTCTCGACCAGGCTGCTGACATCGAGTTCGACGAGCTTGTCGCCGGGCTTCACGAGCGAGCCTTCCGGTATCAAGCTGAGGATCGTCGCGTTGCCTTCGATCAGCGAACGAACCACCACCTCGTTGACGGCGACGAGTTCGCCGCCTTCCTTGACGTTGATCGGCAGGTCTTCACGGCTGACCGTGTAGGTGTTGACCGTAGAGCTGATTTTGGTTTGGTCTGGCTGACAAGCCGTGAATGCCGCAATGCTGGCTAGCAGGAGTGCGACGTTTGAGTGCTTAGGGCGGCTGTTCATTGGATTGCCTTGGTGTGTTTACTCTGTGGCCGATGAGGGCATCGGCAGTTTCATGTCGAAGCGCAGGCCTTGCGGCTGCAGTCGTATGGCTTCGAGGTTGTTCATTAGTTGCAGTCGTGCGATCGCGTAGTCGACGATTGCGGCGTTGCGGTTGAGTTGGGCTTGCAAGAACGAGTCCTGTGCATCGAGCTTGTCGAGCGCTTGCACGCGACCGGCTCCATAGAGGTCAGTGGTTGCTTCGACACGTTGTCCGGCGAGGTCGACGGCAACGGTTTGGATTTGGAACGTGTCCAGTGCTGCCTGGATGTCGCGTAGCGACCGGCGCACGCTGGATGTTAATTGATCTTCGGCTTGCTCGCGGGCGCGCAGCGTTTGATCGAACGTGATCAGCTGGCTGCGGTAGGCGTTGCGTAGCGGGATGCGATCTAGGAACAGGTTGATGTCGACGCCGGCAGACCAGTTGATCTTCGACCAGTCCATGTCGAGGCCCGATCCTGCTTCCGACGGCACGCTGATCGCGGCCGTGAAGTCGAGTCCGAAGTTAAGCGCGTTCTCCGCGATCATGACGCGGCGACCGACATCTTCGACTTCGTCGACGTTGGTGCGATAGTCGAAGCGGCGACTGAGCGAGAGGCGAACGGCTTCTTGCTCGCTCAACTTGACCGGTGTGACGCCTTGGTCGACCAGCTTGGTGAGTTCGGCCGGGTCGAGCGCGATCGCCGAAGTCACCGGCAAGCCGAGCGTCAGCTTGAAGGAGTCGAGCGTCGATTGCAGACGGTTCTTGGCGCTGACCTGCTGAGCGTTGGCGCTGTATTCACTTTGCTTGGCACGGCCGAGGTCGACGATCGTGCGTCGACCGGCGTTGTAGAGCTCTTCGATCTGCAGTCGCGACAGCTTCAGGCTGTTGTAGTTGGCATCGACGTTGGTCAAGTCGGACATCTGCTGGACGACGTTCCAGTAGTCGGCGACCAGGTCGATGGCGAATTGCGAGCGGAAGCGCTCGAAGTCGCGGATCGCATAGATGACATTTCGTTCAGATTGCGTCAGCGGCTCGCGTGCGATGTGCCGACCGGCGCCACGCAGCAGCGGCTGCGTGATCGTCATGTTCAGAATCGCGCTGCCATCAAACCGGCCGCCGTTGATCACCGAGCGCATGAACGTCTGCACGAAGTTGGTGACTACTTGCGTGCCTACCGCCGACGATGCCGAAGCGCTCAGATCATCGGTCAACGTGACGTCAGCGCTGGTGTCGTTGGTGCCGTCCGCGGAGCCACCGCCGCCGCCGCCAAACCGGAGTCGGAAGTCGTTGAGCGTAGTTGTCAGGCTCAGGGCGGCCAAATAGAGGCTCTCCTTCTGGCGCTGGAAGTCGCGGTTGTTCTCGGCGGCGACATCCAGGGCTTGCGCCAGGGGCAGAGTCACTTGCTCACGGCTGGTCATGAGCCGCTTACGGAGCGTGTCGATCGGCCGTTCGACGACGAAATCTCGCTTCTCGCCATGGACTTTCTCGTTGGCCTTGTCGAGCACGCCGTAGACGGCGTGGTCTGCCCAGGCACGGTTGCCTTGGGCTGAGTAGCACGCGGTTAGCGTGGCGGCGACGATCAGAAGGAGAAAACGGAGCTTTGACAATGTGGTGAGTGGAATGAGGAGACCAACTTACGACGCAAGTCCTACGACTACCCTGCCGGTTTTTCTCGCCTCTCCCGCGAGTGTTACTACGATAGGACGCGTTGCGAACTGGTCCGGGCGGACCATACGAGCAGTGGGGGCATGGTAAGCATCCTGATCACCGCGGGTCCAACCCGTGAACATCTCGACGATGTGCGATTTCTGAGCAATGCAAGTTCGGGACGCATGGGGTGTGCCCTCGCCGAAGCTGCGATGGCAGCAGGGCATCAAGCAACACTTGTTCTGGGCCCCGTCGAGTTAGCGCCACCAAGTGATGTGAAGGTGATTTCGATTACTTCGGCGTTGCAGATGCACTCAGTTGCCAAAGACGTATTTGCGACATCTGACGTGGTAATCGCAGCGGCTGCAGTTTCTGACTGGCGGCCGCTGTCGCGCGAGCACGGGAAGCCTGCTCGGCAGCCCGGCAACATCACCGTCGAGTTCACTCCGAACCCCGACATCGTCAAAGGCCTCGCGGCGATCAAGAACGAGGGCGGCCGCCGTCGCGTCGTTTACGGCTTCGCGCTGGAGTCCGTCTCGGCGGGGCTGCCGGCGGCGATCGAGCGCGGCAAACGCAAGATCGTCAACAAGCAACTCGATGCCGTCGTCGTGAACCTGCACGACACGATTGGTAGCGAACAAGTTGAGTTCGTTCTGTGCCATGCAGATGGCCAGGACCAAGCTTTGCAGCGCTGCGACAAGCGCCGCGCCGCCGACTTCATTGTCGCGAGTGCGGTAGGGCTGTGGCAGCAGCGAAACCCTGAAAACAACCTCTGAGATGCACCCGAGACACACAACTGAGACCGGCCGCGCAAGTGGCCAGCAACTGATGACCGCGGAGTCGATGTGACCAAGAAGCAAAGTAAGCAGGACGAGCCGAAGCCCAAGCGCGGTACTCGCTTTGTGCCTGCCGAAGATGTGCCGTTGCCTGGACTGTCGCAGCGATCTCGGGAGGTCGTCGCGTTGGCGCTGTGCGGCTTCTCGCTCTACGCGATGCTCGCGTTGGCGACGTTCCGGATCGCGGATCTGGATGCCGTGGCGATCCCGAGCGGCAACATGGAGAACCTCGGCGGGGCCGTTGGTTACTACCTGGCGCTTGGCTTCGCGCGTGCGCTCGGCTTCGCCGGTTGGGTGCCGTTCATGCTGTTGTTGGCATTTGCGCTTCTGTTGTTCGTCGGCCGCAAGTGTGAGCGGGTCACGATCAAGTTGCTCGGCGCGGTTTGTTTTGCCGCCATGTTGTCGATCCTGTTTGCTGGCGATGACGGCCTGAATCGCGGATTTGCGACGACACCGTATGGAGCAGGTGGCGTCTTCGGAGCGACGGTGTCGCCCAAACTCGACTCGGCGTTCGGCGGCACCGGCCGTTTGTTATTGGTTTGGTTCGGGACGTTGTTGTCGTTGTTGATCGCGACTGAATGGATGTTCTCGCAACTCCTCATGCGCGCTTATTCGGCGATCAAACCGCTTCTGAGCCACCGGTTCCGCCGCCCTGCTGTGGTTGCTGCCGGTGTCGGCGAAATCGACGAAGAGGCCGAGGAAGAGGACGAAGAAGTCGACGAAGAGGACGAAGAGGCCGACGAAGAGGACGAAGAGGTCGACGACGAAGACGAAGAGGTAGACGACGAAGACGAAGAAGAGGTCGAGGAAGAAGAAGAGGAAGCGCCGCCACCTCGCGCTCGCCGCCGTTCTCGGAAGAAGTCCGTCAAAGAGGCGGAAGAGTCTGAGGTGGAGCCTGTGGCCGAGGCCAAACCGAAACCGCCACCCTTGCCGGAACCAGAACCCGAGCCAGAACCGCCGAAGCCGAAGCCCATTGTGATCGTGCGGGCGCAACCGAAGAAGCGCCGCAAGAAGCCTGCGTTGCAGAGCAGTTTGCCATTCGCTGACTACCCGTTCCCGCCGGTTGAGTTGTTCCAGGAGGCGCAAACCAACGATTTGGGCTCGACGACCGAAATACTTGAGAAGGGCGGGGCGGCCATCATCAACAAACTCGCGAACTTCAAGATTGAGGCCGAAGTCGTTTCGGCGTCCGTTGGCCCTTCGGTTACGCAGTTCGAGTTGCGACTTGCTGAGAGCATTCGCGTCAACAAAATCGTCGGCTTTGAGTCCGACCTCGCCGCTGCGTTAAAGGCCATCTCGGTGCGCGTGGTTGCGCCGATTCCAGGTAAAGACACGGTGGGCATCGAAGTGCCTAACGAGGAGCGTGAGAAGGTCTACATGCGCGACCTGCTCGACCTGCTTGGGCGCGCTGAAGACCACGCGATCCCGCTTTTCCTCGGTAAGGATGTCGCTGGCAATCCGATCGTCGAAGACCTCGCGCGCATGCCGCACTTGCTGATTGCTGGCACGACCGGGTCCGGTAAGTCGGTCTGTATCAATACGATCTTGCTCTCGATCCTGATGACGCGCACGCCGCAGCAGGTCAAGCTGATCCTGATCGACCCGAAGATGGTCGAACTGCAGGCATATAAGAAGGTGCCGCACCTTTGCTGCGAGGTCGTCACCAACATGAAGAAGGCGCCGGGTGTCTTGCAGTGGGCGGTCGACGAGATGGAGAACCGCTACGCGATGTTGTCCGTCGCCGGCGTCAACCACATCAAGAACTACAACCGCCTCGGCCAGCAAGAACTTGCCAAGCGCATGGGCCGCGAACCGGACCCGGATCGCGTTTTCCTGAGCTACATCGTGATCGTTATCGACGAGTTCGCTGACTTGATGAACGTTTCGGCGAACGAAGTCGAAGACCTGATCCAGAGGCTGGCACAGAAGTCGCGTGCCGTCGGCATGCACGTCATCCTGGCGACGCAACGGCCGAGTAGTGAGGTCATCACCGGCATCATCAAGGCCAACTTGCCGTGCCAAATCTCCTTCAAGGTCAACCGCAAGATCGATTCGCGCGTCATTCTCGACGTCAACGGCGCCGAGAAGTTGCTCGGCCACGGGGACATGCTCTACATGCCGCCGGGTGGTGGGGCACTGTTACGCGCCCAGGGCACGTTCGTCTCGGACGAAGAGATGACTGGGGTGGTCAAATACCTCGAGGACCAAGGCCAGCAACCGTCGTTCAACCCCGACTTGGTGCAGCGCCAGAGTAGTTCGCGGCCGGCTTCGGCGGATCGCGACGACCGCTACAGCGAAGCAGTCGAGGTTATTGTCGGCCAGCAGCGCGGTTCGGCGACGTTGCTACAGCGTTCTCTGGCAGTGGGTTACACGCGAGCGACGCGCCTTCTTGAGCTGATGGAGGACGATGGTGTCGTAGGTCCATTCGTTGGCTCGAAGTCGCGTGAAGTGATGCTGACCCTCGAAGAGTGGCACGCGAGGCTAGAAGCCGATGCGGCTGCCGAAGCCGATGGGGAATACGAAGACGGCGAATACGAAGATGACAACGAGACCGCCGATGGAGACGAGCAAACGGGCGCCGAGCCTGCGGCCGTGGTTCCTGACCTGGATGGCGTTGCCAGCTTAGAGGGTGCCGAAGTCGAGGCCGAGGTCGACGATTCGCTTGGCTCGATCGCGGAAGCGGTCACGCTCGATGCGAGTGAAGCATCATTCGAAGGCTCCGAGCGTCCGGATGGGGCCTGAGCTTTGGGCAAGTGTCAGAGGCGCTCTCGATTCTTCGCGCCCCTATCACTTGTAGCTCCATGCCGCGAACAGTAGATTCTTTGGGGTGTCGTCCGGTGGTGCCGGACGATCAGCGAAACGGCCCGGGAGGGGCACAATACTGTGAATACGCTGGGCTCTGATTCCAGGATCGGTGGCGACTCTGTCGCACAGCCGAAGTCGCGTGACTCGCGCACCGTCGCCGAGTGGCTTTGGCCACTAATGGTTGGCGGCGCCGCGCTGTTCGCGATCTCGGCGCTGGTCTATTACCGCATCAATCCGGAACTCGAAGCCACGAGTTTCCTTCAGCACACGATCGTCGGGATCTACAACGTGTTTGGCCTCGCGCCATCCGTCGTGTTCTTCCTGATGGTGTTTGCTTGGTCGTCCATCTGGGCGGTCACCGGGATCATCGAGCGACCGCTGGCCAGGCTTGGTCGATTGCTGGTCATGGCGCTGATGGTTGCCGTGTTCCTCAACCTCCGCAGTGCCGGTGTCTCGTCGGGTGATCACACGGGCGCGTTTGGCTCCTGGATCGCCGAACGCCTAGTCATCGGCATCGGCTATGTCTTCAGCCTCGTGTTGGTCGGCCCGGCGATGTTCGCTTCGATGATGCTCGCTACGGACTGGTTCTTTAGTGAATGGTTCGAGCGCGACCGCAAGACGACCAACTTCCAAGAGGGTGAAGAGGGCGTCGAAGATGGCGTGACCGATCACTTGCGCAGGTTGTCCGGAGTTGCCAGTCGTCCGGAGTCGGGGCCGACGCCAGAGGCTGGCGCGGCGACTGCTGTCGACCTGGCAGTGGGGGATGATGGCGTCGATCATTCAGAGATCGCGGCGCAATTGCAGCGCGCCGATGCATTCGGCACGTCTTCGGTTGCCGAAGACGTGGAAGCCGAAGACGTGGAAGCCGAAGACGTGGAAGCCGAAGATGCGGA
>CALCZA010000223.1 GCA_937906475.1 uncultured bacterium
GGTTGGTGCTTGCCGTGATCGGCGTGCAGATGCTGATTGAGGGGATCACTGGCGCTATTGCCTTGGCCGGTGTTGCGTAATCTATTGGCGCGACTCTGTATCGATTTGTCTCATGCCAGAGGCCTTGGCAAAAGCCACTAGCAAAGTGTCTACGATGGGTTGTCGCTAGCCGGTCTGGCTGAGGTTCGGGTGGTCCGAGCCGCAGCTTGTATGACCGACACCCTGTTGTGCCGGTGGTTGATGGCGACCAGCTGAACCTCTCCTGCGAAACCCTGGGAATTAACCAACAGATTTCCGTGCGCTTCTCTTAGGAATAGAACGATGACGCCTTCTTCGGATCACCGTCCACCCATGGTGTACATGCTGCATTCCGGCAACTTGTTCGGTACCGAGCGCATGGCCTTGGAAACCCTCACGGGATTTCCAGACTACCAGCCGGTGATCATGGCTCCGCCCGGTCCTCTGATGGAAGAAATCCGCCGTCGCGGCATTTTTCATTATCCCATTACCAGCAAAGCAGACCTGATCAAGGCCCTAGTCGAACTGTTGCGTAAACATAAACATTTAGTGTTCATGACCACTGCCCTCTTAGATGTGCTTTGCCTCAGCGCGCTTAACTTTGTGTTCCGACGCAAGCTATCTCACCTACACCTGGTGCATGGTGGTGCCAGTGATCATTTGAGTTACGGTCGCAAGAAGTGGATGAACCATATGAAGCTCACCCAGGTAGCCGTGTCTGATTACGTGCGCCAGCGGCTGCTAATGTATGGGGTGAAACCCGAAAAGATCCAGGTGGTAGGAAATTTTCTCAGCGCAGAAACCCTCGCCAATATTTCACGGCGTGCGGCCTTCCAGACGGGTGCGCCATTGAAGGGCGTGATTGTGTCGCGCGTGATCCCCGCAAAGCGCGTGCATCTGCTCTTTGAGGCCATGGAGCGCCACAGCGATTTGAAGATGTTCTCTTTTGATGTAATGGGCGTGGGAGGACAGGTGGAGATCTTGCGCGCACGAGCCCAGGCGGGCGGGCTACCCATCGAACTCAAGGGTTTTGTAGACGATGTGCATCAGCGCCTGGCCGGTTACGATTTCCTGCTGCATCTCAACTGCGAGGAGCCCTTCGGCATGGTGATTCTGGAGGCGATAGCAGCGGGCATTCCCGTGTTGGTCCCAGACAGCGGCGGCACGGCAACCATAATCACGAATCAAAGCAATGGCCTCAGCTTCAAGGCAGACGACCCCGATGACCTGGCAAGAGCGCTGCGCGACCTACACAAGAAAAATGCCCACCAACTCAACCAGTTGGTGGCAGCAGCCGATCAACTACTCGCAAATACCTACCACATAGACACCCAGGTAGCAGCTTACCGAGCCCTGCTCAGCCCTTAGGCATACGGCGGATTTGTCAAGGATGCCGGTGCTCGCTTGCTAGCCACCCGTTCATGGTCTCTCTGCAAGCAACATGCGGCCTCCTAATTACCCGGCGTTGGCGGGGGGGTAGCCAGTTGCCCCAAGGCGTTCTTGTCGTCACCGGCGGCATGTATGTCCACGATTGACGAGCGCCTGAAGACGCTGGGAAAGCTGGCGGACCAAGTGAAGCGCACGCCCGAAGACCTGGCACACGACAAGAACACCCTCAGTGCAGTGCTGTAGGCCTGACCGCGTGGGAGGCCATGGGCGGCAAGGAGCGCCGCGCTGACCTACACGAAGTATTCCGCTGGTGAATCTCAGCGGTCATCATTGCCCTGGTGCTTGCGAGCGTGTAGTTGCAATTCTTCAAGCGTGGACCACTCGAGTTGTTGTTGCGAAACGTCGCCAGTTAAGTCGTCGCGCACGCTGCCACCGGCCATGGCAACGGCAGCGATTGGCTGATCGAATGCATGATCCACGAGGAGATCGCCGCACTAGCAGCATGGCCCACAACGCTATGGCAGAATGCTAGTAGTTCGGCATCTTGGGCCTCTTGGCCCCAGGGCTGGCCGCCTCGACCGCCTCATAAAACGCATTCTTGGCGTTCTTTTGCAGATCAGACTGGATAGCCCGCAATTTTCGAATGCCGCGATCGCCATACACGTTGGTGTCGGACGTTGTGTAGCTAAAGCTCCCGCTGTCGCTATTGCCTGCTTCAAACTCAAACCCACCCAACTGCTCTCCAGTCGCAAGGTCATAGCAAATCGCGTCAGCCCGATACTTGCCCCCCCCGGAAGTCTTGGCCTTCCAGCGATCGTGGCAGCTTGTGCTCAATCTTACGGATCACAAAGAGGTAGCGGATTTGTGACGCTCGCTGCAGTGCGGCCTCCACAGAGGAAGCTTCGTCACCCATCACCCACCAACCACCATCGAGAGACGACTGGGCGTTAGACAAAAAGTATGACTCCGCTATGACCATCCCTAGCTTGTCGTCGTACCCCGTCAAATCCTTCAGGCGCTCAATATGAATGACTCCCGTATTACATGAAGGGTTGAGGACGAACTGATCTGTTTGATGGAAATCGAGCGCGACACCGTCAAACCCGATGCCGCCATCAACACCTGCATCCGCGACGAGTTTGGACACGGCTGACACCTGTGCTAGGCGCTCCGCAACTGCGCCGCGATATTGCTCGACAATGCTCTCGATCGATGGACCACAGCTGGGAAAGATCAGGCATCCAACGCCCATCCATGCCCAGACCACATAACTGCTGATTTGTACGCGTCTCATGACGCAACGCATGATAGCAACGCACCCATCAGGGGCTGTTATTCTCTTGCGGCAAGCAGCCGGAGATCGCGGTCTAAACCATCACCAACCTCTAGAAATGGTGCGATGACTTACCCACGCACGAGGGGCTACGCAGTGGCGTTGGTGCATGAATCAGATCCATGCAAACTGCTTCATTCCAACCGGATAGCTGGCCCGTCGTTCGTGAGGGTCTCGTTGTCGGTTTGCGGTGCCGTGTGACGAGCGACGACAAACAGCAGCACAACGAACACCACGTAGCCGACGAATGCCGGCCAGCAGGCTGGCACCACTCCAGCAAGCATTGGGTAGGTCAGTCCCTGCATGGTGAACTCGACGTGTCGCTGCAACAAGTATTCGCACAGCATGCGCTGCAGCGGCAGCATGGCGAGCATCAGTCCCACCGCCGCAACCAATGTCCATAGACTACGTTTGCTCGGCTGCAGGCGTCGATACATCGCGGCTAGCATGGGGAACGCGAGCAGCCCAACGAACCGAAAGATGTCGATTGCGAGGACCATTACGGCCGCCATCGAGCCAAGGAACAATGCGAACCCGATGATAGATTGTCGCCGGCGACTGCCGACCAGATCCCACATCATCACGATCAGCAGGGGGCCAAAGCAGAACACCAAGGCCGGAACTGTCAGCACCCAGAGTTCGATGGCCTGAGCCCAGTTGATCGTCGTGAAATACCAACTGGCGCTAAAAACTGGCGTCGCCTTGGGCTCGATCAGTTGCGAGCGGGCGAAGAAGTACACCGCCATGGCAACCACAGCCATCACAACATCGGACCGAGTCAAGCGGGCGATGCGCGAACGCTCGTAGAGCAACCAAGGCCACATAAATAGGGTCAGGCCATGGTTGAGCAGGTTTAGCCCCAGCAGCAACCAAAGCACACGTGGTCGATGCAGGTAGAAAATGCACAGGCTGAGAATGCAGTAGGTCGTCGGGTCGCTGTAGCCGACGAGCCCGCGGTAGACCTCTACCGTGCCGCTCACCGCCAGCCCCAGCGTGAACGCGATTGCCCAGATGTGGCTGTTGGACTTCTTCAGCACCAAGCGGTGTGCGAGGGCGAGAAACACGACCAGCATGCCATGGGAGAACAACCAGTAACGGTCTCCCGACAAGCCGACGAGCGAGCCAAGCAATGGCGAAAGGAATCGCTCCGGATGAGGCCCGTGGCCGCCAAGCGGGTCTAGCGACATTTCCGCATAGCTAGTCCCCATGAAGGTGGCCTCAAGCTCGATACCAATCAACGGGATAGTCACCGCGAAACACGCGGCGGCGACGAGCAGCGACACGAGACTGTTCGCCAGAATTGATGCTGGCGTGGAGGTGAATGGCCCTCCCACGGGCGGGTTCGGCGACGCACTGTGGCCGCTGGTTGTCGCTTCGACTTGGTTAATGGCCATGAGGTCTCAACTGCGGCTCGGAAAGCGCTTATCGAAGGACAGACTGCAAAGAAGCAGTTCGACCTCGGTGGGCAGTTTGTTTCGAGGACGATTCACTCCACTGCAACACTATCGCTCATCGGCAATTGGGTAAACGG
>CALCZA010000224.1 GCA_937906475.1 uncultured bacterium
ACGGGCCCGATGCGTGCGCAGATCTCGCGCTCGCGATCGGTCAACTCGGTGCGGACCGCGCGACCGCCCGTGTGGAAGTTGGCGCGGGCGTCATCGTCGGCTGGCACACGGAGCACTGCCCCGGCTGGCTCACCCTCGATCAGAATGATGCGTTTGTCTCCCTGTCGGACCTCAGGCACATACTGCTGGGCCATCAGCAACTGCGTGCCGTGCGCGGTGCCAGTCTCGAGGATCACCCGTGCGTTGCGGTCGTCGGGGGCGATGTAGAAGATGCCGCTGCCGCCGGCACCGTCGAGCGGCTTGACGATCATCTCGCCGCCGAGTTCCTCACGAAACGCCATTAGTTGCTCGATGCTGCGGCTGACCATTGTTGTCGGACACAGATCCGCGAACTCGAGCGCGAACAACTTCTCGTTCTCGTCGCGCAGCGCTTGCGGATCGTTGACCATCACTGGTCCCTTGACTCGCGACAACAACAGCGTGGCGAACAGGTAGTCCATGTCGAACGGTGGATCCTTGCGCATCCAAATCGCATCGAAAGTGGACAACTCCACGCGCCGCGCGTCTTCGGTCTCGTACCAACGCGGCGTCGCGTTCCCTGTGCGGGTCACAGTTGCGTGGGCGAACGGAACGGCCCCGCGCTGGCCAAGGTCGCCGATGAGGCACGTCTCAACCACGTGGCCGCGTCGTCCTGCTTCGCGCATGAAGGCGATAGACGAGTCCGAGTCCGGATGGAGGCGTTCGAGTGGATCGATGATGAAGAGGTGGCGCATGGTGCAGCAGGCAAGCTAAGCATCGGACCGGTCCCCGTTCGAATGGCGGTGGATGCAGAGTCTGGCCAGTGTGAAGGTTGTTTGGAGGCTAGGTCTTCGGGGGCTGGGTCGTGCCGGGCGGAAGTGGCGAAGGGCAGCCTGGATCGTACTGACGATCGATCTCGGTGAGATCGAGGATACTGCGTCGCAGCACCTCGCGCGGACTGAGCCCAGTAGCCACCTGGGCCAGCCACTGCTGTGCAAGGTTGCCGTCGGCTAGGATCTCGCCAATCGGCGCAAGGCGATCCTCGAAGCCATGGGCTCGGGCAGTCGGCAGGCAGCCACGCCAGCATGCTTCGAGCCAATCTCGCATGGGTAGGTCTTCGCCGGTGCGCCAGTCGGTGATCGTCGCATCGAGGCTGGACTCCGCTGCCCGCCGCTCGTTACGAAGGCAGATCTCCTGCAGTTCGCGGTCGCCTCGGAAGGCAAGCGGATCGAGGTCCCGATCGCCGCGCTCCAGGCTTTCGAGGACCTGCCAGATGCGCGCCTCGAACAAGGCAACCACTGCCCCCAGAACTCGGGGCCGCGAGATGCGATCGCAGATGCGCAGTTCGAGCCGTTCGATTTCCGTGGGAGTCGCGTCACCGTTCGGGCGAATGGAGAGCCACAAGTGACGCGGATTGAACATGGCGCCGCTCTCGATCTGCTCGCCGACCCACTTCCGAAAATGGGCATGGCTGGTAAAGAACGGGACGTCGGCCGGGGTCTGTGGGAACACCAGCCAGCGGCTCGAGTGAGCGCCGGTAGGCTGGCCGCGCAGGAACGGAGAGTTCGCGGTGAGGGCCAGATACATCGAGGCCTCGGCCCGCAGCAAGCGATACGCGGCGATCAAGGCATCGGGATCCGGGATCCCGACGTTGATGTGCGTACTGGCCGTGACGACAGTGGTGCCGTAGGTGTCGCGAATGAAGCGGTAGTACGGGTTGTTCGGGTTGGAGATGACGAACTCGTCGCTCTCCTCCAGCGATAGCGTGCTCCCCGGAATCAGCGTGTAGTTGCCGACGCGGCACAGATAGCGACGCAACTGACAACGTTTGGCCATCAACCGATCCAGCAGGACCTGGTAGCTGCGATACGGATCGGTCGTGTATTCAACGTTGCGCGCATCGGGTTCGGTGACGAAGCCGGACAGGTCCGCCGCGATCCGGTGGGAGAGCGGCACGGGATCGGCGTCGAGCGTGCCCGTATAGACTTCTTCCTCGAGGCCTTTCGTCAGAAGACGATGCTCTGCATCGGGTGTGTCAGTCATTGGTTCGTTAGCTCCGGATCCCGATACCACGGCGAAGCATCCACAGCGCAGCCGTGTAGAAACCGACGATGAACAGCGTCAGGACCCCAAAGGCGAGGGCGATCGGCATGTCGGAGCGACCGAGGATGCCGTATCGGAAGGCGTTGACCATGTACAAGATCGGGTTGGCGTAAGAGAGCGTTTGCCACGGCTCGGCGAGCAGATTGACGGAGTAGAACACGCCGCCCAGCATCGTCAGCGGCGTCAGCACGAACGTCGGCACGATCGTGATGTCGTCGAAGTTGCGGGCAACCATGGCGTTGATGAAGCCGCCGAAGGCGAACGCCACCGAGGTGAGCACCGCCACCGCAATCGTCAGTGTGGGGTGCACAATGGGGAGGTCGGCGAACAACAGCGCGACCAGCCCCACCACTGCGCCGATCACGAGGCCGCGAAAGACGCCGCCGACGGCGTAGCCCAGCAGGATCGACTGGCTCGACATCGGCGAGACCAGCACCTCTTCGATGTGATGCTGGAACTTGGCGCCGAAGAACGACGAGACGACGTTCTGGTACGAGTTCGTCAGCACCGCCATCATGATCAGACCGGGGGTCACATACTGCAGGTACGTGACCCCCTGCATCTGCCCGATCCGGTCGCCGAGAACCGGCCCGAAGATGATGAAGTAGAGGCAAGTGGAGATCACCGGCGGCAGCAGCGTCTGCGGCCAGATGCGCACCACCCGGTGGACCTCGCGTCGCACCGTCGTCGCGAAACCCACCCAGGCTTCGCTGAGCCGGGATCTTTGCTCATCGGATACCGACCGCAGGGTCTGCATCGGATTCCGGGCCGTCGGATTCCGGTCTTCGGTGGCTTCGGGATTTGTCACGAGGTTACCTCGTTCGGCTGAGGGGCAGAGGCAGCGCGCCCCTTGGATTCCTCGACGAGCCCTAAGAACAACTCTTCGAGCCGGTTCGTTTTGTTGCGCATCGAGGAGACCTGGATGTGCGCGTTGTCGAGCGCGTGGAACAACTTGTTCAGGCCAACGCCCTTCTCGATCTCGACCTCGAAAGAGCCGTCCTCACGAAGGCGAGTAACGAAATCAGGCAGCGCGGGCGCGCGCTCTAAGGGCTGCATCGGATCGAGCACGAAGGTCTCCGTCACCAACTGGCGAAGGAGCGAACGTGTGTCGGTATCCTTCACAATGCGACCGTCGTCGATGATCGCGATCTTCTTGCACAGCGCCTCCGCCTCTTCCAGGTAGTGCGTCGTTAGGATGATGGTGGTCCCGGCTTCGTTGATCTCCTTGAGTAACGACCAGGTTGCGCGGCGGATCTCGATGTCGACGCCCGCGGTTGGCTCATCGAGGATCAGCAGGCGTGGTCCGTGGACCAGGGCGCGCGCGATCATCAGTCGTCGTTTCATGCCGCCGGATAAGGAGCGTGACATCGTGTCGCGCTTGTCCCAGAGCCCCATCCATCGCAGGCACTCACCGGCCCGCTCGCGCGCCTCGCGCCACGGGATTCCGTAGTAGCCAGCCTGCTGGGCCACGATCTGCAGTGGCGGTTCGAACTGATTGATATTGATCTCCTGGGGCACGACACCGATCAGTCGCTTGGCGCCCTCCAGATCTTCGTCCGTATTGATGCCGAACACTTCGATCGAGCCGCCGCTGCGGTTGATCAGTGACGTGACGATCCCAATGGTCGTCGACTTCCCGGCGCCGTTCGGGCCGAGCAATCCGAAGAACTCGCCGCGATTCACCTCCAGATCGATCCCCTTCAGAGCCTGCACACCATTGGCGTAGGTCTTCTGGAGGCCGCGCAGGCGAAGGGCAGGAGATGTGCTTATCGACACGGTGCGGTCTCAGTTGGCATCGTCGCTGGGGGTATCGTCGCTGGGGGCATCGAGGCGGTTGACGTATTCGACGATGTCCTCGCTCTCATACATCCGGACATCGCGTTCGGGGTCGTGGAGGAAAGGCACCTGAGAGCGGCCACCCAGCACCACCAGTTCGCGTCGAGTCTCGGAATCCGCGCGGAGGGAGATCTGCTTCTTCTCATAGGGGATCTCTGTTCGCTCGAGATGGTCGAGGACCCGCACGCAGTAGGGACAGCCGGGATCAAAGTAGAGCTGGATCATGGGGTATCTTCCGATGGAATCGAGGGCGAAGGCAGGTTCCGCAATTCAATGCGAGTGAGCCCAAACTGCCCGCCGCACGGTATCAACAAGTCGCCGCCGGCAACGATCAGTACCGTGCCTGGCAAGTTAGTGTGCAAAGGCAACTACCGTTTTTGGACAACGCAGTGCCAACCGGCCTGCGAGCAACGACGGACATCCATGGGCCGAGCACCGTGCTTACAGACATCGACGACCAGCACTTCGCGCCGCAGGAATAAGCGCCCCAGCTCCACTATCGCAGGAACGCATCGTGCGCCGGACTTGTGGCGTAGTTGCCGTTCTGTGCTAGCGGTGACAACACGATGGCCTGCGTGCGCAGAACCCAGCCAGCAACTCCACTGGGAATGGGCGTATCGATCACGAAGCCACTCGCAAGCAGCGGTGCGGTCACCGCGATGCCATCTGCTTGATCAACGTGCAGCCCTGGCAAGGTCACACCAATCACTTGGCTCGGTGAGTGCAGTCGATAGACGAGCGCTGCAAGCGCGCCGTGGAACGTTCCGAGCGGCGACTGCATCTGGTGACGAATGGTCTCGCCGGCGAACACGTCTTCCAGACAGAAGGCGTTCACTTGGCCGCCAACTCCGCTTTGCAGCTGAAGATCTTCTTCGGTGCCAGGCAAGCGGCAGGCAGTGTCGTCATCGTCAATGGACTGCAGGTAAGCCACCAAGTCGGCAAGATCCGCGGCCGGCAGAGTATTGCTGGCGCCGTGCAAGCCCAGTTGATTCTTGGTCGTCAAGACATCGAGCAACGTCGGCGCCGAGCCATCGTGCAGATAGGGCGCCGTCGCCCACAAGCCCCGCAGCGTCGGCGTATCGAGTCCGGTAAGCGCTCCCCCCATCGCCTGGCCACTGCCGAAACCAAACGTGCCGACGTTGTGACGCACCCCGAACATGCTGTCGGTAAAGCCGGGACCTGAGTGGCATGACGCACAATTGAGAGTGCCAAACAACGTGCGCCCGCGCTCGGCCGCGGCGGTGAGGTTGCCATTGACTTGACGATGTGGGCTCACACCAAACGTAGTCAGTGAGGCGACGTAGCTGGCAAGGGCATCGAGTTCGGGGCTCAAGCCAGCCTTCTCATCACCAAGTGGATCGTTAGTCGTGCCGGCTTGCCACTGAGCCTGACTGAGGAAGCCATCGCCGCCGAAGCTATTCCGCATGTCATTCTCGAAGTCCTGCACCTCGTCGAAGTTGGCGGTCCAGTGCAATCGTCCATGACCAGTGCCCGAACGTCCGAGCAAGGTCGCCGTGTTGCGCAGGCCCTCACCGCGGTCGGTAAAGTCCCACACGCGGCCATCGTGTTCGCCATCGAGGTGGCAACTGGCACAGCTCAGGTATCCGTCTTCGTTCATGCGGTCATCGGCCGCGTTGTAGAAGATCTGCTTGCCGAGCAAGACGTCGGCGGCCAGTTGCTCACTGGCAACGGTCGACACATCGACGATCGGAACAAACGCAAAGGATGTCGACTGCGTGATGCCAGCAACATCGTAGATCGCAATCGTACGCGACATGAAGTTGTGCACGTAGAGCGTCAAACCATCGTTGGACAGAACCAAGCCCTGCGGAGCTCGACCGGTGTCATCGACGGATGCGATGATATCGCCCGTGTACGCATCACGCACATCGATTGCGTTCGATCCCTGTAGGGCAGTGAACGCGTAGTCACCAAGCCCACTGAAGCAAGTCGCGAACGCCATCTCGCGATCGTTAAAGTCAATGCGCGCAGCCAAGACCTCGACCTGAACGCCTAAGTCGATCTGTGAAACGATCGTGCGCACCGTGCTTTCAAAGTTGAGTGCCTGACCATCGCGGAAACTGCCACGCATCACGTTGTCCTTCTTGGAAGGCACCCATGCACGCACGCCATCGGGTGAGATCGTGATGCTGTTGAGATAGTTCGGCACACCGCGCCCGCTGTTTTCGGTATCGGGTCCCAGGTCGACGGCGAGCGGGATGCTGCCGGTCAACGCGAACGGCGACGCCGTTACTTGGTAAACCTCGGCTGGCGGGTTGCCGCCAGCGACCGCAGGGGCCGACAAGAAGCGCGTCACCAAGATGCGCTGCGAATCGCTTGCGATGGCTATCCCCTTGGGCTCTGCGCCGACCAGAAGCGTCGCGACCTGCTGACGGGTGACGGGGTCGAACTGCACCAGTTGGCCTGAGGCGCGAAGCGTCACATAAGCGGCCGTTCCATCCGGACTGATTGCGATGCCATATGGCGACGACCCCAGCGGCAACGACAACGTTGCCAGCAAAGTCCCGGTCGTGCCGGCCAGGATACGCACCGTTGCATCGTCTTGCGCAACAACCCAAAGCGTGCCATCAGGTGCCACGGCAAGAGTGCGCGGATGATCGCCAGCGGGCACTTCAAACACGACCTGCTGGGTCACCGGGTCGACCAC
>CALCZA010000225.1 GCA_937906475.1 uncultured bacterium
CGTAGGCACCTCGCGACGCCCCCTGCCTGCAACGACCTACCATGCGCGCACGAATGCTGCGGGTGAGTATCGATTCGAGGGCATGCCTTCGAACTACCGAGAGCCTGGCTTGTTTGTTTGCCTGCCTGCAGAAGCCCAACACAAGCCCGAGGTCACAACCCGCCGACCGCGACTCGCGAGTTCGGTCGCGTTGCTACAGCCGAATCGCGAGGGCGTGACCGATATCGATTTACGCCTACTGCCAACGCTGACGCTGCGAGTGCGCAACATTGCCGGCGCGCCCGCACGACGCGCACGGGTCGTGCTGCAGCCTCTGCCGATCACCAAACTGGCGATCAGCAGCACAACCCTGCGCACGACGCTCGACCTGCACGGCGCCCTGCGTGTGCAGGTTCAGACGGGCAAGTGGTCCCTGTTCATCTATGACGAGTTCGGATGGCATCACGAGATCGTAGCCGTCGCCAAAGACCGCGAGCTCTCGCCACAGTTGCAACCATTCAGCGAACGCCGTGGCACGATCCTGTTGGCGACGCAGCAGCCAGCCGTCACCGCCACCTTCCACGTCAACCACATCTCGCACGACGTGCGCGCCAAAAACCAACAGGGACGCGCCCTGCACTCGCTCGGCAAAATGGTGAACAAGTGGCTGGCTGCACGCTCGGCGATCGACGCCAACGGTAACTTCCGACTGCGCTTCCTCGACGTCGCTGGCGTCTCATACAAGGGTATCTGGGTCTGCGGCCAGTCCCCCGACATCGCCAGGATGAAACTCGAGGCAGCGGTCGAGCCTGAGGTGCTCATCCTGCAGCCACCTTCGATCCGCTAGCGACCAGCGCCCGATATTCCAAGGCGCAGGTCTCAGCACCTCGATCGCCCCAGGCAACACGAGTCGCATTCCAGCGGTGATGTGACTGACCGACTCGGCGGACTACTACGCAGCTATCGACGTTCGGCCTGCGGGCCTTGGTCCAAGCTAACAAGCTGGTTGCCGCCATCGAACCGAGCCACCGCTCTGGCCACTCGACCGAAACCAGCAATCAGTCATTGGTCATCGACGAACTCGCAGTGGCCAATTCGACGCCAAACAGGCTCGGCCGAGTTAATGGACACTGCGCCATTCGCGCCTCAGGCTTGATTGGACGCCTGCTCCCCTCCGTTTTCCATAACCGGTCGTCGACTCGACGGTCCGGTGCTCTGCCCCATGATCGATCCTCAGCACAACTGGACGCTGCAACCGCAGCGAGCCTGTCTCTTGATGAGGACGGTCGTGGGTACCGATCAGTTTCTAGGACGCCGGTCGGCTAACGACCGGCACATCGGCCTGCACCGCCTCGGCAACGCAGACCACCGATGCGAGCCTCGATGAGTGTTTGGTGCAGGGTCTTCTCCCCGCGCCCAAGGTTTGAATTTCGAAGCAGAGCACCGTCGCCGATTCAGCGGTACGGCGTTGTCCTTTCAGCAACCTGTGAACGGGGTGTCGCAGACACCCTAGAACTACCGTTCTCTCTATTGACAACCTGGGGCCTTATGAGAGTTGGGCGGCGATCCTACCTGATGCAGGCGCGGGCAACTGAGCGGCAAAGGTCTTCGACCCGGTTTATCTGACCGTTCAGAATACGCCCACCGTCAGTGTCGCCGCTGCCGTGGCAACGACCGACGTAATGCTCGCCCCACCGGCTATCGCGACAACTTGATGCCGAAACGTCGCGCCGGCGAGGATCGGAGTGTTCGGCAAAGTCCAGGTCGTAGATGCTTCGCCGTTGGATACCGTGAGTAGCTCCGTCACGTCGGGAGTGACCAGAAGGGTGCAGCCAGGCGCAGCCTGTGGCAGCAGCGCGCCGAGCGAAGTCGCCGCCGCGGTGAGTCCCGTTACGCTGACGCCGAATCCAGGCTGAGGCAGGCCCGACGCGTGCGCAATCCAAGTCCCACCGGCCCATGCCGGCTCGACTGCGAGCACCGGGCCACCGGCCGGGCAACCACTCGGCGAGGTCGTGATCGACGGTGGGCACGAGGTTACCCATTGTGCGATGCGAGTGACCGGGACACCGGCGACCATGGACATTCGACCGCCGGCCACCACGTCGAAGTTGACGCCGCGACTGCGCCGCACCGCGAGCGCCATCACAGGACCATCTGCGATCGCGACGGGAGACCAAGCCAAGCCATTCCAGCGAGCCACCTGTACAGACAATGGGGAGCCGTTCTGGTTGCCTTCGGCGGCCAGCAAGTCGCCATTGGGCAACACAACGAGGTCTTCGACGAATGCGTATCCAGACGCAAACACCGGCCCGCCGAGTGCAGTCCACGACGAACCGTCCCAACGTCTGACCCGGTTGTACTTTGAGCCCGCGTAAAGCTGGCCGGCGGCGTCGTGCGCCAGCGACAAGCCCCACCCGATAACGGAACCGCTGAGCGAGTTCCAGGCGACGCCATCCCATCGCGACACCCCGAACAATCCGGCTGCGATAAGGTCGCCGTTCGGCATCACGAGCAACTCGTCACAGTATTGGCCAAGGCCCGAGCCCATCGCGTGCCACGCGACGCCATCCCAGCGCGCGACGTTGGCGATTGGCGTCGTGCCTATGTTCCAGAAATCGCCCCCTACCACCACGTCGCCGTTCGGCAGAATCGCCGCACAGACAACCTGCTGGTTGAACACACCACCGAGAGGACTCCACGTTGTGCCGTCCCACTGAGCGACACGATGCGCGGTCGGCCCGCTCGTCGGGTCGAACGCAGCCGCAACAAGCTCTCCAGTCGGGCGCGGCTCAACCACCGTAGCGTGGGCATACCCCAATGCGCCGACCGGTTGCCAGGTGCCAGTCAAGTCGTTGAACGCGATGACAATCGGCGCACTGCCTGGCAAGGGTTGGCAAGCCGCGACCAGCTGCGCGGGCAATGGACCGGCACCGTCCGGATCCCATTCAGCGAACTCAAGGACGCCCGCGGGCACGGGCAACGAGAGATTCCCCGTCCAGCTGTTTGGACATTGCGCGACCGCCGCGCCGGCAATGACGCACTGCGCAAGGAGTAGGTGTTGGAACGATCGACTCATGGACTTGCTGCTATCCCTGACGGTGGGCTAGGTCACGAATGGCCCGCCGATACGTCCGCCCAACGTCTGTCACGATCAGC
>CALCZA010000226.1 GCA_937906475.1 uncultured bacterium
CCGATCCGTGCATCCGGATCAGCGTTCCCAGATCTGTTGGAGCAAGTCGTGCAGCTTTGGATCCGCCTGCTTCAGTTCAGCCCGCACGAATGGATAGAAGTCGTTGCGATAAAAAAACGCCTCCGTGCCCTCGGCGAAGTATTCCTTGTGGTTGGACAACGCGTAATGCCGAACGGTCTTGCCGCGATGACTCATCGTGCGCTTGTAGACGTCACTATCGCGTGCTTCCTTGAAGGCGTTGAAGACTCGTTCCTCATCGAAACCGAGGACCTGATCGTGGTAGGCGTGCGCCAGTTCATGCAGGACCACGGCGGGGTGTTTCAGCAGTTGCTCGCGTGACAGCAAGTGGCTGGCGATTGGGATGTGCACCTTCTTCGCGAGCCGTATGTCGCAGTCGTGGTTGCGCAACCAGGCAGCACTTGGGTGGTACTGCATGTTCTGGAGCGTCTTATGCCGGTGCTCGATCCAAAGTTCGAGTTGGCGCATGTCCTGCAACTGTTTGCCAGTTAGCAGCAGGGAAATGCGTTCGAGGTGGTTTGCCAGCATGCTCAAGGCGCGTTTGCCCTGGACACTCTCTTGGCCCTCGAGCAGGGCAGGGTCGACGTGAACGGTCCACCCGTGCATGTCTTGCACGACCGGTTGGTAGTGCGCGCTATTGGCCTTATCGAGTGCTGGGGCTTGCTCGTTGCCGAGATTGACGGCGATGGCAAGGGTGGTGGCGATTCCTGTGCCGATTCGGATCTTCGAGGCAAGTTTGAGCATGGTTTGCGCGGTGATGGTATCACTTCGGCATCGACCCATGAGCTACATGCTGCGACCACTTCTTGTTGCCGGTGCGATTGCGGCAAGTTCTTGCGCGGTGCCCGTGGCGGGCGCGGCGGCGACTCGGCCAAACATCGTATTTGTGATGATCGATGATCTCGGCTGGATGGATATTCATCCGCAGGGCAACGAGAACGTTGTGACGCCGAATCTCGATCGGCTTGCGCAGCAGAGCACGCGCTTCACGAACTATTACGCGGCGGCGCCGGTGTGTTCGCCGACGCGCGCGGCGTGCATTACCGGTTTGGCGCCGGCGCGTTTGCAGGTGACCAACCACATTCCCGATCGCTGGAGTTTCTACGACGCACCGCGCGGGCAAGGTGCCAAGGACGACCCGCGTCGTGGCCGCGAGTGGGGGCCTGCGAAGTCGCTGCATGTGTTAGGGAAGCAGCATACGACGATTGCACAGCGACTTAAGGCTGTCGGATATAACACCGGCTTCGTCGGCAAGTGGCATCTCGCCGGCGCCGATTGGCAGACGACTGATACGTCGTTGTTTCCGGAGAGCTTTGGGTTTGATGTCAATGTCGCGGGCAACGCGATGGGTGGGCCGGGTACGTTCTATGCGCCGATCAAGATGCCCAACTACCAGAAGGGCAAGGCGGGCGAATACCTGCCGAACCTGTTGGCGGAGGAAGCTGTCGACTACATCGATTCCGTTAAGGACGACAGCAACCCGTTCTTCTTGTGCTTGTGGCCCTACACGGTGCACTACCCGATTGAAGCGACGCCGGAGCTTTACAAGAAGTACACCGACGAACGCAACGTGGATGGCACCGTCAAAGAACCGGATATGCCGACGCGGTACCGCGCGATGATTGAAGGCATGGACCAAGCCGTGGGGCGCGTTTTGCGCGCCCTCGATGAGCGTGGTTTGAGAGAGAACACGTTGGTGGTGTTCACCTCTGACAATGGCCAAATGCCAGGCGCATCTGTCGCGGATCCGTTGCGCGCCGGCAAGGGCTACCTCTACGAAGGCGGCATCCGCGTGCCGATGATGATGCGGTGGCCGGGTCACTGCCGCGCTGGTGCCGTGGACAACACGCCAACGATCTCGATGGACTTCGCCCCGACTTTTTTGGCGGCAGCGGGGGTTGCTTACGAGCACTCGTGTTTTGACGGCGAGAACTTGTTGTCGGTTGCGTCCGGCAACGGCTCGCTACAGCGCGATGCGGTGTTCTTGCATTACCCGCACTACTGTTACCACGGTAAGAACGACATGGGCTCGATCGTGCGCATCGGGGACCTCAAGTACATCCATCACTGGGACAACGACGACCATGAGCTATACGACCTGGGCGCGGATCTCGGTGAACGCGACAACCTGTATGCGAGGCGTCCTGGTGTGGCCGAGCAGATGCGGACGCGTCTCGAAGCATGGTTAGTCGAGACTGAGGCGCAGTTGCCGCGTCCGTATGAGTCGATCCCTGCTAGCGAACTGCCGGGCAAGAAGCGCGTTCGCTAGACTCTATTTGGGCCCGAACCAGCCACCTGGAATAGCTGGCAAGAACGGCAACTTGATGGCCGGTGGCCAGAAACCGACGCCGAGCGTCAAGCCGAGCACGTGTGCTTCGACCCCTTCGCGAAAGCCGACTTCGGCACCGAGTAGCATCGTTTCGAGTTCGATCCCGGTGTTGCTTGCCGTGATGCCGGCGTGCAGCCAGGTCGTGTAGTCCTTGCCGATTGCCGTCGGTGGCATCACGATCGGTAAGCCGACTTCGCTGGTTAACCAATTGACGAACGTGTTGCTGTTGGGGCCAGGCCACGGGAGGTAATGCTTCGCGTATTCGTAGTCCGTCGCGATCTCAAGGATCTTCGCCATGATCGGCACCGTCCATTCGCCGGAGAACTGTTCGTGCACTGCGACCTCGCGTTCCCACCGCACGTCGGCGAAGGCTGCCGTCGCACTCGTCTCAAACATGATGATGTGGTCGACGTTGTTCCACTCGGCGCGATGCCATGTGCCGGCGTGGTAGAAGTCAATCCAGGTGTGCTCGGCGAAGCGCGTGAACCACGGCAGCCAGCTGCGTGCCGGCAACCTCACCGACTTAACCATGATCGTTGGCTTGTCGGCTGCCGCGGTGGACGGGCGAATGGCGCATCCGGAAAGCAGGCTCTGTGCCACGAATAGCATTCCCAGGAGCAACTTCTGTTTAGCCATTGCTGGGAACGTAAGCTGTTCCGGACTTCTTCGTGACCTTGGTTCCCAGAATCAGGTGCATGCCGAACGGCACCCGACGCGCCATGCTGTGCGCATGCCTTACATCCAACAGGTGTCTGACGCGGACGCGACGGGCGACGCAAAGCGGGAGCTAGATCTTTCGGCCAAGCGGGCCGGTCGCGTCTGGAACATCGTTCGCATCATGACGCCCAACCCTGCGGTGCTGCGGGCGTCGATGCAGCTTTACAAGGCGATCATGTATGGCGAGTCGCCGTTGTCGCGTGCGCAACGCGAGATGTTGGCCGTTGTTGTCAGTAGGCAAAACGATTGCGTGTATTGACTGCGTAGCCACGCCCATGACCTCCGTGCTGAGGTTGACCAATTCGCGACGGATGCGGAGGCGGATGCCTACGTGGACGCGATTGCGCGCGACTGGCGGACGGCAAAACTCGCCGACGCGGACCGAGCGCTGTGCGAATACGCCGAGAAGCTAACGGCCGATCCCGCGGCGATGTGCCAGGGTGAAGTCGATGCATTGCGCGCTGCTGGGTTCTCCGATCCTGCCATCCACGACGTCAGTCAGGTCGTCAGCTACTTCAACTACATCAATCGCATTGCTGATGCGTTGGGTGTTGAGTTGGAGGAATTCGTGCGCGCGTGGGGGGAATAGCTCCTAGCTCATCTCTACGGGCGAATGGCGCCCGGACGGAGCGCGCGTCGCATCCGGGTTTGCTTGGCGGCCAACGCCCGTGCCTGATCTGTCGCCCCAATCGCTTGCCGAGATGGGGGTGTCCGCGACGTTGCCGCAGGTGACGCACGTTCTGCGCTTGGTGGTCGACGGCGACCTCGGTGATGCGAGTTCGGAAGATATCGCGATGCACGTTGGCTGTCGCGCGCGTCGATGTGACCCGCGGTCTGCTCGTCGAATCCAGCTACAAGGTTGCGCGTGCCCTATCGCGTGGTCGGCAACGTCGAGCGCATGATTGCGCCTTTGGCGAGCAGCGCGACTTTCGTTGTTTGCGGGCATTGGGACCTTGAGCGCTGACCTAATCGCCGTTTGCGCGTTGGATCGCACCGACGTGTTTCCGGCCAGTGATCTCGGTTTGCGCAAATCGTCGGGTCGGGTATTTCGCCTCGGAGAGATCGTATCTTTGCGGTAATTAGAGCAGCGGTCGTTGTCGTTGCGGCTCTCTCGAACTAAGGCAATTGCTTCCTTGTGGATGTATCCGCCGGCACCTGCGAAGGTAGTAGGTGGCAGCAACATATGAGCGACCCGAACAACGAACCCAGTAGCAATAGGCTAGCGAAGTTAGTGATTCCGTGCCCGTTGGGGGCGCTAGTGGCGTTTGCATCGGAACGTGGGGTGCGCGCCATCGTGTTCTCCGATTCGGACCCGTCTCGTAATGGCGTGCGCGGCGACATCGTGTCAGCTTCGCCGGGCATGTCAGAGACTGAAACGTTGGTGACCCTCGCCGAGCAGTTGGGTGAATACTTCGCCGGCAAGCGCACGGCCTTTGAGGTGCCGCTGGATCCGGTCGGCAGCGAGTTCCAACTGCTTGCTTGGGAAGCGCTGCGAGAGATTCCGTTCGGTAAGACGTGCACCTACGCCGAACAGGCGGCCGCAATCGGCAAGCCGTTGGCGGTTCGTGCGGTCGGCACGGCCAACGGCCGCAATCCACTGACGATTGTCGTGCCCTGCCACCGCGTCATTGGTGCCGATGGCATGTTGACGGGTTTCACCGGTGGGATCGATCGTAAGCGCGCGCTGCTCAAGCTCGAAGGCGTCAATGCTGACGAAGCCGAGTTGCCGTTCGCGAATGGCTAGGCGGCGGCAGCGTTGTGATCAATGGCAGCGTCGACCAAATGACGCGCGGGGATCCGGCTGGAACGGGCCTGTTACCGGAAGTATTGGCGGTTGCGGGTTCGCAACCATCGGCGGGCACGACGGCCTGTCCCCCCCCTCTCGATCCTTGACCTGGTGACCGCCACGCGGACGCCACTGCTGCCGTGGTTCGAGCGCGTTACGGCGTTGAGGTTCTTCTTAGTAGCGAGTTGACGGTTGGCGGCGTGCGGCGGTAGCTGGCCAGAGCGGCGGTAGCTGGCCGAACTTGCGGGGTGCCGCGGGCGTGCCATCCCTGAAGTGCCATCTCCGAAGTGCCGCCCCCGAAGTTGCGCCGGAGCAACCGCCTCGCCACACTGCTTGTCCCAATGACCGAGCAGCCAAGTAAGCCGTATCCCGAAGTAAGTCCGCAGGCCAACTTCCCCGTGATGGAGAAGGAGATTCTGGCGCAGTGGCAGGAGAACGGCACGTTCCGGCAGTCGGTCGAGCAGCGCGAAGCGGGCAGCAACGAATACGTCTTCTATGACGGACCTCCGTTCGCCAATGGCTTGCCGCACTATGGCCACTTGTTGACGGGCTTCGTCAAGGACGTCGTGCCGCGTTACCAGACCATGCGTGGCCGTCGCGTCGAACGCCGTTTTGGTTGGGATTGCCACGGCCTGCCGGCCGAGATGGAAGCGGAGAAGCAGCTGAAGATCAGTGGCCGCGAGCAGATCCTTGAGCTCGGCATCGACAAGTTCAACGACGCCTGCCGCGACAGCGTGCAGAAGTATGCGGGCGAGTGGCGTAACTACGTCACGCGTCAGGCGCGCTGGGTCGACTTCGACAACGACTACAAGACCATGGACCTCTCCTACATGGAGAGCGTCATGTGGGCGTTCAAGACGTTGTATGAGAAGGGGCTCGCCTACGAAGGCCAGCGGGTGATGCCGTACTCGTGGTCGATGCAGACGCCCGTTAGCAACTTCGAAACGCGCATCGATGACTCGACGCGGCCGCGCCAGGATCCGGCGGTGACGGTGAAGTTTCAGCTGCACAAGAAGGATGGCGATCCTGGTGACCTGAATATCCTGGTGTGGACGACGACGCCGTGGACGCTGCCGTCCAACCTGGCGTTGGCGGTTGGGCCGGACATCGATTACGCGATCCTGCACAAAGAAGGCGAATACTTCGTGATGGGGGACGCGACCCGCGCGGCCTACAAGAAGGAGCTCAAGGACTTTGAAGAAGTCGGCAAGCTCAAGGGCTCCGACATCGTTGGTCGCACCTACGAACCGATGTTCCCTTACTTTAAGGGGCGCGAGAATTGCTTCCGCGTGCTGCCCGGTGCGTTCGTCGATACCAGTGAAGGCACCGGCGTCGTGCATATGGCGCCCGGCTTTGGTGAAGACGACCAGAAAGTTTGCGAAGCGAATGACATCGAACTGGTGTGCCCGGTCGATGATCGCGGTCGCTACACGAGTGACATCCCGGAATGGGAAGGCGTGCTCGTGTTTGATGCCAACAAAGAGATCGTCAAGGTCCTCAAGGATCGTTCGATCCTGGTTCGCCACGTCACCTACGAGCACAACTACCCACACTGCTGGCGCACGCGCGAGCCGTTGATCTACAAGGCGCTGCCGGGTGCTTGGTTCGTCAATGTGACGGAGATCAAGGATCGCATGCAGGCGCACAACCAGTCAATCCGCTGGATCCCGGACCACATCAAGGATGGTCAGTTCGGCAAGTGGCTGGAGAACGCGCGCGATTGGTCGATCTCACGCAACCGCTACTGGGGTTCGCCGATCCCGGTGTGGAAGAGCGATGATCCGGACTACCCGCGCACCGATGTCTATGGCTCGGTTGCCGACATGGAACGCGACTTCGGCGTCAAGGTTACCGACCTGCACCGCCCGTTCGTCGACAACTTGACGCGGCCAAACCCGGATGACCCGACGGGCAAGTCGACCATGCGTCGCGTGCCCGAAGTGCTCGACTGCTGGTTCGAGTCGGGTTCGATGCCGTTCGCGCAGGTGCACTACCCGTTTGAGAACAAGGAGTGGTTTGAGAGCCACTTCCCGGCCGACTTCATCGTCGAGTATGTCGCGCAGACGCGCGGTTGGTTCTACACGTTGGTCGTGCTGGCTACGGCGCTGTTCGACAAGCCGCCGTTCAAGAACGTTATCTGCCACGGCGTCGTGCTCGATGCCGATGGCGCCAAGCTGTCGAAGTCGCTGCGCAACTATCCGGACCCGGAGGAGATGTTCGAGACGGTTGGCTCGGACGCGCTGCGCTGGTTCTTGATGTCGTCGCCGATCCTTCGTGGTGGCGATTTGTCGATCAGCAAGGATGGTCGTCAGATGCACGAGGTTGTGCGTCTGGTGCTCAACCCGATCTGGAACGCTTACTACTTCTTCACCCTCTACGCGAATGCAGATGATGTGAAGGCGAAGTTGCGCTACGACCAAACGGCCGTGCTCGATCGTTACGCGTTGAGTAAGACTCGCGCGATGATCGAGAGTGTCGAGCAGCGCATGGATGCCTACGACCTGGCCGGCACGTGCCAGGACGTGAAGGAATACCTCGACGCGCTTAATAACTGGTACATCCGTCGCAGTCGCCCGCGCTTCTGGGGCGAGACCGGCGAAGAAGATCGTCAGAGTGCCTACGACACGCTCTACACGTGCCTCGTTTCGTTGTGCCGCGCGGTCGCGCCGATGCTGCCGTTGCTTGCGGAGAAGGTCTACACCGGGTTGACCGGCGAAGAGTCGGTGCACCTTACGGATTGGCCGGACGCCACGCTGATGCCGCACGATGAAGAACTGACGGCGCAGATGGACCGCGTGCGTGATGGTTGTTCGGTTGGCTTATCGCTGCGCGAGAGTGCCAAGCTGCGCACACGTTTGCCACTGCCGAAGGTGACGTTGGCCGGTGCGGATTCCAGCAAGATGAAGCCGTTCGTGCATCTGCTCCAGGATGAACTCAACATCAAGGACGTGGCGTTCGCCGAGGATCTTGAGGCGTATGGCACGTTCCGATTACAGGTCGATGCCAAGGCCCTTGGCCCGAAACTAGGCAAGCAGATGAAGGACGTGCTGGCGGCGACGCGCAGCGGCGACTGGAAGCTGGAGGGTGACAAGGCGGTGGCTGGCGGGGTCACGCTGGACGCTGGAGAGTACGTATTGCAACTGCAGCCCAAGGAAGGCTTCACGGCGGCCGCACTGTCGACCAACGATGTGGTCCTGGTGCTCGATACCGAGGTGACGCCCGAATTGGAGCAGGAAGGCACCGCCCGCGACTTCGTTCGACTTGTGCAGCAAGCGCGCAAGGATGCCGGCCTGCACGTCAGCGATCGTATTGTGCTATCCGTTGAGGCGGATGATGTGGCCAAGGCGGCGTTCGAAAACCACGCTACCTACATCGCCGAGCAAGTGCTGGCGGATACTGTGAGCTATGCGACTGCCGCGGCTGGCGCGTTTGCAGCAGAAGGCAAGGTCGGCAGCGATGGTGGCTCGACGATTCGCTTGGCCTTGGCCAAGCGTTAGTCGCTGCTTCGATCCGTCCATTCGTTGTGAGCGTCGCTGGGGCTGAAGAATCACCGCAACGTTGGGTTCCTTGGCAGCAACCCGGTGGTGCTCAATGGCATGGGCCAGAAGGACTCCGCTGCTAGCAACGGAGTTGCAGAGGGCATGCCGTAACGTCGAAGGGAGCGGCACCGGTTGGTTGCCGCCACACACTTCGCGTTCGACCTACTCGCCGCTGAGGACCTTGTCGATAGCGGTCTTGATGCCGCTCTTCGTCTGCAGGTGACCCGATTCCTTCCAGAGGACCTTGTCGTCCTTGTCGGTGATCACCATGCCGTGGACGTCGAGGCCATACGCCTCGATGCGACCCTTACCTGCGTCGCTCTTGCCGTCGGCGACCGAGAACTTCATCTTGCCTTCGTAGTCTTTTGCGATCCCATTCACGATGGGAACGACTTTGCTGCAAAGGGGTCAACCGGCGAGGCTGAAGTAGGTCAGCGTCAAACCGGCGGCCGGTGCGGCGGCCGGTGCGGGAACACGCGGAACAAGCACTGGCTTGTCGGAGTCGATCTTGTCGGAATCAAGCTTGTCGGAATCGATGTTGGTGGCTGCCACCTTGCCGGAGCCGACCTTGTCGGAGTCAAGCTTGCCGGAGTCGATCTTGTCGGAGTCAACCTTGTCGGAGTCAACGTCGGTGGAGACTACGCTGTCGGCTTTTTGCCCCTCGGGATTCGTAATCTTGGGGTCCTCGCCTTTGCCGCATGCAACCAGCATCAAGCTGGCCATCACGGCGATGGTGGTTTTGATCATGAGCACAGGGTAGCGAACGATTGGTGAGACGAGAACTTTCTTCGTCGCATCGATGTATCCGCTGACTGCACTCAGGGCCCTGACCGCTTAATCGACCTTCTTCTTCAAGAGTTCGCGGGCCTCGTCGAGGCACGCTTGGATGTCGGCGATCGTGTCTTGATCGAGCTTGAAGACTTTGGCTTCGGTTGGCTTTCGGGTGCCAGTGAGTTCGAACGTGATCGGGGCGTGGTTGAGTGCGCGACGCAGCGCTTGGCGGTCCTGGTTCGTTAGCTCACGCCGGTAGTCAGGCCGCAACGTGATCGAGAATTGGCACTTGCCAAGTGTCTGCGGTTGCACCGTGGCACGCCCATTCGCGAGTGCGTTCCCAGCGCTAGAGTTGATGCGCACTCCCGGACGGGATACCGCCACTTGCGCGAGCACCCCGCTCAGTAGCTTTGGCATGCCGACGATTTGGACTTCAATCGCAGCGACCGGCCGTAGCCGCACCGTCAAGTCCTTGAGGTCCTTCTCGAACACCTGCGGTTCGTAGCCGGCGACCTTGGCCTCGACCGATGAGTTCTTGAATGGTGCGAGCCGCCGCGCCTTGCCGTCCTTGTTGGTGCGGGCACCGCTGCCGCTGCGGCCGTTCTTGCGCGATACGTAGTACCAAACCGTGATGTCCTCGAGCGGCTTGTCGTTCTCGTCGGTGACCGTCGTCTCAAGCATCTGGAAGTGCTTGGTCCACTCGTCGCTTCGCAAGCGAGCGTCTTGAGCTTCCCCCTTCTTCGCGGACTGTACGTCTTCGATTTTGTAGTCGGCGTTTCGGCCAAATGTGATGTCGTAGCTGCCGGCTGGAATGCCAATAATCGCGTACTTGCCGTTGCGCATGGAGCCGCGCACTTCCTTCTTCGTGGCGCGATTGATGGCCATGAGGTTTAGGCGCGTATCTTCGAGGTCGCCAAGGAACTCACCTTGCAGTTGGGTTGCGACACCGACGCAAAACGTCTCGCCCTTGTCGCCAACATTGAGCGTGAAGGCACCTTCCAGAGGAGCCCAATCCCTGCTGTCGACAGAGAGTTGCAAGGCGTGATCCGCTGGCGCGACTTCACGGATTTCGAAGTGGCCTTGTTCGTCCGTGCGCACGCGGTGGGCGTGATACCACCTTTCCTGGCCGATGGATCCGCCACCACTATCGCCAGAGGTGATTGTGGTCGGGCTACGCAGCCACAGTCCCGCGACGGGTTTGCCTTCTGCGTCGACGATGGTGCCCGATGCGATCACTGGTTCGTCTTGCAACTTCACGTCGGCAAGCTTCTGTTTGCCTGGTTTCAGTTCAGCAAGGGTGATCCGTACTGCGCCGCGATAGTTGGTGCCTTCGCTCTTGCCGCGTCGCAGTAGGTAGATGCTTTCGGGCGGCTCCTCCTGGAACGCGATCGTGATCTCGCCATTGGCGTCCGTCTTGGTGGAGCTGTAGTTGTAGTTGTTCGCCGAGTAGGATACTCGGCCGAGATCCTTGTTCGCTAACGGTTGCCCTTGCTGGTCCAGTACCCGGAAGCTGACGATCGGTGGGCCAATGTTGATGCGGCCGTCGACGATGATCATCTCATGTTCGCGCGTAGGCCCCTTGGCCTTGAACTGCAGTGCTTCGGGCACACCCTTGATGAAGGCCGAGATGCTGATGTCGAGGTCGAGCGCGACATGTGAGAACATGGCGCTATCAGGGTCGAGCTGGGTTGGCTGCGTCGCCGTTGTCATGCGCGCTCCGCGCATGTCACCTCCGTTCGTCAGGGTCCAGTTGAGCACCGCACGCCTCAGTGCCTTGGATGGCCGTTCGTCTTCTCCGTAGAGAATGAAGCGAACTTGACCGCAGGGCGGCAGGCGCAGTTGCAGGGGTTCGTCTGGAATAGCATCGGCTTGAAACGCTGCATCGATGCGCTTGCTTGACGCGATCTGTGCTGCGACCAACATGTCGTTACCGCGAAGGCGTTTGGGTAGTTGCAGTTTGCAGTTGCCAGCGGCGTCGGTCTTGCCAGTAACGCTGGCGTGGAAGTAGTTGGATTGTTGCCCGACGCCAACCTGAACGTTGCGCGCCGGCTTGCCTCGGGAGTTGAGGACTTGCACGGTGACAAATCGTGGCGCGGATAGTTCCAGCGGTCCCTCCAGTTTCGGAGACCATTGCGCCTGTCTTGTTCTGGATACGACGACTGCGACCGTGTCGTCGCCGGTCGGGATCTTGGCGATGCCTTCCGCATTGCTCTGATACCTCGTGCCGAGCATGGCAAACATGGTCAAAAGGCCTTGCTCGCGATCGGGAATCTGCTGCTGTAATGCCTGCCGCAGTTCCGTGGCTCGCTTACGAAACGCTTCGCTATTCGTATTGGTGAGCACGATTACATCCGCGCTCGCGATCGGCTTCTTGGTGTCGCCATCGATGACCGTGACGACATGCCCATCTGCGACGGGATCAGCGATCGGCATCGCAGCGATCACCGCGTGCGGGTCCTTCGGCAACTCAATCGTCTTCTTGTCTTGCGCGAACAGGCACTCGGTAAGCAGGCCAGACGTAATCAGGACAACAAGTAGCCAGTTCGCATGCATCGGGTGAACTCTCCGAGTCGGTAGTGGCACGCGCGAGGCCCCTTGGCCAGCGTCGTCTGCCACCGTGGGCGAATGGTAGCATGCGTGCCTATAGCATTCGGCATCCCTCGCTCCGGATGTATTCGGCCGGCAGCGTGACGCCGCGGACGGCGACGGCGACGGCGGTGGCGGCGTTGACGCTGGCCAAGGTGGAGGCCCAGTAGTCGTCTGAATTGTCACGCCCGATGGGATATTCGCTCCGACGCGAGCGTTCTCCCCAAACCGCCGCTGTTATCCCCATTACAGCGGTTCAAGCCGGCAATTGATTGCCAAGGGATCTGCGAATGCCGCAGGCCAGTGCTTCAACAAGTAGCGCGCCGCTGCTATGGTCGCGTCGAACGTCTGTCGAGGTACGGTCAAATGGTCAATTGGTCCCTTATTACGTCGCCGCGCTCCATTGTTGGGAGTGTCGTGACGCTTGGTCTTCTGTTGCTGTCTGGATGCCAGGCAGTGAATCCGGTTCAGGTCGATGCGAGCTTCGTGGCAACGCCCGAGTTTGCCGCTAACTGCCCCACGGTTCTCGGGGTGCTTCCCATTGAGGATGGCACCGCGACCGCGTCGGCTGCGCGCCACCTGACGTTTTTGCGTCAGGAGGTCAATCGCCGCCTGGTCGATCGCGGCTACTCGTCGACGACCGAGAACTGGGTCGACGCGTCACAAATCGGCGCTGCGCCGGCTGGTGAGTCGATCCTGACCCCGGGCCGCTTGTCGTCGCTGGCGAAGCAAAGCCGCGACGATGGCGTGCTCGCGATCCGCATCGAGAAGTGGGACGAAGGCACTCTGATGGCCGACCGTCGCATCTACTTCCAGATCGGCGCCGCGATGGTTGCCGGTGATGGCACCCAACTGTGGAGCGGTTCGATCCAGGGCAGCGTCAAGGCTGGTGGAGTCGGCGCTTCGCCGCTCGGCCGGAACGCTTCGGCGCGTAATTGCGCGGAGATGGCGGTGCAAGAACTGCTGTTGCGTCTGCCTGATCGCATCGTTCAGTAGAAGCGCTAGCCGCCTGCAAACAGCAGTTTGCAACCAGCAGTTTGCAACCAGGGCGCCGTCGTCAAGTTGGTTCTTGGTGGCGTGCGCGATGTGCCCGCGTGGCGGGCGTTCGGTGCGGCTTCGGTCAACCAATGGCGGTTCATCGAAGCTACGCACGCGGACTCCGAATGGCTCGACCTCGTCGTCGAGGCCTCTTTCTCCGGCACATTTTCGATCCGGTAGTGGCGCGTTCGAAATCAGTTCTGGCGCCCGCCCCAGCCCAGATTTCATCTAGATTGCCCGCCAAGCCCGCCGATAGCCTCATGAGGCTGCCTTTAAGGCTCCGGAATCCGGTTTGGCCGGATAAAGATTCCACAAGACCTACTGGGAATCGCCCGCCGCGCTTGCGGTCGGGGTAGGGCCTTCGCTATTCTGCTGGCCCAAATGGACCACTCAGGTCCGTTGCTCTGCTTTGTCGGGTCCGCCGGCATGGCCGACCGCGTAACTGGAAGCCCTGTTCTGGTGCGTTGGTTCTGAAAACCTTACTGAGGACACAGGGATGACTATCGGAAACGACCTAAAGAAGCAGATCATCGGCGAGAATCGCCGCCACGACACGGACAGCGGATCTGCTGAAGTGCAAATGGCAGTGCTCACGGCTCAGATCAAAGAACTGACCGAGCACATGAAGCGTCACCCGAAGGACTACCACAGCCGTCACGGGCTGCTGGCCAAGGTCAACCGGCGCAACAAGCTCAGCACATACCTGCGTCGCACCGACCCCAAGAAGCACGTGGAAGTCCTCGCGAAACTCGGCCTGCGTCGATAAGCAGACGAGTCGCGGGTGCCGCGGAAACCCAGGAGCACCTCGATTAGAACTCACTGAGGCGCACGAAGCATATTTGCTCCGTGCGGCCTCGCGACAACGGGCGAAGGACGTCCGTTAGCCGTCGTACCCTGCCATCAATTTTGGGCCAGAGGCCCGTGATGCACGGTTCGGTTGCTGTGTCACACTCATCAAGCTGACGCGCAGACATAACTAGCGCAGCTTGCCACGCGTTCGCGAGCGGAAGTTCCCTCGCAGCGCACAGCGGCATTTTGGACGACGTAGTTCAAAGCGCCTTTTCGCGTTAACGATCGGGTCAGAAGGGCCTGAGCTGGAAGCGAGTTCCCCAAGTAGGGGCATTCCGGCAATCGTTGGCGCAGACAGACTAGATTCCAGTCAGAGAAGAGAAACAACTCTATGGCAACCAAGAAGAGCGCCGATGGCGCCAGCGCCCCCAAGAAGGCGCGCAGTTCCGCCGCAAAGGCACCCGCAAAGAAGAAGGCTAAGAAGGCCGCCAGCAAGGCTGCGCCCAAGAAGGCCGCGCCCAAGAAGGCTGCCGCTAAGAAGGGCGGCACCGGCGCGATTGAGACTGCGGGCCCGTTCATCGTCGAGCGCCAGATCGGCGGTCGCACGCTGACCCTCGAAACCGGCCGCATGGCCAAACTTTCCGACGGCGCCGTGTTGGCGCGCTACGGCGACACGGTTGTGTTCGCTGCGGCCAACAGCACGACCGCCCCGGACTACATGGACTTCTTCCCCTTGACGGTCGACTACCGCGAGAAGACGTCCGCCATGGGTGTCATCCCGGGCGGCTTCTTCAAGCGTGAAGGTCGTCCTTCGACGAAGGAGATCCTCACCTGCCGCATCATCGACCGCTCGATTCGGCCGATGTTCCCGGATGGCTTCCGTCGCGACGTGCAAGTGCTGTCGCAAGTCATCGCCTCCGACCGCGAGAATGATGGCGACGTCATCGCCGCGATCGCGAGCTTTGCCGCATTGGCGGTCAGTTCGTTGCCGCACGGCCGTTCGCTCGGTTGCGTGCGCATGGGCTACATCAACGACAAGATCGTGATCAACCCGGTTTGGTCCGAGCTGCAGAGCGACGAGAACAAGCTCAACCTGACCGTCTGTGGCCACTCCGACGCCGTCGTGATGGTGGAAGCCGCCGCGAAGGAAGTGAAGGAAGACGTCGTGCTCAAGGCACTCGGCGAAGCGCACAAGGTCATCAAGATCATCGTTGAGATGATCGAAGAACTGACCGCGCTGGCCGGCAAAGAGAAGATGGAGTTCGATGCTCCGGTTCGCGACGAGAAGCTGATCGCCAAGATCGAAAAGGCGTGCGGCAAGGACCTGCGCAAGGCGCCGACGACGCTCGGCCCGAAGGCGGTCCGCGGTGCTGCGATCAAGGCCGCTAAGAAGGCCGCTAAGGCAGCGTTCCCGGCCCCGAAGGGTGCGGACGAAGCTGAAGAGAAGGCTTGGAACAAGAAGACTGGCGAGATCTTCGGCAGCATCGTCAAGCTTGGCGAGCGCGAGTCGATCCTCAATGGCGTGCGCGCCGATGGCCGCGATTCGGAAACGATTCGCCCGATCACGATCGAAGTTGGTGTGTTGCCACGCGTGCACGGCTCGGTGCTGTTCACTCGCGGTGAGACGCAGGCGCTCGGTGTGGTCACCCTCGGTAGCACCGATGACCAACAGATCATCGATGGCCTGATGCCGGAACCGCGCAAGCGCTTCCTGCTGCACTATGCGTTCCCCCCGTTCTCCGTTGGTGAGACCAAGCGCATGCTCGCGCCCGGTCGCCGCGAGATTGGTCACGGTGCGTTGGCCGAACGTGGCCTCGAGTCGTTGCTGCCGGACGCTGCGGACTTCCCGTACACGATCCGCATCAACAGTGAGATCATGGAGTCGAATGGCTCTTCATCGATGGCGACCGCATGTGCGGGCACGCTCGCGATGATGGATGCCGGTGTCCCGATCAAGCAGCCGGTTGCCGGTATCGCGATGGGCCTTGTCATGGAAGGCAAGGACTACACGATCCTGTCTGACATCCTCGGCAGCGAAGATGGCTGTGGCGACATGGACTTCAAGGTCATCGGCACCGGTCGTGGCATCACGGCCCTGCAGATGGACATCAAGTGCGAAGGCCTCACGAGTGACATCCTCGCCGAAGCCTTGGACCAAGCGAAGGAAGGCCGATTGCACATCCTTCGTGAGATGCTGAAGTCCCTGCGCGCTCCGCGTAAGAAGATCAGCCCGAACGCGCCGCGCCTCGAGTCGGTGCAAGTGCCGCCGGACAAGATTGGCCTCATCATTGGCCCTGGTGGCAAGAACATCCGCGCGATGCAGGAAGAGTTCGAGTGCAAGATCTCCATCGAAGATGGCGGCATGTGCACGATCACCGGCACGAATGGCGAGAAGGTCGATGCGGCCGTCAACCACGTTCGTTCGATGACGGCTGAGATCGAACTCGGCACGACCTACGAAGGTCGCGTCACGGCCATCAAGGAGTTCGGCGCATTCGTTGAGATCCTGCCAGGCCAAGAAGGTCTCGTGCACGTTTCCGAACTCTCGAACGAGTTCATTCGCGCCGTCACCGACGTCGTCAAGGTTGGCGACACAGTGAAGGTCAAGGTCATCGGGATCGATGACTTCGGCAAGGTCAAGCTGAGCCGCAAGGCGCTGCTCGATCCGGCTGAAGGTGGCGGCGAAGGCGGCGGCGAAGGCGGCGGTGGCGATGCTCCGGCTCGCGAAGAGCGCCCGCGTCGCGAGTCGCGTGGTCGCGATGACGATCGCGGTGAGCGCAGTGAGCGCCCGCGTCGTGATCGTAGCGAAGCGGAAGCGCCGCGCGGTGATCGTGAAGATCGTCCGGCCCGTCCGCGCCGCGACGAAGAGCGTCCGGCCCGCCCGCGCCGCGACGAAGAGCGTCCGGCCCGCGCCCGCAGTGACGAAGATCGTCCGTCGCGCCCGCGCCGTGACGAAGAGCGTCCGGCCCGCGCCCGCAGTGACGAAGATCGTCCGTCGCGCCCGC
>CALCZA010000227.1 GCA_937906475.1 uncultured bacterium
ATGACGCTGGCATGACGCCCACAGATGCCGACGCCATGATGACCGATGAGGATCTTATCCGGCAACTCAAGGCCGGCGATAGCGAGAGTGCGATCACGCAACTCGACCTTCGCTATGGCAAGCGAATCTATCGCTTCGTCCAGGGCATGATCCGCGATCCTCATCTGGCACACGACGTGACCCAGGAAGTGTTCGAGAAGGTCTTGCTGAAGCATGACCTCTACCGGCAGGGCACAAACTTCCGCGCCTGGCTGTTTGAAGTCGCCCGCAACCAAGCGCTGACGATGCTGCGCTCTCGCAACCGGTTGCCGAAGCCAATCAGCGCGCTCAACAATAACGACGAAGGCGATTTCCTGGACACGGTGCCGGCCAAGCCCGAAACGGAGTCGTTGGTCGAAGAGGAGTTCATGACCGCGTTCCAGAAGGCGGTCGACGATCTTCCCGAGCACTACAGCGTCGTGTTCGACTTGTGCGTGCGCAAGGGACGCCCCTACCAGGAAGCTGGTAAGGAACTCGGGCTACCGACTGGCACGGTCGCGATTCGCATCATGCGCGCCCGCAAGAAGCTGTTTACGGCGCTGCAACATCACCTCGGCCGCCTTCGTAGGCCGCCGGCCTGCTTCCAGTAGCAGCCCAGCCTCGGGCCGACTGCTGCACCTGTTCACCGGCTAGATTCATCTAGCCGCAGGTGATTCCGAGGTCAGCAAACGCGGCATCCGCGAGCCGCTCCCATCCCCTGTTCGCCGCCGGCGATGCCGGACTCGGATGCGGAATGCGGCCGACTCGAAACGCTCCACTCTCGACTTCGTTGGCAAAAATCTTGCGGATGCGCGCCTCGGCAAAGGTGCCGATGCCCAGAACCCATTCAGGATCGAGAGTGGCGATCACGCGACGCAACATCTGGTCGCAAGCAGCAAACAGTGGCGCCGCCTCAGCCTTCTTCAACTTGTCAGGCGTAAGGTTCGAACCCGTTTCGCTAAGGAACGCGAGCGGACAGTAGTTGTAGACAAAGAACCTTCGCGCAAAGCGCTGCGGCGTGATGAAACGCTGCGCGGCCCAGCCCCACAACCTGCGGCCAGACACTTCGCTGCGGGGCGACTCAAGCCCCAGGATCGGACGCTTGGGATGTTCGACCTTGGGCTTCTTGACCTTGCCATGCAAGCCAAGCCAACTACGCACGGCCTCCACTTCGCCAAACGGCACACCAGTCTGCACCATGCCGAAGGGTCCTGGATTCATGCCCAGCATCACCACCTGCTTCTTGCCGCGGCCGAAGCGCTCCAGGTATTGCCGATGCAGATCCCACGCGTAGACAAGCGGATTGTAGACACACGCAACCGGGGCGCTGAACGCCATCCGCTCGAGTTCGGGAATGCCTTTCCGGACGATGCCTGACAACGACATGGCTTCAGGTTACTGGCGGTGGTGTCGCGATTGCACGCAAGCTGCCGGCAATTAAACGTCGCAAAATCCCAGGGCGACCAGCAGGCACGGGCCGTAGGCGATCACTTCGATACCGTGCGCCTCTGCCGCTGCAATCGCAGCCGCGTCTTCCGATCCGGTTTGGAACCACAGATGGCGCACCGACGAAGCCACGGCATCGCTGACGATCTGCTGGGCAAATGCAGGCGGCGCCACAATCGAAACGGCGCGGGGTGATCCCGGCACGTCCAGCAACGACGCGTAGCACGGCAAGCCTTCAATCTCGTCGGCGCGCGGATTCACGCCAACCACGGGATGGTCATGCTGCGCATAGCAACGCAACACCTTGTTGCCGTACTTATCGCGGTTCGTCGACGCACCAACGACGACGAACGAACCGACAGCCAGGAAGCTCTCGACCTTGTCGTTCGCCACTACCACTGCTTCTGGCGGCCAAGGCCACGTGGCACTGGGTCGACCGTCGCGACATGCCAGCCGGTCCAAAATGCCAAGCGCGCGATGCGTTCCATCTTCGCACCATCCAACTTATCAACAGTGTCGGTGACCTGGTGGTAGTCCTCGTGCTCACCGCTACAGAAGAACACCACCGGAATGCCCTTCTTGGCGAAGTTGTAATGATCGCTACGTTGGTAGTACTTGTCACCCGAGGTGAACGAAACACCGAGTTGCTTGGCGAAGCCGACCGAGTCACGAACGATCGTTGAGTATTTGGCGTGCCGGTAACTCGGCGTCACAGTGACTTCGTCAGGGCCCGACTCAGGGCCGCTACGCCCGATCATGTCGGTGTTAATGTTGGCCACGATCTTGTCGAGTTGCCACGTCGAGTTGTCCGAGTAGTACTGCGAACCCCACAAGCCGAGTTCTTCACCTGAGACCGACAAGAAGATGATGCTGCGGCGCGGCTTCTCCTTGGCGTTGGCATAAGCGCTAGCAATCGCCAGCAAGCCAGCCGAGCCCGAAGCGTTGTCGTCGGCTCCGTTGAACACTTCGCCATCCATGCGCACGCCGACGTGGTCCATGTGCGCCGAGTAGATGATCGCTTCGTCGCGCAACTTGGGATCACTGCCGCGCCAAACGGCAACCACGTTGCTCGCCCGAGCGTCGCCGTCGTGCCCGATTTGGAGGTTCAGCGACGCATTGACATCCTTCTTGGAGTCCACGGCATCACGATCGCCAGCGAGATACTCAGTCAGTTGCTCCGGCATAACGCCGAGTTCGCCGAGCACAGCGTTGCTTGCCTCTACCGACAAGACCAACGTCGGCACCGCGTCCTTGCGTGGCCTCGCCATCATCGCGCCCATGCCTGGGTCCGCGCCGGCGAAGTTCGGAGCAACCGTCGCCTTACCCGGAGAGAGAGCCAAGTAGTTGAGCACATCGCTCAAACCGACCTTGTCCTCAGTCTGCACGAACAAGACCGCCTCGGCACCCCGCTTACCGAGATTGCGCGCCGTGCCACCGAGGCGACCAAACACTGAGAAGGACATGCCCATCTTCTGCTCGATGCTCATCACCGCCGAGATCGTGCCGCGGGGCGGCTTGATAACCACGACCGCGATCTTACCAGCGAGGCTTTCATCTTCTTCGAGGTCGCTGCGGCCACCGCGAGTGCGGCCAACGCCGACGAACTGCAATTTAGCTTTGCTGGCAACCTTCATCTCGCGACCACCAAGAACTGCGAATCCATACTTGAGCTTGGTCTCGCCAAACTGCAATTCCGAGTCCTTCACAAACGTGCGCTTGATGCCATAGTGCTGCACAAAGGAGCGCGCTTGGCTGCTGGTATCGTCGTCCTCAAGCACATCACCCAACGGCTCCAGACCCAACTTGGCGAAGTGTGCCTCGATGTATTCCGCCGCGGCCGCCTGGCCGGGCGAGCCCGTCAGTCGACCTTGCAACGCGTCCGACGACAAGAAGGTCGCATGCTTGAGCAACTCCTTGCTGCCGATCAACGCCATCGCGGCTGGAGGCGTCGCTGCTTGAGATGTCGCGGACTTGGCTACTGGCGCCGCCGATTTCTGCTGGGCGACGATCGCGGTCGTGAGAATAAGAATGCACAGCCCGGATGGGCGAAGAATCTGTCGAAGCATGCGGAAGAGTCTCTGGTATCAGGATTGGGGCCTGTGACAATCAGGTTGCCACATAACGTTGGGGTAGCCAAATGCTCCCGGCAACTGTCGACTTCCGGTCGCCGACCACAAACCTGACTACGATGCCGAAACTACCGCTCGATCGCCGCACATTCCTGCTCGCATCCGGCGCCGTGCCCGCCGCTCTCGCTCTTGGCAAAGGCGACGACCCGTCCGACATGGCGGCGTTCGGAAGACTTGCTGGACTCGAGTTCACCGAAAAAGAACGGGCCCAGGCCGACGATCAACTCGACCGCCTGCGCGACGACTACCGCAATCTGCGGCAGCAGAAGATCGACTTTGAAATGTCGCCGAGCACGCACTTCGATCCACAGCCAATGGGTGTGCCGCGCGCGACGGCAACTGCGCCGAGGACCATCGACATCCCGATGGACGTGGCAATGCCAGCGACAGATCACGACCTCGCGTTCGCGACCGTGCTCGAACTCGCAAGCCTGCTGCGTCAAGGCAAGGTAACGTCGCTCAAGCTGACCGAACTGTGCCTCGCTCGTCTAAAGCGGTTCGACGCCGACTTATTCTGCGTCGTCAACCTGCTGCGCGACGAAGCGCTATCGCAAGCAGCCGAGCGCGACCAGGAACTCGCCGACGGCACCGACCGCGGACCGCTGCACGGCATTCCCTACGGCGCGAAAGATCTGTTCGCGTGGCCTTCTGCGCCGACGACGTTTGGTACCGCGCCCTACCAGGACCAAATCTGGAACCTCAAGGCGACGCCGCTGCAACGGCTTGAAGAAGCGGGTGCCGTGCTGTGCGCGAAGCTATCTCTCGGCGCCTTGGCGATGGGTGATCTTTGGCATGGTGGCCGCACCCGCAATCCCTTCAACCCAGAGCAAGGCAGCAGCGGTTCGTCCGCCGGTTCGGCAAGCTCAGTCGCCGCCGGTTTGTTGCCGTTCGCATTGGGAACCGAGACCCTCGGCTCGATCGTGTCGCCCTGCAGGCGCTGCGGCGTCGGTGGCTTGCGCCCGACGTTTGGTGCCGTTAGTCGCTACGGCGCGATGCCGTTATCCTGGACCATGGACAAGGTCGGAGTGATCGCCCGCAGCGCAATCGATGCCGGCATCGTGTTCGACACGATGCGGGGAGCCGACGGCAAAGATCCCTCGGCACGCAACACGGGACTGCAATGGCAACCCGGCCGTGATCTGAGCAAACTGCGCATCGGCATCCTGAAGATGCGTGGCTGGCCACGCAGCGACGAAGACCAGGCGTTCATTGCTTGGCTCGAACAACAGACCCAAAAGCCGGTCGAAGTAACCCTGCCAAAGGCCGCCTATGGATCGATGCTGGTCATGCTGCACGCTGAGGCGGCGGCCGCGTTCGATCAACTGACGCGGAGCGGTGACGACGAGCAGTTACCTGGCCAACGCGCTAATGATTGGCCCAACCAGTTCCGTTCCGCGCGCACGATCCCGGCGGTCGAATACATCCAGGCCAGTCGCTTGCGCCAGCAACTAGTCCAAGACATGCACAAGTCGCTCGCCAATATCGACGTGCTGGTCGCCCCCACCCACGGCGGTCCGACGTTGACGGCGACCAACCTGACGGGACATCCAACGTATGTCGTTCCCGTTGCCAAGAGCACTCGCGAACAGGACGGCGGTCGCCCGCACCTGCTGGCGCTGGTCGGCCAACTCGATGGCGAAGGGCCGCTGCTCGAAGTCGCCGAAGCGTGGCAGCGCAGCACCGAGTGGCATCGGGTTCGTCCGGTTCTAACCAATCAGTAGACCATGACGAAGCCTGCCGATAAATCGAACCGCCGACGCTGGCGTATCGGCGCCAGCATTGGCTGCGTGTGCCTGCTGCTCTTCATTCGCTGCGTCAACATTCGATCCATCTCGACCCAACCGGCGCTCACGCCCGATGCCGGCGCCGACGGCATCATCGTTGCTGGCAAACGCATACCGATCGGTACCCATGTGGTCACCTGGAAGGATCCCAATGGCTACAGCGCTTACCTTCGCGGCAAGCACTTTGATCGCAGCCAACCCGCGGACGGCAAGCGCCGCTACAGCCATCGATCTGGTCTGCCGCCAGGCATGCGCGAAGGCGATCTCAGTCACGAAGACCTGCAACGGGTGGTCCACCAATTCGTCGTGCACTACGACACAACTGGCTGCTCACGGCAATGCTTCAAGGTGTTGCAGGACGTGCGCAATCTGTCCGTGCACTTCATGCTCGACGTCGACGGTACGATCTACCAAACACTCGACGTGCGAGACAAAGCCTGGCACGCAACGATCTCCAACGACTTTGCGGTCGGCATCGAAATCGCTCATCCAGGAGCCTGGAAGTCGCCACTCAACGCGGACATGCGCAGGTGGTACGAGCAAGACGCACAAGGCTGGCGCCAGAAGTTCCCCAAGTGGCTGCCCGAGACCGGCATCCGCACTGACGGCTACGTGCCGAGACCGGCCAGACCAGAGTTTGTCAGCGGCCGGGTGCAAGGCCGCACCTACCACCAATTCGACTTCACCAACGAACAGTACCGAGCGTTGCCCAAGTTGATCGCGGCACTCAACAAGGCACTGCCGCGCATCCGCATCGATGCGCCGCGCGACCCGCGTGGCAAGATCATCGATCGCGCCTTGCCCGAATCGGTACTGCGCCAATTTGACGGCGTTGTTGGCCACTTCCACGTGCAAACCAACAAGCAAGATCCCGGCCCGGCCTTCCAATGGGAACACGTGCTGGACGAAGCACGCCAGCTACGAGCCCGCTAGTTACTAGCTATGGCGGGCTGCGCCCGTTGTCGCGGATCTGCTGCAACCTCGCTGTCAACTTGGCGACGATCTCCGGGTGCTGTTTGGCGACATCGCGGACCTCGCCGAGATCGGCTTCAAGGTCGAACAACTGGAACGGCTGCGCGAACGGCTTGCCCTTTGGCTGCTGACGGCCACCGGATCCATTGCCGGCAACCAGTTTCCACTTGCCCGAGCGAATCGCGAACATGCCGGCGGCCGAGTGATGAATAACCGGAGCACGAAGCTCAGACTGCTCACCCAAGATCAACGGTAAGAAGCTGAAGCTGTCTTCGGCGCGGTCATCACCCAATGGCAGGTTGACCACTTCGGCGCACGTCGCAAAGAAGTCGGTCAAGCAGACTGTTTGCTGACAAAGCGTGCCAGGAGCCACCACACCGGGCCATCGCACGAAGAACGGCACGCGATGGCCAGCCTCCCAGATGTCGGCCTTGGTGCCCCGCAGCGGACCGTTGGCTAGGTGGTGTTCGGGTCGGTAGCCCTGCACGTGCACGTCTTCGACATGATCCTTCTTCTCAGCATCGTCGATGCGATGCATGTAGGAACCGTTGTCGGACGTGTATACCAGCAACGTGTTGCCGCTGATGCCAGCGGCCTCGATCGCTGCCAAGACACGACCAACCGCACCATCGACCTGCGCAATGAAGTCGCCGTAGTCGTTGAGGCCCGTCTTGCCACGGTAGTCCTTGTGCGGCAGCACCGGCTTGTGAGGTGCCGGCAACGGCAGATACAGAAAGAACGGTTGCTCCGACTTTGACTGCGTCTGGATCACCTCACACGCGTGATCGGCGAGATGATCGAGCACATCGACCATGACCAGGTCCTTCGCGCGCGGTCCCTTGCGCAAGAACGCCGGAAAACGCTGACCTGGCTGCGTCACCACCTCGGAGTCGGTAACCAAGCCGTCCTCGATGTAGACATACGGGGGGAAGTCCAGCGAAGCTGGGATGATGAAGCTGTGGTCGAAGCCGTACCGATTGGGCACTGCACCGATCGCTTGGTCGAAATCGATTTCTTCCTGCTTAGCACCCTCAGCGCGCGGCCACTCCAAGCCGAGGTGCCACTTGCCCACGATATTCGTGTGGTAGCCAGCCGAACCAAGCAGCGTCGCCACCGTATCGCGCTCTTTCTCGATGACCGGCTTGCCGTAGCCATTGATGACGCCGCGCTTGAGTCTGCCACGCCAACAGTATCGCCCCGTCATCACGCCATAGCGCGTCGGCGTGCACACCGCCGATGGCGTGTGCGCATCCACAAACGTCATACCCTGAGTTGCTAAGCTATCGAGATACGGCGTCGGGATCTTCGAGCGAGCGTTGAGCGCGCGCACATCGCCATACCCCATATCGTCTGCCATAATGAAGACGATGTTGGGCTTGCCACGCAACGCGACCGGTTGGTCGGTGGCAATTGGCGCGGCACAGCCAAAGGCGAGCGAAAGCAGCAAGAGCGCGGCCAGCGACATTGTACGCATTCTCCGATAATGAAAGAGCCGGGCACGCACGGCAAGTGCGACAACCGACTCTTCACCAAGCAAGGCCAGTTGGGCCATTGGTCACAGGCAGACCACGGCTCAAGTACACTTGACTCGAGTAACTCGCGCTGGTGATCACCCCCCCGCATGCCATGATCTCGTGATGACCGCACCTTGGATCCTGCGCCCCATTCGCCTGCAAGATGACCAATCCATCGCGCAGATCATCCACAGCGTAATGACCGAGTTCGGCTGCGAAGGCGCTGGCTTTGCGATTCACGATACCGAAGTCGACTCGATGAGCCGCCACTACCAGGCCAGCGACTCTGCCTACTATGTAGTGACGCAAGCCGGCAAGGTGTACGGCGGCGCTGGCTTCGCGCGCCTTCAAGGCACGAATACCGATGAGGCCGTTTGCGAACTCCGCAAGATGTACTATCTAACGGCGACCCGCGGACTCGGCCTCGGCCGAGCCATGATCGAATTGGTGCTCGATGAGATGCGGAATGCTGGCTACCGCCGGTGCTATCTGGAGACGACCTCGTGGATGGATCGGGCGCAAAATCTCTACCGGCACGCTGGCTTCTCGGAGCAGGTCGACCCCGAAGGCCAGACTGGACACCACGGGTGCGACACATTCTTCAGCCGACAACTCTGATTGCTCCCGTCAGCCGGGAGCGCTGACTGCTATGCAACGACGCTGGGGCCAATCGGTCCGTGACACTGGCGCTGCCGGTCGGGCCAAGGGGTCGGCGACACCGGCGCTGCCGCTCCTTCGCACCGAGCCATAGGGAACTCCGGTAGCACGGGGCGATTCCGGCACTAGATGAAGGCACCGGATAGCCGATAGCGACGAACGATGACGGCGCCTATCGGTGCCCATTCGCTGCATCATGGACATCCTGCAATATGGCGCGCTCGCCACCCTACCCGCCTGGCTCATCACGACGGTTTCGGCCGTAGTCATCCTGAGCCCAGTGTTCCTCGGAGCCCGACTATGGATCCTGTGTGCGACTTGGTTCGCGTGCTGCTGGACCTTCGGCGCCTCATGGTGGCTGATGGCCTTGGTATTCGCGCCCATGGTTGTGTTGCTGGTGCCGCCGCTGCGGCGCAAATTGCTCAGCGACCGCATCTTCAATTTCTTCGTCAAGAGCGGCTTCATGCCGGCAATCAGCGACACCGAGCGCGCAGCGATCGAAGCCGGTTCGGTGTGGCTTGATGGCGAACTGTTCAGTGGCCAACCATCGCTGAAGAAGCTGGCCGCTGCCGACTACCCGGACCTGACCACTGAAGAACGCGCTTTCCTCGACGGTCCCGTTACGACCGTTTGCGAAATGACCAACGACTGGGAGGTCCACCAACAGCGTGACCTACCAAGCGAAGTCTGGGACTACTTGAAGCGCGAACGCTTCTTCGGCCTCGCGATCGACAAGGACTTCGGCGGGCTTGGCATGTCCGCGTCGGCCAACAGCGCCGTCGTGCAAAAGCTCGCGTCGCACTCGTTGCCGCTGGCAATCACGGTAATGGTGCCCAATTCACTCGGCCCGGCCGAACTGTTGTCGCACTACGGCACCGAAGAACAAAAGCAGCATTGGCTGCCAGCGCTCGCCGATGGCAGTCAAGTGCCGTGCTTTGCGTTGACCGAACCAGGTGCTGGCTCGGATGCCGGCGCCATCAGCGCATCTGGCACCGTGTTCCGCGCCGAGTCGGGCGAACTGATGCTTCGTCTGTCTTGGGACAAGCGCTACATCACGCTCGCCGCGATCGCGAGCGTGCTCGGACTCGCCTTCCAATTGCACGATCCGGAGAACCTACTCGGCAAGGGCCCGACGCCAGGTATCACCTGCGCACTGATCCCAACGGACACGACGGGCGTCGTACTCGGCCGCCGTCACGATCCGCTCGGCGTGCCGTTCTACAACTGCCCGACGACCGGGCGCGATGTCATCGTGCCACTCGAACAAGCCATCATCGGCGGATCCGGCGGCGCTGGTCGCGGTTGGTTGATGTTGATGGAATGCCTGGCCGCTGGTCGCGGCATCTCCCTGCCCGCAACCGCGTGCGGCGGAGCCCAGATGGCCGCCCGCGCCGTCGGTGCCTATGCCGCCGTCCGCCAACAGTTCGGCTTGCCGATCGGCAAGTTCGAAGGCATCGAAGAACCACTCGCGCGCATCGCCGGTTCGACCTACGTGCTTGAAGCAGCCCGGCGCTTCGTCAACGGCGCACTCGACCAGGGCCACAAGCCGGCAGTCGTCACGGCGATGGTCAAATACAACACCACCGAGTTATGGCGTCAGATCATCAACGATGGCATGGACGTACTCGGCGGCGCAGCGATCTCACGCGGCCCGCGCAACCTGCTGGCCAACGCCTATTCGGGCACGCCAATCTGCATCACCGTCGAAGGTGCCAACATCCTAACGCGCACGCTGATGGTGTTTGGCCAAGGCGCCATTCGCTGTCACCCATACGCGTTCCGAGAACTCGATGCGATTTCCAAGAATGACGGGGCTGCATTCGATCAAGCATTCTGGCCGCACGTCGGCCACGTCATCAAGAACGGCGTGCGCAGCGCCCTACTCGGCGTGACCCGCGGCTGGCTAACCAAGGCACCGGGAAGCCGTGCGACCAAGCGCTACTGGCGCAAATTGAATTGGGCTTCCGCCGAGTTCGCACTGCTGTCCGACGTCGCCATGGGCGCGTTCGGCGGCAACTTAAAGCGCAAAGAGAAGCTGACCGGCCGCTACGCCGACTGGTTCTCATGGATGTTCCTGGCGAGTGCCGTGCTACGTCGCTTCGAAGCCGAAGGCTGCAAGCAGGAAGACCTGCCACTGATGCAGTGGTCGCTCGAAGATGCGTTCGCCCGCGTCCAAGCAGCGCGCGTCGGCATCTACCAGAACCTGCGCCTACCGATGGTCGGCGGCATGTTTGGAACGGTCGGCGGCTTGATGGCACGAATCAACCCGATTGGCTCCGCACCCAACGACTCGATCGGCCACAAGGCGGCGGCGACGCTGCTGAAGCCGAGCGAACAACGCAACCGCATCACCGGCAACATGCACGTGCCAAAGGACCCGAAGAGCGCGCTAGGCCGCCTCGAGCACGCACTGCAACTCTGCACCAATGCCGAACCGGTCATGCGCAAGCTCAAGGACGCGGTCAAGGCTGGCCGCCTACCGAAGGCACGACCGGCGCAACTGCTCGACCAGGCAACCGAAGCCAACATCATCAGCAACGACGAACGCGAACTCGTGCAGCAAGCCGAAGCAGCGCGCGCCGAAGCCATCGCCGTCGACAGCTTCACGCTCAAGGAATACCTGGCGGGCACCGCCGCGACCGAGCCGCAGACTGCATCCGAGCCGCAAGCAAATTGATGCGACGCGGCGCGGCGCGGTGGCCCGAGCAACGAACCTGACCGCTCAGTAAGCCCGGCGCGGGCCTAAGCTTCTAGAACTCGGCCGAGCCAGGACTGCGCCGTCGCTTAGGCGCTCACCAAGGCAGCCGCCTTCGCAAAGCTATCAATCGACCGCTCGGCCAGGACGGCACCGGGTACGACCCCGAGTTCGCTGAGCAGTTCGGCAGGTTGCTCGTGCAAGCCAACGACCAGCACGGTCACGCCGCGCAGTTGCAAACCACGCACCGTCTCATGCAGCGCGTAGGCACCGGACTGATCGACGAAATCGACGCAATCGAGACGCAAGATAACGAACTTGGCATCGGGGAAGCTATCCAGGCGCCTGCGGAACTCAGTCGCAAACGCGAAGAACAACGGGCCACGGACTCGCTGGATGACCACGCTCTCGCCGAAATCGTGCACCTCGTCTTGCCACGGCTGGTCGTCCCAGTACGAACCGGTGAAGTCCGCATCGGCCTTGCCCGTCTTCGCGGCTTGCTTGCCGCGCTTTGAGACCATCGCCGCAAACACCGGCCAGTGACGCAAGATCGCCATGGCCGTTCCAATACCGACCGCAATCAACAGGTTCCAGAATACAGTGACCAGCAGCACGATAACCATGATCACGGCATCCGTGCGCGGCACCTTGGCGATGTGCTTCAAGCCACGGTAGTCGAGAATGCCGACACCAACCGTAATCAAGATGCCAGCAAGCACCGGCTTCGGGATGAAGGAAGCGTAGGTACCAAGGCCGAGCAAGATCCCCAGCAACAGTAGGGCATGGATCGCGCCAGACTTGCGCGTCGAACCACCAGCCCCCACGTTGACGACCGTGCGCATCGTCGCGCCAGCTCCTGGCAAGCCGAGGAATAGGCCCGAGACCGCATTACCAATACCCTGACCGAACAACTCGCGGTTTGAGTCGTGCTGTGTCTTAGTCAAGTTGTCGGCAACAACCGACGTCAACAACGAGTCGAGTGCACCGAGCGCGGCCAACGTGATCGCCGTGAGAATGATCGTTCCATAGAGCTCGCTCGGGATGTCACCCAAGCCATCAAGCTTCAGTTGTGGAAAGCCCTTCGGGATGTCGCCAATGATCGGCACCGCCAGACCAGCGATCGCAGACACCAGCGTCAACGCCAGCAAAGCGATCAAGACGCTCGGCACTGCCTTGGTGATCTTCGGGAACAGGTAGATGATCGCAACCGTCGCTGCCGTGACACCGAAGGCCGTGAAGTTGATGCCCTCCCAACCACTGCCTGACAACACGCTCATCGCGACGTCGAGGGTCTTCTTGGGACCCGACAATCCAAACGACGGATAGATCTGCAGCAGCACAATGATCACGCCGATGCCGCTCATGAATCCGGACACCACCGGATACGGAATGAACTTGATCAGCGAGCCAAGGCGCACCACCCCCATCAATATCTGGATGATCCCCGCCAGCACAAACGTTGCCACCAGTGCCGGGATCGCGGTCTCCAGGCTGCCGGTAACGGCCGTCATCGAAATCACGGTCGCGGTGGTCACCACGGTCATCGGCCCAGTCGGACCACTGATCTGTGAGGCAGTGCCGCCAAAGATCGCGGCAAAGAAGCCGATGAAGATGGCGCCGTAGAGGCCATAAGTCGGCCCCAGTCCGGAAGAATCTCCGAAGGCCAGGGCCAGAGGCAGAGCTACGATGCCGGCGGTTATGCCACCGAAAATGTCACCGCGGAATACTGTCGAACGTGATTGCATGGAAATCGATGCCGAAACGGTTTCTCTCATGATGTGCTCAGCAGAAAGAGCACTCGAGTTGACGCCCTGTTTTGGATTCTTCGCCCAGCACCAAACTCGATAGTGGCCAGAACGTCAAGACCCCACTGCACGACCAGCGTCAGCGACCTTAGTAGTTCTCCACGAACAGAATACCAAACCGTTCCGCGCAGTTCTTTGAGTGCCCCGCTTCTCTCGCTACCGTCTCCCGGGTGACCGACGGCATCCTCGTACATCAACAGATCCGCGCCCTGATCGAGCAGGGCGCCCTCACCTCCACCCCGGCAATCGCGCCGACGCAAATCCAACCGGCGTCGCTCGACCTGCGACTCTCGACGCGCGGCTACCGCGTGCGGTCGGGCTTCCTGCCCGAGAACTGCCGCGTTGCCGACCGCCTCGAGGAGATGACGCTCTACACGTTCGACCTCACTGATGGCGCGGTGCTTGAGAAAGGCCACTGCTACATCGTACCGCTACTGGAGCGCGTCGAGAAACCGCTCAAACATTTGATCCGCGCGAACCCGAAGTCGTCGACCGGACGACTCGACTTGTTCACGCGGTTGCTGGCGGACAACTGTGGCCGCTTCGAAACGGTTCCGCCCGGCTACACCGGCCCGCTCTACCTCGAGATCGTGCCGCGCAGTTTCTCGGTCAAAGTGCGCACCGGGTTGTCGCTGTGCCAGATCCGGTTCTCGGATGGCCACGCGTCGCTGAGCGATGACGAATTGCGCGCCGAACACGAACGTTCGCCACTGCTGTTCAATGATCGCGGCGAACCGTTGGCGCCCGACAAATTACGTCTCGACAACGGTCTGATGATGGGCATCGCCACCATGCGCGACTCCGACATCAAAGGGCCGATCGGCTACATCGCCAAGCGCTACACCGGCCTCATCGACATGGAGGACGAGAACGGTCACGACCAGGA